>NZ_PYUK01000023.1:0-109763 GCF_003097365.1 Pseudomonas sp. B1(2018)
TAGGCTGCGATCTTTTGATCTTGTTTGTAAAAATCAAAGTCAAAAGATCGCAGCCTGCGGCAGCTCCTACAGGGGGATCCGGAACGCAGCTTCAGGCGAGCGCCTTGAGGGTGGCATCGATGTGCTGCAACACCTCAGCCTCGCCCTTCTCACCCCAATACAAGGCGATGATTTGCTTGTCGGCCTCAACCTTGTAGACATTACCCGGCAATTTTTCGAAATGATTGAGCAGCGCCTGATCTTCGCAGGCTTCCTGCCACTGATTGACCCAGACACCCGGTGATTTTTGCCAGTAACTCCAGCATGCTGGCTGACTGCCACGCCTTGGACGATGGTACTGGGCGCACGGGCTCGGCGGCTCCTGGCTCAGCCAGTGTGGCCACTCCTGGGGCGCCAGTTGCATGGCCAGCCCAATGCGCCGGGCCTCCATGCGCAGGGCGATGCGCCCGCTCTGGGCACGCGACGGGCGCAACCATGCCAGTGGGCTGAGTACCACCAGCAGGATTGACACCACTATCCACACCGTCATATCTGTACTCCCGATTCTTGATGAGCCCATTGTGTCACTTTGGAACCAATGCGCTTGAAACCAGCCATACTTACCAATATTGCAATCCTCAGGAGGAGCACCTCATGCCCTACAACCATATTCTGGTCGCTGTAGATCTGACCGAAGAGTGCGACCCTGTGATCCACCGCGCTCGCGAGCTGTCGGTGAGCAACGGCGCGAAATTGTCACTGGTGCACATTGTCGAGCCGATGGCGATGGCCTTCGGTGGCGACGTGCCGATGGACCTGTCACAACTGCAACAGCAGCAGTTCGATCAGGCCAAGGAGCGCCTTGACCGCTTGATCCTCAAATACCCGGAGCTCTCCAGGGAATACAGCCACCTGACCTATGGTCAGCCACGCCAGGAAATCCACCACCTGGCCAAGGAGCAAACCTGCGACCTGATCGTGGTGGGCAGCCATGGCCGGCACGGCCTGGCACTGCTGCTCGGCTCCACCGCCAATGACGTGCTGCATGGCGCGCCTTGCGATGTGCTTGCGGTGCGCCTGCAAACCAAAAGCTGATACACAACCCCCTGTGTAGGAGCTGCCGCAGGCTGCGATCTTTTGATCTTGTTTTTAAAAATCAAAGTCAAAAGATCGCAGCCTGCGGCAGCTCCTACACAGGGATGGCGTTACATATGAAAAGCCCGGCGTTCACGTGTGTGAAGCCGGGCTTTTTTATTGCAGGGTCAATCAGGCATCCAGTTCGGCCCAACGCTCGACCATCACGTCGAGTTCAGCCTGCAACTGCGCCAGCTGAGCGATCACTGCAGCCGTCTCGGCAGCCGGGCGCAGGTAGAAACCCGCGTCGGCCATCTGCGCTTCAACGGCAGCGATCTGCTGCTCCATGGCTTCGATCTCGCCGGGCAACGCTTCCAGCTCACGCTGCAATTTGTAGCTGAGCTTCTTCTTCGCCACTGGCGCTTCGACTGCCGCCGCAACCGGTGCAGGCTCGGCCTTCACCACGGCAGAGTTCAGGTCGGCCTTGCCGGACTTGCTCTCGGTCACGCCCAGCAGGCGCGGCGAGCCGCCCTGACGCAGCCAGTCCTGATAACCGCCGACGTATTCACGCACCTTGCCTTCACCTTCGAAGACCAGGGTGCTGGTCACCACGTTGTCGAGGAATGCCCGGTCGTGACTGACCATCAGTACGGTGCCGTTGAAGGTCAGCAGGACCTCTTCGAGCAATTCGAGGGTTTCGACGTCGAGGTCGTTGGTCGGTTCGTCGAGTACCAGCAGGTTGGCCGGCTTGCTGAACAGCTTGGCCAGCAACAGACGGGCACGTTCACCGCCGGACAGCGCCTTGACCGGCGTGCGCGCACGCTGCGGGCTGAACAGGAAGTCGCCGAGGTAGCTCAGCACGTGGCGGCTCTGGCCGTCGATATCGATGAAGTCGCGACCTTCGGCGACGTTGTCGATCACGGTTTTTTCCAGGTCCAGTTGATGGCGCAACTGGTCGAAGTAGGCAACATCGATCCTGGTGCCCTCCTCCACCTTGCCGCTGGTTGGCTGCAAGCCGCTGAGCATCAGCTTCAGCAGCGTGGTCTTGCCGGTACCGTTGGCGCCGAGCAGGCCGATACGGTCGCCGCGCTGCAGCACCATGGAGAAGTCCTTGATCAGGAACGGACCGTCCGGGTGAGCAAAGCTCACGTTATCGAGGACCATGACCTGTTTGCCGGACTTGTCGGCGGTTTCCAGCTGGATGTTGGCCTTGCCGGTCCGCTCGCGACGTTCGCTGCGCTCGACGCGCAAGGCTTTGAGCGCACGTACGCGGCCTTCGTTACGGGTGCGACGAGCCTTGATGCCCTGGCGAATCCATACTTCTTCCTGGGCCAGGCGCTTGTCGAACAGCGCGTTGGCGGTTTCTTCGGCCGCCAGAGCGGCTTCCTTGTGCACGAGGAAACTGGCGTAGTCGCCGTTCCAGTCGATCAGGCCGCCACGATCCAGTTCGAGGATCCGGGTTGCCAGGTTCTGCAGGAAAGAACGGTCGTGCGTGATGAACAGCACGGCGCCCTGGAAATCCTTCAACGCTTCTTCAAGCCAGGCGATGGCACCGATGTCCAGGTGGTTGGTCGGCTCGTCGAGCAGCAGCAGGTCCGGCTCGGACACCAGGGCCTGGGCCAGCAGGACGCGGCGACGCCAGCCGCCGGACAACTCGGCGAGGGTCTTGTCGGCCGGCAATTGCAGGCGGCTCAAGGTGCTGTCTACGAGGGTCTGCAAGCGCCAGCCATCGCGGGCTTCGAGGTCGTGCTGGACGTGCATCAGCTTGTCCAGGTCGGCATCGGTGACGATGTTCTGGCTCAGGTGGTGATACTCGGCGAGCAGCGCACCAACGCCGTCCAGGCCTTCGGCCACCACGTCGAACACTGTCCGCTCGTCGGCCACCGGCAATTCTTGCGGCAATTCGCCGATCTTGAGGCCGGGTGCGCGCCAAACGGAGCCGTCATCGGGCTTCTGGTCGCCCTTGACGAGCTTCATCATGCTGGACTTGCCAGTGCCGTTGCGGCCGATGATGCACACCCGCTCACCACGGGCGATCTGCCAGGACACCTTGTCCAACAACGGCATAGCGCCGAAAGCAAGGGACACATCGCTGAATTTGAGCAGGGTCATGAGCTTCTCCAAAAACCGGGCGCGCATTCTACCTGACTTGAGGCTTCAGAAGGCCGGCAATTTCACTGTCGTAGCACTCTGAACGACAAATGTTGCGAACTGATGCGGGAAGACCCGCAAAGCTTTCGCCGGCTGCTGGCAAAAGGCTAAGCTACAGACAATTCAGTGCGGGCCTGACCCGCACTTGTCATGTTTTCTCTGCCTGGACGTCTCATGCGCAGTCGCCTTTTCAATCTTTTGTCGTGCTTTTTACTTTCAGCCGCAGCGTTTCAATCCGCCCAGGCGGTGGACCTGTCCACCCAGCGCCAATATTACGATGAAGCCAAGCGCGCCCTGGCCAAGGGTGATACCGGTCCGTATTTCCGTTACAGCCAGGCCCTCGCCGATTATCCGCTGGAACCGTACCTGGCCTACGACGAACTGACCGCGCGCCTGAAAACCGCGAGCAACGCCGAAATCGAGAAATTCCTCGCCGAACACGGCGACCTGCCCCAGGCCAACTGGATGAAACTGCGCTGGTTGCGCTGGCTGGCGGATCGGGGTGACTGGGCGACTTTCGTCAAGTACTACGACCCGAAAATGAACTTCACCGAACTGGACTGCCTGAATGCGCAGTACCAGCTCAGTCACAACCTCAAGGCCGAAGGCAACGCCAACGCGGAAAAACTCTGGCTGACCGGCAAATCCCAACCCGATGCCTGCGACACCCTGTTCGGCATGTGGGCGGCCGAAGGCCAGTTGACCGAGCAAAAACGCTGGGAGCGCGCCAAACTCGCCGCCCAGGCGCGCAACTACCCGCTGGCCAACAGCCTGGTCAACGGCTTGACCACCCTCGCCCCGCGCGGTCGCTTGCTGGTGGACGTCGCGCAGAAACCGGAACTGCTCAACCAGCCGTCACGCTTCACCCCGGCCGATGAAGCCATGTCCGACGTGGTCAGCCTCGGCCTGCGCCGCCTGGCTCGCCAGGACCCGGACAAGGCCATGGACCTGCTCGACGGCTACGCCAGCAGCATGCACTTCTCCCGGGATGAAAAAGTGGCGATCGCCCGGGAAATCGGCCTGACCCTCGCACGACGTTTCGACAGCCGTGCACTGGATGTCATGACCAAATACGACCCCGAGCTGCGCGACAACACGGTTTCCGAATGGCGCCTGCGCCTGCTCCTGCGCCTGGCGCGCTGGGACGATGCCTATCAATTGACCCGCCGCCTGCCCCAGGACCTGGCCACCACCAACCGCTGGCGCTACTGGCAGGCCCGCAGCCTGGAACTGGCGCAACCACAGAATCCGGAAGTGCAGACGCTCTACAGGAACCTGGCCCGCGAACGCGACTTCTATGGTTTCCTCGCCGCCGATCGCTCGCAGTCGCCCTACTCGCTGCTCAACAAACCGCTGGTGCTCAGCCAGGCCACCATCAACAAGGTGCGCAACACCCCCGGCGTGCGCCGCGCCCTGGAGCTGCACGCCCGCGGGCAGATCGTCGATGGCCGTCGCGAGTGGTACTACGTCAGCCGTCACTTCAGCCGCGACGAAATGGTCGCCCAGGCCAAGCTGGCCTACGACCTGAAATGGTACTTCCCGGCGATCCGCACCATCAGCCAGGCGCAGTATTGGGACGACCTGGATATCCGCTTCCCGATGGCTCACCGCGAGGCCCTGGTACGTGAAGCGAAGAGCCGCGGCCTGCATCCAAGCTGGGCATTCGCCATCACCCGCCAGGAAAGTGCATTCATGGACGATGCCCGTTCCGGTGTCGGCGCCTCGGGCCTGATGCAACTGATGCCCGCCACCGCCAAGGAAACCGCACGCAAGTTCAGCATTCCTTATAGCTCGCCTCAGCAACTGTTCGATCCGGACAAGAACATCCAGCTCGGCGCCGCCTACCTGAGCCAGGTGCACAGCCAGTTCAACGGCAACCGCGTCCTTGCCTCCGCCGCCTACAACGCCGGCCCGGGGCGCGTGCGCCAATGGCTGCGCGGCGCCGACCACCTGAGTTTCGACGTGTGGGTGGAAAGCATCCCGTTCGACGAAACCCGCCAGTACGTGCAAAACGTGTTGTCGTACTCGGTGATCTACGGCCAGAAGCTCAACTCGCCCCAGCCGATCGTGGATTGGCATGAGCGGTTTTTCGACGATCAATGACCGGTAATGCCGGTAATGTAGGAGCTGCCGCAGGCTGCGATCTTTTGATTTTTGCGTCCTTAAAACCCCTGACAAAAAATGCCCGCATCGTTTGATGCGGGCATTTTTTAGAGCAAGATCAAAAGATCGCAGCCTGCGGCAGCTCCTACGGTTCGGCGGTGGCCTTGCCGTCACTGAACTGCAACGCCGCCAGGCGTGCATACAAGGCATTGCTGGCAATCAGCTCCTGATGCGTGCCCACCGCCACCAGTTTCCCCTGATCCATCACCGCGATCCGGTCGGCGTTTTTAACCGTGGCCAGGCGATGGGCGATCACCAGAGTGGTTCGATTCTTCATCAGGCTCGGCAGCGCCTGCTGGATCAGGTGCTCACTCTGGGCATCGAGGGCGCTGGTGGCTTCGTCCAGGAGCAGGATCGGCGCGTCCACCAGCAACGCGCGGGCGATGGCCAGGCGTTGGCGCTGGCCGCCGGACAAGCCCAGTCCGCCATCCCCCAGATGAGTCTGGTAACCGTTGGGCATGGCTTCGATAAAGTCATGGGCGTAAGCGATCTTTGCCGCTTCCTGTACCTCGGCCAGCGTCGCCTGCGGATTGCCGTAGCGAATGTTTTCTTCAATGCTGCCGAAAAACAACGCCGGGGTCTGTGACACCAGGGCGAAGCAGCGGCGCAGATCCAGCGGATCGAGTTGAGTCAACGGCACGCCATCGAGCAGGATGCGCCCCTCGGCCGGGTCGTAGAAACGCAGCAGCAAGTCATACACCGTCGACTTGCCGGCCCCGGATGGCCCGACCAACGCCAGCGTCTCACCGGCATTGACCGTCAGGCTCAAGCCGTCGACGGCATAACTTTCCGGCCGCGACGGGTAGGAAAAACGCACATTTTGCAGTTGCAGGCGGCCGTCGACCCGTTCCGGCAGCGTCACCGCGCCTGCGACCGGTGGCAGGATGATGTTTTCCGAACGCAGCAACTCGGCAATCCGCTCCGCCGCGCCGGCTGCCCGCTGCAATTCCCCGATCACCTCGCTCAAAGTGCCGAAAGCACTGCCGACGATCAGGCTGTAGAACACGAACGCCGCCAGCTCGCCGGCGGAAATTCGCCCGGCGATGACGTCCATCCCGCCGACCCAGAGCATCACCCCGACCGCACCCAGCACCAGCACGATCACCAGGGTAATCAGCCACGCCCGCTGGAAGATGCGCTTGCGTGCGGTGTTGAATGCCTCCTCCACGGTCACGGCAAACCGTTGCTCGTCCTGGACCTGATGGTTATAGGCCTGCACGGTCTTGATCTGCCCCAGGGTTTCGGAAACATAGCTGCCGATATCGGCAATCCGGTCCTGGCTCAGGCGCGAGAGGTTACGCACCCGGCGACCGAAGATCAGGATCGGCGCGATCACCAGGGGCAAGGCCACCACTACGATACTAGTGAGTTTGGGGTTGGTGATGAACAACAGGACGATCCCGCCGATCACCATCAACAGGTTGCGCAGGAACAACGACAGCGAAGACCCGATGACCGATTGCAGCAGCGTGGTGTCGGCGGTCAGGCGGGACTGGATTTCGGAGCTGCGATTGTCTTCGTAAAAACCCGGGTGCAGGTAAATCAGATGATTGAACACGTCACGCCGGATATCGGCAACGCAGCGCTCGCCGATCCAAGACACCAGGTAAAACCGTGCAAAGGTTCCGATCGCCAGCCCCACGACCAGCAACATGAACAGGCCAATGGACTGATTGAGCAGGTGTGGCGACTGGGTCATGAACCCCTTGTCCACCAGCAGGCGGATGCCCTGCCCCATGGACAAGGTGATACCGGCGGTGGCGATCAACGCCAGCAAGGCGCCGAAGGCCTGCCAGCGATACGGCGCAATGAAACGACTGGCCAGGCGAACAGCACGGCGGTGACGGGCAGAGAGCATCGCAAACATCCGGGACAAGACAATCATTAGGGTCAGCCTACACCGCTCAATGGGGTGGCTCGCTGCAAATCACAATGAGTCAGGTTAATTATGTCCACCAACACTAGAGGCTAGACGCTATTGGTCTAAAGTTCGGGTAGCCACGCGAAGGCATTTCTGCTGCACTGGTTCTGTCCCCCCGGAAAGATCGCAGGGAGTTGTCATAGCCCGGTCACCTGGCGGTTCTAGAGTAAGCACACAACCTGAAGAGGAGACAGGCCATGTCCTTGCAACACAGCAGCGATGACAAGATTCAAGTGATCCGCACGCAACCAGACCAGTCTCTGGGCTGCTCGATTATCGACGAGCAAGGCCGCGAAGTACCGATCACTGAAGAAATGATCCAGAAAGCTTGCAGCGAACTGGAAAAGCGATTGGTCAAGCCTGCCGAACAAGAGTGATATAGCCACCGTCTTCTTGACCCGGCCCATTGTTGGCCGGGTTTTTTATGGGTGCCTGTCTGGACATTGGGGGGGTGCCCTTCGCGAGCAAGCCCGCTCCCACACTGGATCTTCATGCACCACAAGCCCCCTGTGGGAGCGGGCTTGCTCGCGAAGGGGCCGCCACGGTCTATCAGATTGCCGCCGCCCCCAACGCCGCCACAATCCGCTGCAACTCAGGCGCATCCCCCTCGATCCGCACCTGCAACCCGTCGATCTCACGGCGCGAAGGATAATTCTTGCGCAGCACATCAAATGCCGCGCGCTGCTCGCTGACACTGCCGACAAGGCTGCGACGGAAATCCGCATCGTCACGACGCGGGTCATACACCCCGCGGCACAGCATCGCCAAGGCCCAGGCCGGGTCGCTTTGCCCATTCAGGGTCACGTGCGACAGCCAGGATGCCGGCAGCAAATCGCTCAGGCTGACGCGGGCCGGTTGCCCGAGGAAATCGCAATAGGCCTGATAAACCTGCGCGGTGCCCCGCTGCTTGCCGTCGAGGCTGTAACCGGCAATGTGCGGCGTGGCCAGCACGCACAGCTCGGCCAGCGCCACGTCGACTTCAGGCTCGCCTTCCCAGACATCGAGCACTGCTTGCAGGTCTTCGCGCTCCAGCAGCACATCGCGCAGTGCCGCGTTGTTGACCACCGGTCCACGACTGGCATTGATCAGCCAGGTACCTGACCTGAGCTGGTTGAGGCGTTTTTCATCGAACAGATGCCAGGTCGATTGAGGACCCTGCTTGGTCAGCGGCGTGTGCAGGCTGATGACGTCGCACGCTTCGATGATCTGCTCGAGGCTGACGTAGTCACCGCCTTCAGTCGCCTGCCGGGGTGGATCGCACACCAGCACCTTCCAGCCCAGGCCCTGCAGGACCTTGACCAGTCGGCCACCCACCTCGCCGGCGCCGACCACGCCGTAGGTACGCCGGGTCAGGTCGACCCCTTCGATTTCGGCCAGGGTCAGCAAGCTGCCGAGCACATAGTCGACCACGCCGCGGGCATTGCAGCCCGGCGCACTGGACCAGGTGATGCCGGCCTGCTGAAAGTAATCCAGGTCCAGATGATCGGTGCCGATGGTGCACGTACCGACAAAGCGCACCTTGCTGCCTTCGAGCAGCGCGCGATTGACGTTGGTCACCGAACGCACCAACAGCACATCGGCCTGCTCGACCGTGGCACGGTCGATGGCGCGACCCGGCACCCGGCGGATTTCGCCGAAGCCTCCAAAGAAGGCATCGAGCAGGGGGATATTCTCGTCGGCAACAATCAGCATGGCAGGCTCCTTTGGCGGACCGGCAGTGTAGGCGTAGATGCCTCGTTACGCCTAGCCTGCATACCGTGTAGGAGCTGCCGCAGGCTGCGATCTTTTGATCTTGCTCTTAAAAAAAGTCAAAAGATCGCAGCCTGCGGCAGCTCCTACAGAGATTACAAATCGGTAACACGAGTCTTTTCCTGACTGCCGCGTCAACGCGTAGAATGCGCGGCTGTGCATCAAAACCTCTTGGACGTTTCGCTATTGAATCCTGTTATTGAAAGTACCGTCGCCACTGCGCCTGCGCGGACGACACCCGTTCGCCTGGAACTCAAGGGCCTGCTCGGCCTGGCCCTGCCCATCATGATCGCGCAACTGGCCACCACGGCCATGGGCTTCGTCGATGCGGTGATGGCCGGCCGCGTCAGCCCACGGGACCTGGCCTCGGTGGCCCTGGGCAACTCGATCTGGATTCCGGTCTACCTGTTGATGTCCGGTGTTTTGCTGGCAACCACCCCCAAGGTCGCGCAACGCTTTGGCGCCGCGCAGTTCGACCAGATCGGCCCGCTGGTACGCCAGGCGCTGTGGCTGGCATTGTGTGTCGGCTTGATCGGCAGCGGCCTGCTGCTCAGCGCCGAGCCGATCCTGCACTGGATGAAAGTCGATCCGCAATTGATCGAGCCGAGCATGGGTTACCTGCACGGGATCGCTTTCGGGTTTCCCGGCATGGCGTTCTACTACGTATTGCGCTGCTACAGCGATGGCATGGGGCGTACCCGCCCGAGCATGGTCATCGGCTTGTGCGGCCTGCTGCTGAACATCCCGCTGAACTATGCGTTGATCTACGGCCATTTCGGCGCACCGGCCCTGGGCGGCGTCGGTTGCGGCTGGGCCAGCGGCATCGTGATGTGGTTCATGGCGTTGAGCATGGCCGGCTGGACTTTCTCGGCCCCCTTCTATGCCCGCACCCGGGTGCTGGTGCGCTTCGACCGCCCGCAATGGGCCGTGATCAAGCGCCTGGTCGGCATTGGCCTGCCGATTGGCATCGCCGTCTTCGCCGAGTCCAGCATCTTCGCGGTCATCGCGCTGTTGATCGGCAGTCTCGGCTCGACCGTGGTGGCCGGGCATCAGATCGCCCTCAATATCAGCTCGTTGCTGTTCATGATTCCTTATTCGCTGGGCATGGCGGTGACCGTGCGCGTCGGTCAGGCACTGGGGGGCGGCAATCCCTGGCAGGCGCGTTTCGCGGCGAAGGTCGGGCTCGGCGCGGCATTGGTGTTCGCGGCGTTCTCGGCGAGCCTGATCCTGCTCCTGCGCGAACCGATCGCCTCGATCTACACGCCTGACAAGGCCGTGATCCAGATTGCGTCGATGTTGATTGTGTATGCCGCGCTGTATCAGTTTTCCGATGCCATCCAGGTGATTTGCGCGGGCGCGTTGCGTGGATACCAGGATACCCGGGTGACCATGATCCTGACCTTGTTCGCCTATTGGGGCATCGGCCTGCCGGTCGGCTACGTGCTGGGACTGACCGATTGGTTCGGTCCGGCCAGCGGCCCGAGCGGGCTGTGGGAAGGGTTGATTGCCGGCTTGAGCTGTGCGGCGCTGATGCTGTCGATCCGCCTGACGCTCAGTGCGCGCCGGCGAATTCGTAACAACCGCTCGACGGGCTGACTGCACAAACAAAAAGACCTGCGTTTGCAGGTCTTTTTTTGGGTGTCATCAGCCGGACTTCTTGCGAATCCAGTAGAGGTAGGTGCCCTCCTCCTCGTGCTGCGCCACCAGTTCGTGGTCGAGAAACACACAGAACTTGGGAATGTCACGACGGGTCGACGGGTCTGTGGCGATGACCTTGAGCAGGCCGCCGGGCACCAGGTCACGGATGTGCTGGTGCAGCATCATCACCGGCTCGGGGCAGTTGAGACCGGTGGCATCGAGGGTGCCGTCTACCGGCGTATCAAGCATTTCACTCATGATTCACTCCTGAAACTGACCGGCATTGTCGCGCATTGCCGGGTTTGTGGCGAGGGAGCTTGCTCCCGCTCGGCGGCGAAGCCGTCGCAAAACCTGTGTATGAGGCGTACCTGATCTTGCAAGGTTGCCGAATTCAGGGCTGCTTCGCAGCCCAGCGGGAGCAAGCTCCCTCGCCACAAAAGCCCTTGCCAAAATCAGCGGGACTTGGGTTTCTTCACGTCCAGCCGGCGCAAATGGCAGGTCACTTCCTCGCGGTCGTGGTACAGCTGCTTGCAGCCGATCTCGACCTTGATGCCCCGCGCCTTGAAACCCTCGGCAATGCGCTCGAGCAGACGCTTCACTTCGGCATAGCGCTGTTTCATCGGCAGCTTGAGGTTGACCACCGCCTCGCGGCAATGGCCGTCACCGATCCACTCTTCCAGCATCGCCGCATTGCGCGCCGGCTTCTCGACGATGTCGCAGACCATCCAGTCCACCGGCTGCTTGGGCTTGAAGGTGAAACCGTCGGCCATCAGGTGTTGCACCAGGCCGGTGTCCATCAGGCTTTCGGCCATCGGGCCGTTGTCGATGGCGGTCACCAGCATGCCGCGGTTGACCAGTTGCCAGGTCCAGCCACCCGGAGCGGCCCCGAGGTCGACGCCGGTCATGTCGCTGTGCAGGCGTTCGTCCCACTGGTCGCGCGGGATGAAGTGGTGCCACGCCTCTTCCAGCTTCAGGGTCGAACGGCTCGGCGCCTCCCGAGGAAACTTCAAACGGGGAATGCCCATTGGCCACATCGCCGAGTTGTTCGACTCGGCCAGCCCCATGAACACCTCACGGCCGCTTTTGAAGGTCAGCAACAACCGCGGCTTGTGCGCGTCTTCCACCAGTTTGCCGGCGGCCATCAGCGCCTTGCGCAGGTGCACTTCGAACTTTTTGCAGAAGTTCGACAGTTCCTTGCCATCATTGGTGTCGACCATTTCCAGCCACAGGCTGCCGCACAGCGGAAAGTCCGCCATATGGGCGAGGATCACGCTGATGCGGTCGGTTTCCGGCAGATCGATGAAAATCCCCCGGGCCCACTGGCGCGGGAAGATCAACTCGGCGAAACGCTGCCCGCGCATCAGGCGCTCGGCGCCGTCTTCTTCGGTGCAGACGAATTCGGCGCAAGCGGTGGCGGCTTTGGCCTTGGCGTAGCCGGCCACGTTCAAGCGCGCGGCGAGGTCGGAAATCTCGGAACAGACTTCACCTTCGAAGCCCGGCCGGCAATGCATGAATAGGGTGTTCATTCTTACTCCTGGGCAATGGCGATGAATTTCGGCCACTGCACGATGCCCAGGCTTGCCCTGAAGCAAAGCCTGTCACGAAAACCGGCGCATGATAGCCGAGATCGGAACCCAGGGTCTGTCCATAGAGTCCAGTTATTAGCCAGCTACCGAAAACAGGGCTAGGTTTAAGGCTCTGTCCGTCCCCTCAGTCCGTAGCCGTGCGGACTTCAAGGAGTGATCGCAATGCCGTCCCTCGATAGCCTGAAGACGTTGAAAACCCTGCAAGTCGGCAACAAGACCTATCACTACTTCAGCCTGCCCGACGCCGCCAGGAGCCTGGGCGAGCTGGACAGGTTGCCGATGTCGTTGAAAGTCCTGCTGGAAAACCTGCTGCGCTGGGAGGACGAAAAAACCGTCACCGGCGCCGACCTCAAGGCACTGGCCGCGTGGCTCAAGGAGCGCCGCTCCGACCGCGAAATCCAGTACCGCCCGGCGCGGGTGCTGATGCAGGATTTCACCGGCGTTCCCGCCGTGGTCGACCTGGCCGCCATGCGCGCGGCGATGGCCAAGGCCGGTGGCGATCCACAGCGCATCAACCCGCTGTCGCCGGTGGACCTGGTGATCGACCACTCGGTGATGGTCGACAAGTTCGCCAGCAGCAGCGCTTTCGAGCAGAACGTCGACATTGAAATGCAGCGCAATGGCGAGCGTTATGCGTTCCTGCGCTGGGGCCAGAGTGCCTTCGACAACTTCAGCGTAGTGCCGCCCGGCACCGGGATCTGCCACCAGGTGAATCTTGAATACCTCGGTCGCACGGTCTGGACCAAGGACGAGGACGGCCGCACCTATGCCTTCCCCGACACCCTGGTCGGCACCGACTCCCACACCACCATGATCAACGGCCTCGGCGTGCTCGGCTGGGGCGTCGGTGGTATCGAGGCGGAAGCGGCGATGCTCGGGCAACCGGTGTCGATGCTGATTCCCGAAGTCATCGGTTTCAAACTCACCGGCAAGCTCAAGGAAGGCATCACCGCCACCGACCTGGTGCTGACCGTCACCCAGATGCTGCGCAAGAAAGGCGTGGTGGGCAAATTCGTCGAATTCTACGGCGACGGCCTTGCCGACCTGCCGCTGGCCGACCGCGCAACCATCGCCAACATGGCGCCGGAATACGGCGCCACCTGCGGTTTCTTCCCGGTGGACGACGTCACGCTGGAGTACCTGCGCCTGTCCGGCCGCCCCCTCGAAACAGTGCATTTGGTCGAGGCCTACAGCAAGGCCCAGGGCCTGTGGCGCCTGCCCGGCCAGGAGCCGGTGTTCACCGACAGCCTGGCGCTGGACATGGGCAGCGTCGAAGCCAGCCTTGCGGGACCAAAACGCCCGCAGGACCGGGTGTCGCTGCCGAATGTCGCGCAAGCCTTCAGCGACTTCGTCGACCTGCAATTCAAACCCACCAGCAAGGAAGAAGGCCGCCTGGAGAGCGAGGGCGGCGGTGGCGTCGCCGTCGGCAACGCCGATCTCGCCGGAGAGGCGGATTACCATTACGAAGGCCAGACCTATCGCCTGAAAAACGGCGCCGTGGTCATCGCCGCCATCACCTCCTGCACCAACACCTCCAACCCGAGCGTGATGATGGCGGCCGGACTGGTGGCGAAGAAGGCCGTGGAAAAAGGCCTGAAACGCAAACCCTGGGTGAAGAGTTCACTGGCCCCCGGTTCGAAGGTGGTCACCGACTATTACAAGGCTGCCGACCTGACCCGCTACCTCGATGAATTGGGCTTTGCCCTGGTCGGTTACGGCTGCACCACCTGCATCGGCAACTCCGGGCCGCTGCCGGAGCCCATCGAGAAAGCCATTCAGCAAGCCGACCTCACCGTGGCATCGGTACTCTCGGGCAATCGCAACTTCGAAGGTCGGGTGCATCCATTGGTGAAAACCAACTGGCTGGCTTCCCCACCGCTGGTGGTCGCCTATGCGTTGGCGGGCACGGTACGCACCGACCTCAGCCGCGAGCCGCTGGGCGAAGACAAGGACGGCAAACCGGTTTACCTGCGCGACATCTGGCCCAGCAGCAAAGAAATCGCCGACGCAGTGAATCAGGTCAACACCGCCATGTTCCACAAGGAATACGCCGAAGTGTTTGCCGGAGACGAACAATGGCAGGCGATCGAGGTTCCGCAAGCGGCGACCTATGTCTGGCAGGACGACTCGACCTACATCCAGCACCCACCCTTCTTCGACGACATCGGCGGCCCGCCGCCCGTGGTCAAGGATGTCAGCGCAGCGAACATTCTCGCCCTGCTCGGCGACTCGGTAACCACCGACCACATCTCCCCCGCCGGCAACATCAAGGCGGACAGCCCGGCGGGGCACTACCTGCGCGACAAAGGCGTGGAACCGCGGGACTTCAACTCCTACGGTTCGCGGCGCGGCAACCATGAAGTGATGATGCGCGGCACCTTCGCCAACATCCGCATTCGCAACGAAATGCTCGGCGGCGAGGAAGGCGGCAACACCCGCTACATTCCCACCGGAGAAAAAATGCCGATCTACGACGCCGCCATGCGCTATCAGGCATCGGGCACCCCGCTGGTGGTGATTGCCGGCCAGGAATACGGCACCGGATCGAGCCGCGACTGGGCGGCCAAAGGCACCAATCTGCTGGGCGTCAAAGCGGTCATCGCCGAAAGCTTCGAGCGCATCCACCGCTCCAACCTGGTGGGCATGGGCGTGCTGCCGTTGCAGTTCAAGCTGGACCAGAACCGCAAGAGCCTGAACCTGAACGGCAGTGAAACCCTGGACATCCTCGGCTTGAGCGGTGTCGAGCTGACGCCACGGATGAACCTGACACTGGTCATCACTCGCGAAGACGGCAGCCGCGAGAAGGTCGAGGTGCTGTGCCGCATCGATACACTCAATGAGGTGGAGTACTTCAAGTCCGGAGGGATTCTGCATTACGTGCTGCGGCAGCTGATTGCCTCCTAGCCATGCGCTGATACAAACACCGCCTTCGGGCGGTGTTTTTTGTCTGGGCGCCCGCCAGTACAATTGCTCGCCTCATGCTCACCCTTCATGCCTGACACATGAGCAAATGTGGGAGCGGGCTTGCTCGCGAATGCGCTGGATCAGTCGACACACGTGTTGAATGTCATGGCCTCTTCGCGAGCAAGCCCGCTCCCACAGGACATCAGGGGCGTTCGCAAGACTTCAACTCAAGGACTTCACATGATTGCCCTGCCATGGACGTTTCTGGCGCTGCTTTCCCTCGGCTACGGTCTGGCGCTGACCTACGGCCATCTCGGCTGGCTCTCGGCAATCACGGTGTCCTTGTTGCTGGTCGCTGGTGCGGCAGTTCGCCAGCGCGAGATCCCTTTTGTCCGCTACCTCGGCCACGGTCTGTTCATCGTACTGGCCTTGGCCTTGGCGACGCATTGGCTACCCGGTTTCTACAACGGTCGCGTTATCGATCCCCAGCGTTTTACCGACTATGCTGCGTCATTCGCCATGCACCTGAACCTGGACAAGCCGCTGATCGGCTTCTGGCTATTGCTGGTTTGTCCGTGGATTGTCGGCCGCCGTTCGCTTCGATTGTCGCTGTATGCCACCGCAATGGCCCTGACCTTGAGCGCCGTGCTGGCGCTGGGCGGCGCGCTGTTGCTGGGTGTCGTCACTTGGGCACCGAAGTGGCCGGATTCTGCCTGGCTGTGGTTACTGAACAATCTGCTGCTGGTGACACTGGTCGAGGAGGCACTGTTCCGCGGCTATATCCAGGGTGGCCTGAACCGATGCCTGAAAAACCTTCGCCATGGCGAAAACCTTGCCCTGCTCCTGGCTTCCTTGATCTTCGGCCTGGCCCATGCCGGGGCAGGCTGGCAATGGGTCCTGTTGGCCAGCCTGGCCGGGATCGGCTATGGCCTGGCCTACCGATTCGGCGGGCTGGCGGCCGCCATCGCCACCCACGTCGGCTTGAACCTGCTGCACTTCGGCCTGTTCACCTATCCGATGCTCGCCGGCTGACGCAAGGGTCATTTTGCGACGCATTGCCGATTATCAAAAAATAAACTCAACAATCCGCCGACCTCGCCGATACAGCACTTGAAAGCCTTGCGGACTAAAAAAGCCATGCGTAACAACCAGCCAATTACACAACGCGAGCGGACCTTCCCGGCTCAGCAACGGTTGATTTCCACCACCGATGCCAAGGGCATGATCACCTACTGCAACGACGATTTCGTCGATATCAGCGGGTATTCCCGAGAGGAACTGATCCGTGCACCGCACAACCTGGTCCGTCACCCCGACGTCCCGGCCGCGGTGTTCGCACACATGTGGGGCACACTGAAACAAGGCTTGCCATGGATGGGCATTGTGAAGAATCGCTGCAAGAGCGGTGATCACTACTGGGTAAACGCCTATGTGACACCGATCTTCGAAGGCAATCAGGTGACCGGTTACGAGTCGGTGCGGGTCAAGCCCACCGCCGAACAGATCCGCCGTGCCGAGGCGCTCTACCAACGTATCAACCAGGGCAAGTCGGCCATTCCCTCCTCGGACAAATGGTTGCCGATCCTGCAGGACTGGCTGCCGTTCATCCTGGTCAGCCAGTTGAGCTTCATGATCGGTGCATCGCTGAACTCCCACTGGGGTTTTGCCCTGGCCGCCGGTCTTTCGGTGCCGCTGGGCCTGATGGGCCTGCAGTGGCAACAGCGCGGACTCAAGCGTTTGCTGCGCCTGGCCGAGCAGACCACCTCCGACCCATTGATCGCACAGATGTACACCGACAGCCGCGGTGCCCAGGCGCGACTGGAGATGTCCATCCTCAGCCAGGAAGCACGCTTGAAAACCTGTCTGACGCGACTGCAGGATACCGCCGAGCACTTGACCGATCAGGCCCGGCAGTCCGATGCCCTGGCGCACAACAGCTCCAGCGGCCTGGAACGTCAACGTGTCGAGACCGAGCAAGTGGCCACGGCGGTCAACCAGATGGCCGCGACCACCCAGGAAGTCGCCAGCCACGTGCAACGCACCGCCGACGCCACCCAGGAAGCCAATCGGCTGACCGGTCGCGGTCGTGACATCGCCGGGGAAACCCGCGAAGCCATCCAGCGCCTGTCGGTGGTGGTGGGTGAAACCGGCGTCACCGTGACCCAGCTGGCCAAGGACAGCAACGAAATCGGTGGCGTGGTCGACGTGATCAAAGGCATCGCCGACCAGACCAACCTGCTGGCCCTGAACGCCGCCATCGAAGCGGCCCGTGCCGGTGAGATGGGGCGTGGTTTTGCGGTGGTGGCCGACGAAGTCCGTCAGCTGGCGCAACGCACCAGCGAGTCCACCGGGCAGATCCATGCGCTGATCGCCAAGCTCCAGCACACCGCCGGCACTGCGGTGCAAACCATGGAAGCCGGGCATCGCCAGGCCGAAGAAGGCGTGGCGCGGGTGCTGGAAGCGGACCAGGCGCTGGTGGGGATCAGCGAGGCGGTGGCCAACATCACCGACATGACCACCCAGATCGCCGCCGCGACCGAAGAGCAAAGTGCCGTGGCCGAAGAAATCAGCCGCAACATCAGCAACATCTCGGAGTTGGCGGACCAGACCTCGGAACAGGCGCAGAACTCGGCGTTGTTGAGTGAAGAGCTGACCAAGACCGCGAATACCCAGTATTCGTTGGTGGAGCGGTTTAACCGCTGATTGTGGTTGATTCATAAAAAGCCCGGACAGTGGAAGCTTCCGGGTTTTTTATTATCAATTTGAAAAGCATGTCGCCTGTGCGGCCTCTTCGCGAGCAAGCCCGCTCCCACAGGGTTTTGCATTGATCACACGATCAAGCCACACCACAGATCACTGTGGGAGCGGGCTTGCCCGCGAAGAAGCCATTTGCCACACCACACCTTTCACTGAAGGTATGAAGCCACCCTCTCAGCCGCAGCCGCCAAATGCTGCTCATGGGTAAACCCGGAAGCCTTCAGCGGCTTCAAATCATGATCCCCCGCCGCCAGCCAGAACACTTCAATGCTCGGTGACAAGGTGTAACCCTCGACCGCCTCGCGATTGCCCAAAGCATCCCGATCGCCCTGCACAATCAGGGTTCGGGTTTTCAAAGAAGCCAAATGCTCGACCCGAGGTTTCTCCGGCTTGCCCACCGCATAAAACGGATACCCAAGGCACACCAGCCCATCCGCCCCCAACTCATCGGCGAGCAAACTGGCCATCCGCCCACCCATGGACTTGCCGCCGATCGCCAGCGGCCCAGTGACATGGCGTCGCACCTGGGCATACACCTCGCGCCAGCATTCGAGCAATTTCGGCGCCGGATTCGGTGGGCGCTTGCCGCCGTCGATGCGCCGCTGCGCCATGTAGGGAAATTCAAAGCGCAACACGTTGATGCCTTGAACGGCGAGGCGTGCAGCCATGTCGCTCATCCACTCGCTGTCCATCGGCGCGCCGGCGCCGTGGGCGAGGATCAGCGTCGCCGCGGCCTTGCCTGCCGCGGCATTCCACAACCATCCATGATCCCGCACGCACTGCGCCCATTGATCCCCGTCAATACCGGCCTTGTGCCCTTTGTCCATGCTTGCCTCGCTTTTAGTCTGCCTATAACTCCGGCCGAAGGGTGCGCTGCCTTGCGCGAGTGCGCTCACTTCGGCTGAACCGTGGATGGGGAACCATGAACACTTCTATCAGTACCGCCTACAACTACAAGGTGGTCCGCCAATTCGCCATTATGACGGTGGTGTGGGGCATCGTCGGCATGGGGCTCGGGGTTTTTCTCGCTGCCCAGTTGGTCTGGCCCGAACTCAACTTCAACTTGCCCTGGACCAGTTTCGGCCGCTTGCGCCCGCTGCACACCAACGCGGTGATCTTCGCCTTCGGCGGTTGTGCGCTGTTCGCCAGTTCGTTCTATTCGGTGCAACGCACCTGCCAGACGCAACTGTTTGCACCGAAAATCGCCGCGTTCTGCTTCTGGGGCTGGCAGCTTGTGATCCTGCTGGCGGCCATCAGCCTGCCGCTGGGCTACACCAGTTCCAAGGAATACGCCGAGCTGGAATGGCCGATCGACATCCTGATCACCATTGTCTGGGTCGCCTACGCCATCGTGTTCTTCGGCACGATCATGCAGCGCAAGACCAAACACATCTATGTCGGTAACTGGTTCTTCGGTGCATTCATCATCACCGTGGCGATCCTGCACATCGTCAACAACATGGAATTGCCGGTCAGCTTCACCAAGTCCTACTCGCTGTACTCCGGTGCCACCGACGCGATGGTGCAATGGTGGTACGGCCACAACGCCGTGGGCTTTTTCCTCACCGCCGGTTTCCTCGGCATGATGTATTACTTCGTGCCGAAACAGGCCGAGCGCCCGGTGTATTCCTATCGTTTGTCGATCGTGCACTTTTGGGCGCTGATCACCCTGTACATCTGGGCCGGCCCCCACCACCTGCACTACACCGCGCTGCCGGACTGGGCGCAGTCGCTGGGCATGGTGATGTCGCTGATCCTGCTCGCGCCGAGCTGGGGCGGCATGATCAACGGCATGATGACCCTGTCGGGCGCCTGGCATAAATTGCGCAGCGACCCGATCCTGCGCTTCCTCGTGGTGTCCCTGGCGTTCTACGGCATGTCGACCTTCGAAGGGCCGATGATGGCCATCAAGACGGTCAACGCCCTCTCCCACTACACCGACTGGACCATCGGCCACGTACACGCTGGCGCCCTCGGATGGGTGGCGATGATTTCCATCGGCGCGCTGTACCACATGATCCCGAAAGTCTTCGGACGCGAGCAGATGCACAGTATCGGCCTGATCAACGCGCACTTCTGGCTCGCCACTATCGGCACCGTGCTGTACATCGCCTCGATGTGGGTCAACGGCATCGCCCAGGGCCTGATGTGGCGTGCGGTGAACGAGGACGGCACGCTGACCTACTCCTTCGTCGAGACCCTGGTGGCCAGTCACCCTGGCTTCGTCGTGCGGCTGGTGGGCGGTGCGATCTTCCTCAGCGGCATGTTCCTGATGGCCTACAACACCTGGCGCACCGTGCGGGCCTCGCAGCCTGCCGAAGCCGCCGCTGCCGCGCAGATGGCCTGAGGAGTCCGCCATGAAACACGAAACTATCGAGAAAAACGTCGGCCTGTTGCTGCTGCTGATGATTCTGGCCGTGAGCATCGGCGGCCTGACCCAGATCGTCCCGCTGTTCTTCCAGGACGTGACCAACAAGCCGGTGGAAGGCATGAAGCCCTACACCGCGCTGCAACTGGAAGGCCGCGACATCTACATCCGCGAAGGCTGTGTCGGCTGTCACTCACAGATGATCCGTCCGTTCCGCGCCGAGACCGAACGCTACGGGCACTATTCGGTGGCCGGTGAAAGCGTTTGGGACCATCCGTTCCTGTGGGGTTCGAAACGTACCGGGCCGGACCTGGCACGGGTCGGTGCGCGCTACTCGGACGACTGGCACCGCGCGCACTTGTACAACCCGCGCAACGTCGTGCCGGAGTCGAAGATGCCCGCCTACCCGTGGCTGGTGGCCAATCAACTCGACAGCAGCCACACCGAAACCAAGATCAAGGCCATGCGCACCCTGGGCGTGCCGTACACCGACGAAGACATCTCCGGCGCCGTTGCCTCGCTCAAGGGCAAGAGCGAAATGGATGCACTGGTCGCCTACCTGCAAGTGCTCGGCACTGCCATCAAGAGCAAGAGGTGAGCCATGGTTGTTGAGATGAGCACTGGAATGATCCGCGGCCTGGGCACAGTCGTCGTGTTCGTGGCCTTCGTCGGCCTGACGCTGTGGGTGTTCAACAGCAAGCGCGGCCCGGAATTCGCCGAAGCGCGCCTGCTGCCGTTCGCTGACGAGCCACAACCCGACATCACCGAAGATTCAGCAACAAGGAGTACCCGGCCATGACCACCTTCTGGAGTACGTGGATCTGCGTACTGACCATCGGCAGCCTGATCGGCCTGACCTGGCTGCTGATCGGCACCCGCAAGGGCGAGACCAAGGGCAGCGTCGACCAGACCATGGGCCATAGCTTCGATGGCATCGAGGAGTACGACAACCCGCTGCCGCAATGGTGGTTCATGCTGTTCGCCGGCACGCTGGTGTTCGCCGTCGGCTACCTGATCCTTTATCCGGGCCTGGGCAACTGGAAAGGCGTCCTCCCCGGCTATGAGAACGGCTGGACCGGCGCCCACGAGTGGGAAAAGGAAATGGCCAGGGCTGACGCGAAGTTCGGACCGATCTTCGCCAAATTCGCGGCCATGCCACTGGAAGAAGTGGCCAAAGACCCGCAAGCGCTGAAAATGGGCGGCCGCCTGTTTGCCTCGAACTGTTCGGTATGCCACGGCTCGGATGCCAAGGGTGCATTCGGTTTCCCCAACCTGACCGACAGCGACTGGCGCTGGGGCGGCCACGCAGAAACCATCAAGACCACCATCATGGGTGGCCGGATGGCGATGATGCCGGCCTGGGGCGAAGTCCTGGGGGAAGAAGGCGTGAAAAACGTCGCCGCTTATGTGCGCCATGATCTGGCCGGCCTGCCGTTGCCGGAAGGCAGCAAGGCGGACCTGCAAGCCGGACAGCAAGCCTTCGGCACTACCTGCGTGGCTTGCCATGGGGCAAACGGCCAGGGCACCGAAGCCATGGGCGCGCCGAACCTGACGCACCCGGCCGGCTTCATTTACGGCACCAGCCTGACGCAGCTTGAACAGACGATTCGGCATGGCCGCCAGGGCCATATGCCGGCGCAGAACGAACTGCTCGGCAATGATAAGGTGCAACTGCTCGCGGCCTACGTGTACAGCCTTTCCAGAGGTGATGAGCAGTTGAGCGGCAAGCTTCAAGCTGAAAGCGGCAAGTAACGTCAAAAGCAAGAGCTGCAAGCGACGAGTTCTGACTTGAAGCTTGCGGCTTGAAGCTTGCCGCTGCGTCTTTGCGACGCATTGTCGCACCCTCTTTGACTCTTCCTTTCGGTTCCCCGGATTCAGGTCTAAGCTTCCCCCGATGCGGACTGGCCGGTGCCGGTTCCAGGTCGACCCTGAACGATGTGTTCGACGAATCTGCCCGATGACAGGCCGCAAAGGCTGGTAGATACCGGCTGTCGCGCCAATTGCCTTCGGTCAGCCAAACGTTGCGTTTGAACACACCTAGTTACATCCGACCTGACCCCCTCGCCTGCTCAATCCGCCAGGACGTTTTGCCCGCGGGCAATTTTGTCCCTACGCGGCGCATGGAAAGGCCGCAGAATCAGCATTTGAAAGCATTGACCCAGGTCATGGCGCGTTGCAATGACCCCCTGCTTTCTCCATACTTGCGGCCGATTTTTAATCCTAATAAAACACCCAAACCGTGGAACCTTAGAATGAGCACAGCAATCAGTCCGACTGCTTATAACTATAAGGTAGTCCGCCAGTTCGCCATCATGACGGTGGTCTGGGGGATCCTTGGCATGGGGCTCGGTGTCTTCATCGCCTCGCAACTTGTCTGGCCGGAATTGAATTTCGGTCTGCCATGGACGAGCTTTGGACGCCTGCGCCCGTTGCACACCAACCTGGTGATTTTCGCCTTCGGTGGATGTGCACTGTTTGCCACTTCTTATTACGTCGTGCAGCGAACCTGCCAAACGCGACTGATTTCCGACAGCCTCGCTGCCTTCACCTTCTGGGGATGGCAAGCGGTGATCGTCGGCGCGATCATTACCTTGCCGATGGGTTTCACCACCACCAAGGAATACGCGGAACTGGAATGGCCCCTGGCTATTCTGCTGGCCATTGTCTGGGTCACCTACGGTCTGGTGTTCTTCGGCACCATCGTCAAGCGCAAGACCAAGCACATCTATGTGGGTAACTGGTTCTACGGCGCCTTCATCGTCGTGACGGCGATGCTGCACATCGTCAACCACATGTCGCTGCCGGTCAGCCTGTTCAAGTCCTACTCGGCCTACTCGGGTGCGACTGACGCAATGATCCAGTGGTGGTACGGCCACAACGCCGTGGGCTTCTTCCTGACCACCGGCTTCCTGGGCATGATGTACTACTTCGTGCCGAAACAGGCTGAGCGTCCGATCTACTCCTATCGCCTGTCGATCGTGCACTTCTGGGCACTGATCACCCTGTACATCTGGGCCGGTCCCCACCACCTGCACTACACCGCACTGCCGGACTGGGCTCAGTCGCTGGGCATGGCGATGTCGATCATCCTGCTGGCACCGAGCTGGGGCGGCATGATCAACGGCATGATGACCCTGTCGGGCGCCTGGCATAAGCTGCGCACCGACCCGATCCTGCGCTTCCTCGTGGTGTCCCTGGCGTTCTACGGCATGTCGACCTTCGAAGGCCCGATGATGGCCATCAAGACCGTCAACTCGTTGTCGCACTACACCGACTGGACCATCGGCCACGTACACGCCGGCGCTCTGGGCTGGGTTGCGATGATCTCGATCGGCGCCATCTACCACATGATCCCGAAACTGTTCGGTCGTGCGCAGATGCACAGCACCGGCCTGATCAACACGCACTTCTGGCTCGCGACCATCGGTACCGTGCTCTACATCGCTTCGATGTGGGTCAACGGCATCACCCAGGGCCTGATGTGGCGTGCAATCAACGACGACGGCACCCTCACCTACTCGTTCGTCGAAGCGCTGCAAGCCAGCCACCCGGGCTTCATCGTTCGCGCCCTGGGCGGTGCGTTCTTCGCCACCGGCATGCTGTTCATGGCCTACAACGTCTTCCGTACCGTACGCGCCTCGAACCCGGCTGAAGCCGAAGCCGCCGAACAGATCGTCGTAGTTGGAGCTCACTGATGAAGCATGAAGCAGTCGAGAAGAATATTGGCCTGCTGGCCTTCTTCATGGTCATCGCCGTCAGCGTCGGCGGCCTGACCCAGATCGTTCCGCTGTTTTTCCAGGACGTCACCAACAAGCCGGTCGAGGGCATGAAGCCCCGCACCGCCCTTGAACTGGAAGGCCGGGACGTTTATATCGCCAACGGTTGTGTCGGCTGCCACTCGCAGATGATCCGTCCGTTCCGTGCTGAAACCGAACGCTACGGCCACTACTCGGTCGCCGGTGAAAGCGTCTGGGACCACCCGTTCCTGTGGGGTTCCAAGCGTACCGGTCCGGACCTGGCCCGTGTCGGCGGTCGTTACTCCGATGACTGGCAGCGTGCGCACTTGTACAACCCGCGCAACGTCGTGCCCGAGTCGAAAATGCCGGCCTACCCGTTCCTCGTGGAAAACAAGCTCGACGGCAAAGACACCGCCAAGAAAATGGAAGTGTTGCGCACGCTCGGCGTCCCTTACACCGATGAAGACATCGCCGGTGCCAGGGATGCCGTGAAGGGCAAAACCGAAATGGACGCGCTGGTGGCCTATCTGCAGGGCCTGGGCACCATCATCAAAAGCAAACGGTGATTTAGATGGATATCGGGATGATTCGTGGCCTGGGCACCGTTGTCGTGATGGTGGCCTTCATCGGACTGGCACTGTGGGTGTTCAGTCCCAAGCGCAAGTCGGAGTTTGAAGACGCGACCTTGCTGCCTTTCGCGGATGATCCCGAAGCCATCAAGCACGTCGAGCAAGCTTCTAGGAGTAACAAAGAATGACTACATTCTGGAGTCTGTACGTCACAGTCCTCAGTCTCGGTACGATCTTTTCCCTGACCTGGCTGCTGCTGTCGACCCGCAAGGGCCAGCGCACTGAGCAGACAGACGAGACGGTCGGGCACTCCTTCGACGGGATCGAGGAGTACGACAACCCGCTGCCGAAATGGTGGTTCATGCTGTTCGTGGGCACCATCATCTTCGCACTGGGCTACCTGGCGCTGTATCCGGGCCTGGGTAACTGGAAAGGCCTGCTGCCGGGTTACGGCTACCTCGACAACGAGAAGCAGACCCCCTTCGCCAACGGCCAGACCGGCTGGACCGGCGTCCACGAGTGGGAAAAGGAAATGGCCAAGTCGGACGCCAAGTTCGGTCCGATCTTCGCCAAGTTCGCGGCCATGCCAATCGAAGAAGTGGCCAAGGACCCGCAAGCCCTGAAGATGGGTGGGCGTCTGTTCGCCTCCAACTGCTCGGTCTGCCACGGTTCCGACGCCAAGGGCGCCTATGGCTTCCCTAACCTGACCGACGCCGACTGGCGCTGGGGCGGCGAGCCGGAAACCATCAAGACCACCATCATGGGCGGCCGTCATGCGGTGATGCCGGCGTGGGCTGAAGTGATCGGCGAGCAAGGCGTGGCCGACGTGGCCGCGTTTGTCCTGACCAACCTCGATGGCCGCAAACTGCCGGAAGGCGCCAAGGCCGACCCGGTTGCCGGGCAGAAACTGTTCGCCGCCAACTGCGTGGCGTGCCACGGTCCGGAAGGCAAGGGCACCCCAGCGATGGGCGCACCCAACCTGACTCACCCGGCAGCGTTCATCTACGGTTCGAGCTTCGCTCAACTGCAGCAGACCATCCGTTACGGCCGTCAGGGCCAGATGCCTGCGCAAGAGCAACTGCAAGGTAACGACAAGGTTCACCTGCTGGCCGCTTACGTCTACAGCCTGTCACACGGTGAAAAGGCTCCGGAAGCCGAGTCTCAGTAAGACCTGCGCTTTCGGTAACAGAAAAGGCCGCGCCAGTCATCTGGCGCGGCTTTTTTTATGGTTGCTCACGCAATTCCGGGGAACACCTGCAGAGCCCGCCGCGATCGGCCTCGTTGCTTGGTGGTGCATGTGTTCCCCTGTAGGAGCTGCCAGAGGCTGCGATCTTTTGATTTGCTTTTGCGATCTGGAGATTGCTGAAGATCAAGATCAAAAGATCGCAGCCTTCGGCAGCTCCTACAGATATTTCCCCCCGGGATTCCGTGAAGAGCCTTTTTTATGGTCGGCCGGCAAAAATCGATTTCACCGGCACCGTCCGGATCAACTGACGCGCCTGCCAATCGTTGTTCTCCACCAGGCTGACATGCAGCTGCTTGCGATCGTCGGAAAAGCTGGCAATCAGATAAGTCTCCTGGGAAGCGCCACCGCTGAGAAACATCGGCACGCCATTCAGGCTGGAGGCCTGTCCTGCGTCCTGATGGTAGTGACCCGCAAAGATGGCCGTGACCTCATACTTGGCGACCATTTCCCGGAAACGTTTTACTTGCTCCCAATCCCCCATCATGCCGTCCGGCTTGTGCATGTTGATGATGATCGCGTAGCCCTGAGCCCGGGCAATCCTGAGATCTTTCTCAAGCCAGTCGAGCGAACTGGTGATTTCGAATGTCGTCGGGTTCAACGGACTAGAGATGCGGACACTGTAGGTCGGCTCATTATTGAGTTGTACCATATGAACCTCGCCTATATTTTTCGAGTAAGCGAGACTACCCGCATACAACCTGTTTAGAGCCCCACCAATTATATCCAGGTCAAACTCCTCGACCTTACCCTGGTGATGCTCTTTGAAGTCCACGATACTGCCTGCAGCGCAGCTATTACTAAAACAATCATCCACATTATTTTGATAGTCATGATTGCCCAGACCGTACAGGTAGTCATCACCAAAGTATTTATTCAATACCGAATTAATGTAGGAGCGCTGCCACCCATGACCGAACGCCGTCATGTCGCCATTGATCATCAGCGGCACCTGCGACGGCGAGCCATGCTTCATGCGGAAGTCGGCAATGCTCGAGAACTGGCTATCCACCAGCCACTTGGAGCGTTTTTCAAAATCCGCAGCGGACTCAGGCTCGCCACTATCGGATTTTTCCGTCCATGGATATTGCGGATCAGACGCAAAAACCATATGACGAGGCATCCCTTCGACCGCATGCACAACAGTAGATACCGAGAACAACAGCAGACAGGCAAAAACCTTGATACTTTCATGAGAAAACATAGAAAAACTTCCATCCATAGAATTGATAACGCACGAATAGAACTTATCCGCACCCAACCCTTAAACTATTGGACGGAAAACAAAACATCAAACAATCAAAGCAGGACAGTCAAGTTAAGATATTTCCCGCGCATCAACCCACTGATATCCGCACCCCGCCGATATGGACTGATTGTTTACACTAACCACAACAACACAGGCCACGTCATCGTCAACGATTGCGCGCGGCCTTGCTGAAAACCGTCCATACTTCACAAGTCAATTGACTCAGATCACGTTTTGTTACATTCGCTACACCATTCATGATTTTTACCCAACGCGACCAAAGGTCGCACCCGCAGGCTAGAGCGACAGGCGTATCATTGCGCCACTGCAACACCCCTTTTTGACCGCGGTCGGCACGTACTGACCGAGGCACTTTTCCACTGCCGTGGGATGCAATGATGAGCAACCAGATTCCGGTACACGACGTCACTCCACCCACCAAGAACGCGAACAACAGCGTCGACCTCTACGCCTCCAGGGAAAAAATCTACACCCGCGCCTTCACCGGCCTGTTCCGCAACCTGCGGATGACCGGCGGTGCCCTGTTGTTCCTGCTGTATTTCGGTACGGTGTGGCTGGATTGGGGCGGTCATCAGGCGGTCTGGTGGAACCTGCCGGAGCGCAAGTTTTTCATTTTCGGCGCCACCTTCTGGCCCCAGGACTTCATCCTGCTGTCCGGCATGCTGATCATCGCCGCGTTCGGCCTGTTCTTCATCACGGTGTACGCCGGACGGGTCTGGTGCGGATATACCTGCCCGCAAAGCGTGTGGACCTGGATCTTCATGTGGTGCGAAAAAGTCACCGAAGGTGATCGCAACCAGCGCATCAAGCTCGACAAGGCGCCGATGAGCGCCAACAAGTTCCTGCGCAAGTTCAGCAAGCACAGCCTGTGGCTGTTGATCGGTTTCGTCACCGGCATGACCTTCGTCGGTTACTTCTCGCCGATCCGCGATCTGGTGTTCGACTTCTTCACCGGTCAGGCCGATGGCTGGTCTTACTTCTGGGTGGGTTTCTTTACCCTCGCCACTTACGGCAACGCCGGCTGGTTGCGCGAACAGGTGTGCATCTACATGTGCCCGTACGCGCGCTTCCAGAGCGTGATGTTCGACAAGGACACCCTGATCGTTTCCTACGACCCGCGCCGCGGCGAAAGCCGTGGCCCGCGCAAGAAAGGCATCGACTACAAGGCCCAGGGCCTGGGTGACTGCATCGACTGCACCATGTGCGTCCAGGTCTGCCCGACCGGTATCGACATCCGCGACGGCCTGCAAATCGAATGCATCGGCTGCGCCGCCTGCATCGATGCCTGCGACGCCATCATGGACAAGATGGAATACCCGCGCGGGCTGATCAGCTACACCACCGAGCACAACCTGTCCGGGCAGAAAACCCATAAACTGCGTCCACGCCTGATCGGCTATGCCGTGGTACTGCTGGCGATGATCAGCTTGCTGGTGACCGCGTTTTTCATGCGTTCGCTGGTGGGTTTCGATGTCAGCAAGGACCGCGTGCTGTACCGCGAGAACGCCGAAGGCCGGATCGAAAACGTCTACAGCCTGAAAATCATGAACAAGGACCAGCGCGACCACACCTACCTGCTTGAAGCCTCCGGCCTGCCGGATCTCAAATTGCAGGGCCGGCGCGAGATCAAGGTCGCGGCCGGCGAGATCGTCAGCCAGCCTGCCGAGCTGTCCGTCGCACCGGAACAACTGCCGTCGAGCACCAACGACGTGAAATTCATCCTCAAGGATGCCGATGACGACAGCGTCCACATTGAAGCCAAGAGCCGGTTCATCGGCCCACACAATCGTTGAGAGAACTGAACATGCCCGCAGCAACTGCCGCAAGCCCTTGGTACAAGCACCTCTGGCCATGGATCATCATCGGGATCCTGGCCTGCTCGGTGACGCTGACCTTGTCCATGGTGACCATCGCGGTGAAGAACCCGGACAACCTGGTCAACGACAACTACTACGAGGCCGGCAAAGGCATCAACCGCTCCCTCGACCGTGAGCTGCTGGCCCAGAACCTGAAAATGCGCGCCAGTATTCATCTCGATGACGTGACCGGCGAAGTTGACCTGCGCCTGAGCGGCGACAGCCATCCGAAAACCCTGGAGCTGAACCTGATCTCGCCGACCCAGCCGGAAAAGGATCGCAAGATCACCCTGGCCCGCAGCGAAACCGAACAGGGTCGCTACATCGGCCAACTGAGCGACAAGATCGAAGGCCGGCGCTTTGTCGAATTGCTCGGCACCCAGGACGACCATATCTGGCGCATGTTCGAAGAAGAACTGGTCAACCATGACAAGGATCTGCTGCTCGGCGATGAACCTCTGCAAGGCGCCGAAGACCTGAAAAAATAAAGAAGCGCTTCGCGCATCGCGAGCAAGCTCGCTCCCACAGTTGATCACCACCGTGCTCAGAACCTGAGTACACCTATGATCCCTGTGGGAGCGAGCTTGCTCGCGATGAGGCCCTATCAGACGCCAGAGATTCAGCAGTACTAGTGAATACTCCATGACCACCACCCCACTCCCCTGCTACCACTGCGCCCTGCCCGTCCCGGCCGGCAGTCGCTTCACCGCCGTCGTACTCGGGGAGTCCCGCGAGTTCTGCTGCCCGGGTTGCCAGGCCGTGGCCGAGGCCATCGTCGCCGGCGGCCTGGATAGCTATTACCAGCACCGCAGCGAAGCCTCGGCCAACCCCGAGGCGCTGCCGGTACAACTGGTCGACGAACTGGCGCTTTACGATCGCGCCGATGTGCAGCAACCCTTTGTCCGCCACGATGGCGAACTGGCCGAAACCACGCTGTTGATGGAAGGCATCAGTTGCGCCGCCTGCGGCTGGTTGATCGAGAAACACCTGCGCACCTTGCCGGCGGTGGCCGAAGCGCGCCTGAACCTGTCCAACCACCGCCTGCACGTGCGCTGGAGCGACGCGCAACTACCCCTGAGCCGGGTCCTCAGCGAACTGCGCCACATCGGATACGCCGCACACCCCTATCAGGCCGACCGCGCCAGCGAACAACTGGCCAGCGAAAACCGCCTGGCCCTGCGCCAGCTTGGCGTGGCCGGACTGCTATGGTTCCAGGCGATGATGGCGACCATGGCCACCTGGCCTGAATTCAACATCGACCTCAGTCCAGAACTGCACACCATCCTGCGCTGGGTCGCGCTGTTCCTCACCACCCCGATCGTGTTCTACAGCTGCGCGCCGTTTTTCAAAGGCGCCATGCGCGATCTGCGCACCCGCCACCTGACCATGGACGTTTCCGTGTCGCTGGCCATCGGCAGCGCCTACGTTGCCGGGATCTGGACCTCGATCAGCGGGGTCGGCGAACTGTATTTCGATGCCGTCGGCATGTTTGCCTTGTTCCTGCTGGCCGGGCGCTACCTGGAGCGGCGCGCCCGCGAGCGCACGGCCGCCGCCACCGCGCAGCTGGTGAATCTGTTACCCGCCTCGTGCCTGCGCTTGACGCCTGAAGGCCAGAGCGAACGCATTCTGCTCAGCGAACTGCGCATCGGTGATCAGGTACTGGTTCATCCAGGCGCCATTCTCCCGGCCGACGGCAAGATCCTCGACGGCCAGTCGAGTATCGACGAGTCGCTGCTGACCGGTGAATACCTGCCACACCCTCGCACCCTCGGCGATGCGGTCACTGCCGGCACCCTGAACGTCGAGGGCGCACTGACCGTCGAGGTCCAGGCCCTGGGCCAGGACACGCGCCTCTCGGCCATCGTTCGCCTGCTCGAGCGTGCCCAGGCCGAAAAACCGCGCCTGGCGGAAATCGCCGACCGCGCCGCGCAATGGTTCCTGCTGTTTTCACTGATCGCGGCTGCGGCCATTGGCCTGTTGTGGTGGGAACTGGACTCATCGCGAGCCTTCTGGATCGTGCTGGCGATGCTCGTGGCGACCTGCCCGTGCGCCTTGTCGCTGGCAACGCCGACCGCCCTCACTGCGGCCACCGGCACCTTGCACAAACTCGGCCTGCTGCTGACCCGCGGCCATGTGCTGGAAGGCCTGAACCAGATCGACACAGTGATTTTCGACAAGACTGGTACCCTCACCGAAGGCCGGCTGGCGCTGCGCTCGATCCGCCCCCTCGGCGCCCTCGACAGCGATCAATGCCTGGGCCTCGCCGCCGCCCTGGAAAACCGCTCCGAACACCCGATCGCCCGTGCTTTCGGACGCGCGCCGATGGCGGCCGAAGAAGTCCACAGCACCCCGGGGCTTGGCCTCGAGGGGCTGGTCGAAGGACGACGCCTGCGCATCGGTCAACCGGGATTCGTCTGCGAACTCAGTGGCGCCGTAGTGCCGCCGATGCCCGAAGAAGCCGGCCAATGGCTGCTGCTCGGCGACAGCGAAGGGCCGCTGGCCTGGCTGGTCCTTGATGATCGCTTGCGTGCCGATGCGCCAGCCTTGCTGGCCGCGTGCAAGGCGCGAGGCTGGCGCACGCTGTTGTTGTCCGGTGACAGCTCGCCGATGGTCGCCAGCGTGGCGGCAGAGCTGGGCATCGATGAAGCGCGCGGCGGCCTGCGCCCGGACGACAAACTGCAAGTCCTGCAACAACTGCACAAGGAAGGTCGCAAGGTGTTGATGCTGGGTGACGGCGTCAATGACGTGCCGGTGCTGGCGGCGGCGGATATCAGCGTCGCCATGGGCTCGGCCACCGACCTTGCGAAAACCAGTGCCGATGCTGTGCTGCTGTCCAACCGCCTCGACGCGCTGGTGCAAGCCTTCAGCCTGGCGCGGCGCACCCGTCGGGTCATTATCGAGAACCTGTTGTGGGCAGGGTTGTACAATGGCCTCATGTTGCCCTTCGCCGCCCTCGGCTGGATCACTCCGGTCTGGGCGGCGGTAGGCATGTCGATCAGTTCGTTGACCGTGGTGCTGAACGCGCTGCGCCTGACTCGAATGCCGAGCGAGCGCGCCCTCGACACCCCGCCAGAAACCCGCCCGCTGCCGGCCTGAGCCGCGCGGGCATGGAGTCCAGATGCCAGCTCTTTACGTGATGATTCCCGCTGCGCTGCTGATCGTGGCCATCGCCGTCTATATCTTCTTCTGGGCGGTCGACAGCGGACAGTACGACGACCTCGACGGCCCGGCCCACAGCATCCTGTTCGACGACCAGGACCCGAACCACACCGCCGCCGTAGACGAAGCCAGCGGGCAACCGGCCAAACCGCAAGACAAGGCCCCGCCCCATGCTTGAACTGGCGCCACTGCTGGTATCGGCGCTGATCCTCGGCTTGCTCGGCGGCGGTCATTGCCTGGGCATGTGCGGCGGCTTGATGGGCGCGCTGACCCTGGCGATTCCCAAGGAGCAACGCAGCCGGCGCTTTCGCCTGTTGCTGGCCTACAACCTGGGACGGATTCTGAGTTATGCCTGCGCCGGACTGTTGATCGGCCTGGCCGGATGGGCCGTGGCCAGCAGCCCGGCGGCAATGCTCCTGCGTATCCTCGCCGGCTTGTTGTTGATTGCCATGGGCTTGTACCTGGCTGGCTGGTGGAGCGGCCTGACCCGTATCGAAAGCCTCGGTCGAGCCTTGTGGCGGCACATCCAGCCAGTCGCCAACCGGTTGCTGCCGGTATCGAGCGTTCCACGGGCGCTGCTGCTGGGTGCACTCTGGGGCTGGCTGCCATGCGGCCTGGTTTACAGCACCTTGCTATGGGCAGCCAGCCAGGGCAACGCGCTGGACAGTGCACTGTTGATGCTTGCGTTCGGGCTTGGCACCTGGCCGGTGTTGCTGGCGACCGGCCTGGCTGCCGAACGCGTCACCGCGGTGTTGCGCAAGCGCAGTGTGCGCATGGCGGGCGGATTGCTGGTGATGCTGTTTGGTCTCTGGACACTGCCGGGGCCGCATCAGCATTGGCTCATGGGGCATTAAAAGCAAAAGATCGCAGCCTGCGGCAGCTCCTACATGGATCGCGTACACCTGTAGGAGCTGCCGCAGGCTGCGATCTTTTGATCTTGATGTAAATCAAGATGCCCCACCCCGACCTCGCATAAGGTGGCCGACACTGCCAGCCTATCCGGGGAATGCCCGCATGATGCTCGACGCCATTCGTTGGGACACTGATCTGATCCGCCGTTATGACCTGGCGGGACCCCGCTACACCTCGTACCCGACCGCCGTGCAATTCAACAGCCAGGTCGGCACCTTCGACCTGTTTCACGCCCTGCGCGACAGCCGCAAGGCCCAACGCCCATTGTCCCTTTACGTGCACGTGCCGTTCTGCGCAAACATTTGCTACTACTGCGCCTGCAACAAGGTCATCACCAAGGATCGCGGCCGGGCGCAGCCGTATTTGCAGCGCCTGGAACAGGAAATCCAGCTGATCGCCTGCCACCTCGACCCCACGCAGAAAGTCGAGCAACTGCACTTCGGTGGCGGCACGCCGACCTTTCTCAGCCACGACGAACTGCGCCAGTTGATGGCACACTTGCGCAAGCACTTCAATTTGCTGGACGACGATTCCGGCGACTACGGCATCGAGATCGACCCACGCGAGGCCGATTGGTCGACCATGGGACTGCTGCGCGAACTGGGCTTCAATCGGGTCAGCATCGGCCTGCAGGACCTTGACCCGGCGGTGCAGCGAGCGGTCAATCGCCTGCAAAGCCTGGAAGAAACCCGAGCCGTGATCGACGCTGCCCGCACCTTGCAGTTTCGCTCGATCAATATCGACCTGATCTACGGCCTGCCGAGGCAGACGCCGGAGAACTTCGCCCGCACCGTCGAAGAGGTCATCAACCTGCAACCGGACAGATTATCGGTGTTCAACTACGCCCACCTGCCGGAACGCTTCATGCCCCAGCGGCGCATCAACAGCAATGAACTGCCGACACCCGCGCAGAAGCTGGAAATGCTGCAGCGCACCATCGAGCAACTGATCAACGCCGGTTACCGCTACATCGGCATGGACCACTTCGCCCTGCCCGACGACGAGCTGGCTATAGCCCAGGAAGAATCGACCCTGCAACGCAATTTCCAGGGCTACACCACCCACGGTCATTGCGATCTGATCGGCCTCGGCGTCTCGGCAATCAGCCAGATCGGCGACCTCTACTGCCAGAACAGCAGCGACCTGAACCACTATCAGAACACCCTGGCTTCTCTGCAACTGGCCACCAGCCGCGGTCTGCTGTGCAATGCCGATGACCGGCTGCGGCGCGCGGTCATTCAGCAATTGATCTGCCATTTCAGCCTGGAATTCTCCGACATCGAACAGGCCTTCAACATCGATTTCCAGGGCTACTTCGGCGAACTCTGGCCCCAACTGCAAGGCATGGCCAAAGACGGGCTGATCGAACTCGATCGCGACAGGATCACCATCCTGCCCGCCGGGCGATTGTTGGTGCGTTCGGTGTGCATGGTGTTCGACGCGTACCTGGAACAACACAACCGCCAGCGATTTTCACGGGTGATCTAATTCTGCAAGCTAGCGTCCCGGACTGGCCTCGATCTCCTATGGTGAGTTACCCTTACGTCTTATGTGTGAATTCCCACAAGGATTGAAGAAATGTCCGAGCCAGTAAAACAGCGCGCTCATAGTCAAGCCCATTGCAAGGATTGCAGCCTGGCCCCTCTTTGCCTGCCACTTTCGCTGAATCTGGAAGACATGGATGCGCTGGACGAAATCGTCAAGCGCGGCCGGCCGCTGAAAAAGGGCGAGTTTCTGTTTCGCCAGGGCGATACCTTCGATTCTGTCTACGCAGTCCGTTCCGGCGCGCTCAAGACCTTCAGCCTGAGCGACGGCGGTGAAGAACAGCTCACCGGTTTCCACCTGCCCAGCGAACTGGTCGGCCTGTCGGGCATGGACACCGAAAAGCACCCGGTGTCGGCACAAGCTCTGGAAACCACCTCGGTGTGTGAAATTCCTTTCGAACGCCTCGACGAACTGGCCCTGCAACTGCCGCAGTTGCGCCGTCAGTTGATGCGGGTGATGAGTCGCGAAATCCGTGACGACCAGCAGATGATGCTGCTGTTGTCGAAAAAGACCGCCGACGAACGCATCGCCACCTTCCTGGTCAACCTGTCGGCACGTTTCCGCGCCCGGGGTTTTTCCGCCAATCAGTTCCGCCTGAGCATGTCGCGCAACGAAATCGGCAACTACCTGGGCCTGGCGGTGGAAACCGTGTCCCGGGTCTTTACCCGCTTCCAGCAAAACGAGCTGATTGCCGCAGAAGGCAAGGAAATCCGGATTATCGACCCGATCCAGCTGTGCGCCCTGGCCGGTGGCTCACTGGAAGGCTGAAACAAAACGTTGCGGCTGAGCGAAACGGTTCAGCCGCCGTTATACTGCGTCGTTTGCAGCCCTGCCAGGACACCTAGACGATGGTCTTCGACTCCTTCGACATCAAATCCCTCATCCGCCCTGTCATCGACTTCCCGAAGCCGGGCGTGATCTTTCGCGACATCACCCCGCTGTTCCAGTCGCCCAAGGCCCTGCGCCTGGTGATGGACAGCTTCGCCCACCGCTACGTCGAGGCTGACTTCACCCACATCGGCGCGATGGACGCCCGTGGCTTCCTGATCGGTTCGGTACTGGCCTATCAGTTGAACAAGCCGCTGGTGCTGTTTCGCAAGCAAGGCAAGCTGCCGGCTGACGTACTGGCCGAGGGTTATGCGACCGAATACGGCGAAGCCTTCCTGGAAGTGCACGCCGACAGCCTGTGCGAAGGGGATTCGGTGGTGATGTTCGATGACCTGATCGCGACCGGCGGCACCCTGATTGCCGCCGCCAACCTGATCCGCCGCATGGGTGCGCGGGTGCATGAAGCGGCGGCGATCATCGACCTGCCGGAGCTGGGTGGTTCGCAGCGCCTGGAGGACATGGGCATTCCGACGTTCTGCCTGACGCAGTTTGCGTTGAGCGATATGTAACAAACGTCAAAAGATCGCAGCCTTCGGCAGCTCCTACAAGAGCTGCCGAAGGCTGCGATCTTTTGCTTCTAAAGCCCCATCTGCTTGCTGATGATCTCGTTCATCACTTCCCGCGTCCCGCCGCCAATCGACAGGATCCGGTTGTCGCGGTACAGCCGCTCCACCAGGCTCTCGCGCATATATCCCAGCCCACCGAGTATCTGCACCGCATCGGTCACGATCCGGTCCGCCGTATCCGTCGCAAAATTCTTGGCCATGGAAATTTCCTTGATCACGCTCTGCCCCGCCGCCATCTTTGCCGCCTGGCGGTAGGTGAACTCCCGGGATACCTCCAGCGCGGTCGCCATCTCGGCGAGGCGATGCTTGATCACCTGAAACTTGCCGATCGGTTTGCCAAAGGCCTCGCGCTGGCGCGCCCACTTCAGGCTTTCCTCCAGCGCCAGCTGTGCCGTCATGTTGGCCATCAGTGCCAGGGCCAGGCGTTCGCTCTGGAAATTGCCCATGATGCAGGCAAAGCCCATGTTCTCGGCGCCGATCAGGTTTCCCACGGGTACCGGGCAATCATCGAAGAACAGTTCGGCGGTGTCTGACGCCCACCAGCCCATTTTCTTCAGTTGCCGTCCTACGGTGAAACCGGGCGTGCCCTTTTCGATCAACAACAGGCTGATACCGGAGAACCCCGGCTCACCGGTACGCACCGCGACGGTATAAAAGTCCGCACGCACACCGCTGGTGATAAAGGTTTTGCTGCCATTGACCCGGTAAAAGTCGCCATCGCGCACGGCGCGGGTTTGCAGGTTGGCGACGTCGGAGCCGCCGCCGGGCTCGGTGACGGCCAGGGCGCTGATTTTCTCTCCCGACAACACCTGGGGCAGCACACGATCCCGCACTTCGGGTCGTGCCCACTTCAGAATGGGCGGTAAGCCGATATCCAGTGAACCAAGGCCTGCCACTAGCCCGCCTGAGCCGCAGCGCATCAACTCCTCACTGGCGGCAACCTTGGCGAACAGATCCCCTTCGTGGCTGCCTCCGTAAGCTTCCGGGTAGCCGATGCCGAGAATCCCCGCTGCGCCGGCCTTGAGGTAGAGCTCGCGCGGAAAGCTTTCGGCTTCTTCCCACTGCTCGATATCAGGAAGAATCTCGCGCTCGACGAAACGTCTGACGCTGTCGCGGACCAATTGGTGGCTGGGGTCGAAGTATTCCTGAAAGGCAGGCATCGGCGAGCTCCACTGAAGGGGTCAGTGAAGTTAACCGAGCGCTTGCTTGGTTTACAAGAGACGGATAGAAGATCAAAAGATCGCAGCCTTCGGCAGCTCCTACAGGGGATCAGTGTCTTTCTGTAGGAGCTGCCGCAGGCTGCGATCTTTTCGGCTTGATGCGATTACAACGAAATCGGCTTCCGCCCGGCAAACGAATGTGCCAGCGTGCCGCCATCCACCAGCTCCAGCTCACCACCGAGCGGCACGCCATGGGCGATGCGCGAGGCGATCAGGCCTTTGCTGCTGAGCAACTGGGCGATGTAATGCGCTGTGGCTTCACCTTCCACGGTCGGGTTGGTCGCCAGGATGACTTCGGCGAAGGTGCCAGCCTCTTCGATCCGCGCCATCAATTGCGGGATGCCGATGGCTTCCGGCCCCAGACCGTCGAGCGGCGACAGGTGCCCCTTGAGCACGAAGTAGCGCCCGCGGAAACCGGTCTGCTCCACCGCATAGACGTCCATCGGGCCTTCCACCACGCAGAGCAAGGTGTCGTCGCGACGGGTATCGGCGCATTGCGGGCACAGATCATCTTCGGTCAGCGTACGGCACAAGCGGCAGTGACCAACCCCTTCCATGGCCTGGCTCAAGGCCAGCGCCAGGCGCGAGCCGCCGCTGCGGTCACGCTCGAGCAACTGCAACGCCATGCGCTGGGCGGTTTTCTGACCCACGCCTGGCAAAATTCGCAGGGCGTCGATCAGTTGGCGAATCAAAGGGCTGAAGCTCATGGTGGAAAAGTCCGACAAGACAACGAGACGCGGTTTATACCCGCGCCTCGGTTGAGCGTCAAATTGCAGCGTCAATTACTCAGTCCCGGGAAACCCGAACCACCAGTTTGCCGAAGTTGCGCCCCTCCAGCATGCCGATGAACGCGTCGGGAGCCTGTTCCAGGCCATCAACCACATCTTCGCGGAATTTCACTTTCCCATCGCGCACCCAGGGCGCCATGGCACTGAGAAATTCCGGCTGGCGATCACCATAGTCATCGAACACGATGAAGCCCTGGATGCGCACCCGCTTGGTCAACAGGGTGCGCTGCAACAGGGGCAGGCGATCCGGCCCGCTCGGCGCTTCATGGGCGTTATAGGAGGCAATCAGGCCGCACAGTGGAATTCGTGCCTTGGGATTGAGCAACGGCACCACGGCGTCGAAAACCTTGCCACCGACGTTTTCGTAGTAGATATCGATGCCCTTGCCGCAGGCCTTGGCCAGTTCATCGGCAAAGTCCGGACTCTTGTGGTCGATACAGGCGTCGAAGCCCAACTCGTCGACCACATAACGGCACTTGTCCGCCCCGCCGGCCACGCCGACCACACGCAGCCCCTTGATCTTCGCCACCTGGCCGACCACCGACCCCACTGCGCCTGAGGCCGCTGCAACCACCAGGGTTTCACCGGCCTTGGGCTGACCGATGTCCATCAGGCCCATGTACGCGGTCATGCCCGGCATTCCCAGCACCCCAAGGGCCATCGACGCACTGGGCAATCCCGATGGCACCGCAATGATGCTGCGCCCGTCATTGATGCTGTGGCTTTGCCAACCGGTGGCACCGACCACCAGGTCACCTTCCTGAAACTTCGGATTGAGCGAGCGCTCGACCCGGCTGACCGCGCCCCCGGTCATGACTTCGCCGATTTCCACCGGTGCGGCGTAGGACGGAGCGTCGCTCATGCGTCCGCGCATGTAGGGATCCAGCGACAGGAAAACGGTCTTGAGCAGCACCTCACCGTCGGCGAGTTCCGGCAACGCCACCCGCTCTATGCGGAAGTTTTCCGGCGTCGGCGCGCCGACCGGGCGTGAAGCCAGGACAATGCGTTGATTGAGGGTCATGGGGTCGGACATGGCAGCGTCTCCTGGGATCGATGGGGTTGGGTGATATAGGGAGCAGACCTTTGTGGCGGTATGGCGTTCGATGTGTTTTCAGTTGGATCGGGGTGAATTTTTCGCGAGCAAGCCCGCTCCCACACTGGATTTGTGTACGACGCCCACCTGTGAGAGCGGGCTTGCTCGCGAAGGCGCCATCACGGACGACACATACCCAACAGCCAGAAACAAAAATGCCAGGCGCAATGCCTGGCATTTTTTGTAGCTCATCTGCCGCCTGAAGGCGAATCAGAATGGCAGTTTCATGCCCGGCGGCAGTTGCATGCCGGCAGTCATGCTGCCCATCTTGTCCTGGCTGTTGGCTTCGATCTTGCGCACGGCATCGTTGACCGCGGAGGCGATGACCGCTTCCAGCATTTCCTTGTCGTCTTCGCTCATGCCTTCGACCAGGCTCGGGTCGATGGTCACGCTCTTGACGTCATGACGCCCGGTCATCACCACGGTGACCATATCGCCACCAGCCTTACCGGTGACTTCGGCGTTGGCCAGTTCTTCCTGCATCTTGGCCATTTTTTCCTGCATCTGCTGCGCCTGCTTCATCAGGCCGGCCATGCCACCTTTCATCATGGTAATCACCTCAAAAGTACTTGGATCAAAACAGCGCCCGGCGGAATGTAGCCGAGCACCTTCAGTTATTAGCCCTGAGTGACCAGGGCGTCGACAGGTTCAATAGTATCGTTACGGACCACCGCACCGAACTGCTGCATCATTTGCTGGATGAACGGATCGCCGTGGATCGATTCCTCCGCCTCGCGCTGACGGTTGGCGCGGCGGCGCGAAGCCGCTTGTGCCGGGGTTTCCTGCTCGGGCTTGATCAGCTCGATGCTCAGGGTCAGCGTGCGCTGGTGATACTGGTTCAGCGCATCGTTGAGGCGACGCTGCTGAGTGGCGTTGAACAAGGCACTGTGGGCCGGGTCCAGGTGCATCAGCCAATTGTCGCCATCCACCGCGATCAGCGTGCAGTTGGCGGCGATGCTGCCGGTCATGCCGGAAATCGGCAATTTCGGGAACAGCTCCAGCCATTGCAGGGCCAGGCCGGTGGCCGGCATTGCCGCGGGCTCAGGCTCGGGCTCCGGCGCCGGGTCGGCGGCATGCTCGCTGGCCAGTTCGTCGAGGTAACTGTAGGCCGAATCCATGTCCGGCTCGATGTAATCCTCGTCCAGCGGCGGCTCGTCATCCAGGTCCATGCCCGGCGTTGCGGCATCGACCTCGGCCACCGAAGGCTCCGGGATTGGCGCCGCAGCCCACTCCGGGGCGTCCGGCACCACGCTGTCCGGCGTCGGTAGCGGCATCGGCGGTAATTCGGGTTGTTCGCTGGCGGTTTCCAGCACCGGCTCCACCGCCGGTTGCTGAACCGGGGCTGGCGCGACCGGGTCATTCCACGGCAGGTCGACCACCTCTTCGACCACGGCCGCTTCAACCTCAGGCACAGGCGCAGCTTCCGGCACAACGACCGGCGCCACCGGTTCCGGTGCTGGCGCAGGCGCCGCCACTGGCGCAGCCACTTTCGGTGCAACGGCCGCAGCGGCTACCGGCGCAACGACCTGCGCGGCAGCCACTGAGTTTGCGGAATCAACTGTGGCCTGGCTGATCCCCACTGGCTTTAGCGGTTGCCTCGGGGCATCCGCGGTGTCTGCGGGCCGGAACGCCAGCATCCGCAGCAACACCATTTCAAAACCGCCCCGGGGATCCGGCGCCAGCGGCAAGTCGCGGCGGCCGATCAGGCCCATCTGGTAGTAGAACTGCACGTCTTCGGCCGGCAAGGCCTGGGCCAGTGCCAGCACGCGATCGCGGTCGCCGTGACCGTTATCGACACCTTCCGGCAAGGCCTGGGCAATGGCAACGCGGTGCAGCACATTGAGAATCTCCGAGAGCACGCCATTCCAGTCCGGGCCTTGTTCGGCCAGGTGGCGGACGGCTTCGAGCAACGCCTTGGCATCGCCTTCGATCAGCGCATGCAGGACGTCGTAGACCTGCCCGTGATCGAGGGTCCCGAGCATCGCTCGCACATCGGCGGCCATGACCTTGCCTTCACCGAAGGCAATCGCCTGGTCGGTCAGGCTCATGGCATCACGCATCGAACCGTCGGCAGCACGGCCCAGCAACCACAGCGCATCGTCCTCGAACGGCACGTTCTCGACACCCAGCACGTGGGTCAAGTGCTCGACAACCCGTTCCGGCGTCATGTTCTTCAGGGAGAACTGCAGGCACCGCGACAGAATCGTTGCCGGAAGTTTCTGCGGATCAGTGGTCGCCAGGATGAACTTGACGTAGGGTGGCGGCTCCTCGAGGGTTTTGAGCAGCGCGTTGAAGGAATGGCTGGAGAGCATGTGCACTTCGTCGATCAGATAGACCTTGAAGCGCCCGCGGCTCGGGGCGTACTGCACGTTGTCGAGCAATTCGCGGGTATCTTCGACCTTGGTGCGGCTCGCGGCGTCGATCTCGATCAGGTCGACAAAGCGGCCTTCGTCGATTTCGCGACACACCGAACACTCGCCACAGGGGGACGAAGTGATACCTGTCTCACAGTTAAGGCATTTGGCAATGATCCGCGCGATGGTGGTCTTGCCGACCCCACGGGTACCGGTGAAGAGGTAGGCGTGGTGCAGCCGCTGGCTGTCCAAGGCATTGATCAGAGCCTTGAGCACATGGGTCTGGCCGACCATTTCGCGGAACGAGCGCGGACGCCATTTACGTGCAAGAACCTGATAACTCATCGAAAACCGTCGCAGCGAAGGAAGCAGAAGCGGCTAATGCTAGCGGAGCAAGGCACAAATTGCATCCGGTGCGCTCGTGTATTGTGGCTAAGCTGCACATCGGGGGCATTTAATGGAGTGTTTATGCGGCTGGCCTTGGGGGCATTGCTGTTGATCAGCCTGGACGGCGCGGCGGCGCCAGCACCGCTGCGCTTCGTGATAACCGACAGCTGGAGCATGCCCATGGTGCAGCTTGAGCGGGGCAAACCGACCCAGGGCATCCTGTATGACATGATGCTCAGCCTCGCGACCCAGGTCGGCGTACCGGCCGAATTCCACGTATTGCCCCGCAGGCGCATACAAGGCGCCATGGAGCAAGGCGAGGTCGATGTCCGCTGTTATGCCGCGCAATCGTGGCTGCCCGAGCAACCTGACGAATATCTCTGGAGCATCCCGCTCTTCACTCAACCTGACGTGTTGATCACCCGGCATGCGCTGCCCGACGCAGTCAAACCCGCCGACTTGCCACAACAGCCCATTGGCACCGTGCTGGGCTACAGCTACCCGACCCTGCAGCCGCTGTTCGACAGCGGCCAACTGCAGCGCGACGACGCACGCAATCAGGAACAAGTGCTGGAAAAGCTCCTGGCCGGCCGCAATCGTTATGCCGTCAGCAATCAATGGAGCCTGGACTGGTTCAATCACCGCCTGCTGCCGGAGCAGCAACTGCAAAGCGTGGCGGTGCTGCAGGAAAACAGTCTCGGCTGCTACGTTCGCAACGACCCACAGGTCCCGGTGCAGAGCATTCTGCGCACCCTGGCGCGGATGAAGATGTCCGGGGAGATCGATGAAATTGTTCGGCTGTATATCGGGGGCGAGCCTGCGGCTGTGGATAAAGCGCAAACGACGAAAAACCGCCCCGGAGAAGATCCTGGCAGCTAGCGAAAGTCTGTATTCAAGAAAATAATGCGAGAGAACACTCGCGTGGCGTTAAGGTGGTAACCCTACCAGCCACACCCCGGCACACAATGTCACCGCTGCGGCTGCTCCCTTCCAGGCCTGACCGGGTTCACGGCTGATCGTTGCGGGGGGACCGATAGGGTCACCATAACGACGCTCACCTGTCGGCGAGCCGCGCCATTGTACCTATCTGAGGCGAAGTTACAACCGTTGGTTTCGGAATAAAAACATGAGGGGCTTCAAGCACTTGCTATTGCGCCTCAAGCACTGCATCCGCCCTGCCGCCCGCCTGCTGAATCACCAGATGAATGAAGTGCAGCTTGGCAACGACAGCAGGCGGCAGGACGAAGGGGTAGAAATCCGGCTGCCCCATGCTGCGTGACAGCTCGTTGAGCATGCCGGCCAGTTCGATCCAGGCGTTGACGAACGACAGGAAAGCCGCGCCGCCGGGATGCTGCGGATCGTAGAGGGTTTGGGGTGGAAACGGCTGATAGTCGAAGTCCATTTCCCGGGCGCTCATGCCAAACCCCAGCGCGGTGTCCACGGCGTCCATCATGTGCAGGTAGTGCGCCCAGGTTTCCGCCCAGTCTTCCCACGGATGCATGGTCGCGTAGGCGCTGACGCAGTGCTGCTGCCAGTCGAGCGGCGCGCCTTGCTGATAATGGCGTTCGAGGGCATCGGCGTAGCTCGCGCGTTCATCGCCGAACAAGCCGCGAAAAGGCTCAAGCCAATGGCTATGGGCGATCAATCGGTCCCAGTAGTAATGCCCGACTTCGTGACGAAAATGCCCGAGCAAGGTGCGATAGGGTTCGTGCATTTGCACCCTCACCTGCTCGCGGTGCGCGTCGTCGGCCTCCTTGATATCGAGGGTGATCAGGCCGTTGGCGTGGCCCGTGGTCGGCGGCTTGCCTTCAAGGTCGACGCCGATGAAATCGAAGGCAAGGCCGGTCTCCTCATCGACTGCCCTGGGAATCACCTGCAACCCCAGGCTGACCAGTTGCGCGACCAGACGCCGCTTGGCGGTTTCCACCTTGCGCCAGCGCTCGTGGTTGTCGGTGATCGACAGGTCGGGAATCGTGCGATTCAAGCTACAGGCCATGCACAAGGTTTCGTGGTCATTGGCCGCAAGCAGCCAGTTGCACGCAGCCGGTGAGTCGAGGTTGGCGCAGCGGCGGAACGCGCCCGCCTGCGGATCGGCGTCGAGCCACCAGATGTCGGGGCGCTCGCCCGGTTGCAGGGAAGATAAGCGGCTTTGCTCAGGTTGATAGCCGAGGGCCGCTGAACACGCCAGGCACTGGCTGTTGCGGAAAAACAGCGACTGCCCGCAACGACACGGCCACACCTTGCTGTTGCGCGGGCTTTCGCCCATGAACGGTGCGGCGATGCGCGAACTGAGCTGTTCGAAGAACGGGTGCATGGTGATCTCTCCCTGGGGCTTGCAGAGACTAGATCATTCTTGTGCCTGGATCGTTCCAGTTGGAATTGAGGTGCCTGTAAAAAGATCGCAGCCTTCGGCAGCTCCTACAGAGATCGGTGTAGGAGCTGCCGAAGGCTGCGATCTTTTACTCAGATCGGGACGCCGTGCTCTTTCAGGAATACCACAAACGCCTCTTCATCCAGCACCTTCAACCCCAGCTCATTGGCCTTGGTCAACTTCGAACCGGCACCGGGCCCTGCAACCACGCAATGGGTCTTGGCAGAAACGGAGCCGGCAACCTTGGCCCCCAGGCTTTCGAGTTTGTCCTTGGCCACATCGCGGCTCATCAGCTCCAGCGAGCCGGTCAGCACCCAGGTCTGCCCGGCCAGCGGCAGGCCTTCGACAACCTTTTTCTCGCTCTGCCAGTGCATGCCGAATTCGACCAGTTGCTTCTCGGCCGCTTCGGCCAATTGGCGATTCTCTTCGAGTGCAAAAAATTCTCGCACCGAATTGGCCTGCTTCTCCGGCAGAGCCTGACGCATGTCCAGCCAGTCAGCACCGATCACCGCCTGCAGCGAGCCGAACTTGTCCGCCAGTTTCTGCGCCCCGCCCGGACCGACCGATGGAATATGCAGCTTGTCGAGGAAACCGCCCAATGTCGTACTCGCGGCAAACTCGGCAGCCAACTCGCCCTGGTCCTGAATCTGCAGGCCATGCCTGAGCAAATCAGCGATCACCTGCTGGTTATGTGCGTCTTCAAAGAAGCTGTGGATCTCGTGCGCGACTTCGAGCCCGACATCCGGCAAGTACGTCAACACCTGCGGCAAGGCCTGCTGCACCCGCTCCAGCGACCCCAGGGAGCGGGCCAGCACCTTGGCCGTCTCTTCGCCGACATCGGGAATCCCGAGGGCGTAGATGAACCGTGCCAACCCCGGCTTCTTGCTGTCTTCGATGGCGCCGAGCAGGTTCTTGCTCGACAGTTCGGCAAAGCCTTCCAGATCGACGATCTGCTCGAACGTCAGGGCGTACAGATCGGCCGGCGAACTCACCAGGCCTTCGTCGACCAGTTGCTCGACGCTTTTCTCGCCCAGGCCTTCGATGTCCATGGCTCGACGGGAGACGAAGTGAATGATGGCCTGCTTGAGTTGCGCGCCACAGGCCAGGCGACCGACGCAGCGGTACACCGCGCCTTCGCTGACCGTCTCGCGGCCCTTGCTGCGCTTGATCAGTTGCGTGCGCTCGACATGGGAGCCACACACCGGGCATTTCTCCGGGATCTGCACCGGCCGGGCGTTTTCCGGACGACGCTCCATGACCACCTGCACCACTTGCGGAATCACGTCACCGGCGCGGCGAATGATCACCGTGTCGCCGATCATCAGGCCCAGGCGTGCCACTTCATCCATGTTGTGCAGCGTGGCGTTGGCCACGGTGACGCCTGCGACCTTGACCGGTTTCAGACGCGCCACTGGCGTCACCGCACCGGTGCGGCCGACCTGGAATTCCACATCGAGCAGTTCGGTGAGTTCTTCCATCGCCGGGAATTTGTGGGCGATGGCCCAACGCGGCTCACGGGCGCGAAAACCCAGTTCGCGCTGGGAGGCGATGCTGTTGACCTTGAACACCACGCCGTCGATTTCATAGGGCAGCGCGTTGCGCCGCTCACCGATGTCGCGGTAGTAGTCCAGGCACTCGGCGATACCCTGAGCCAGTTTCAGCTCGTGGCTGATCGGCATGCCCCAGGCCTTGAGTTGCTGCAAATTGCCGATATGCGTATCGGCAATATCCGCCGACACCTGGCCGATGCCGTAGCAGCAGAATTCCAGTGGACGATTGGCGGTGATCTTCGAATCCAGCTGGCGCAAACTGCCCGCCGCTGCGTTGCGCGGGTTGGCGAAAGTCTTGCCGCCGACTTCCAGTTGCGTGGCGTTGAGCCGTTCGAAACCGGCCTTGGACATGAACACTTCGCCGCGCACTTCCAGGGTGGCCGGCCAGCCAGTACCGTGCAGCTTGAGCGGAATGTTGCGCACGGTGCGTACATTGACGCTGATGTCTTCACCGGTCGTACCGTCGCCGCGGGTGGCGCCGCGCACCAGCACGCCATCCTGGTACAACAGGCTGACAGCCAGGCCGTCGAGCTTGGGCTCGCAGCTGTATTCGACTGTTGCGCCGCCACCGAACAGGTCGGCCGCCGGCAAATCCAGCCCCTCAGTCACCCGGCGGTCGAACTCACGCATGTCGGTTTCTTCGAAGGCGTTGCCGAGGCTGAGCATCGGCACTTCGTGACGCACCTGGGTAAACGCCGACAGCGCCGCGCTGCCCACTCGCTGGGTGGGCGAGTCGCTGGTGATCAACTCGGGATTGGCCGCTTCCAGCGCCTTGAGCTCGTTGAACAAGCGGTCGTATTCGGCGTCCGGAATGCTCGGCTCGTCGAGCACGTGATAGCGATAGTTATGCTGATCCAGCTCAGCGCGCAGCTCTAAAATACGGTTCTTGGCGGCGGTCATGGGTGTTCTCTCGTAAAGCAAAAGAGCAGCCGAGGCTGCTCCTATTTCATCTCATTAAGATCAAGAGATCGCAGCCTCGTTTCACTCGACAGCTCCTACAGAGCGAAGCGAGGCTGCGATCTTTTGCCTTTATCGCTTCTGGGTCAGGGCGCGGCGTTCGAATTCGACGATGCGCTGACGGTAGTGCTCGATCGTCTGGGCAGTCAGTACGCTGCGCTGATCGTCCTTCAGTTCGCCGTTGAGCTCCTGGGACAACTTACGCGCCGCGGCCACCATCACGTCGAAGGCTTGCTTCGGATGGCGAGGGCCTGGCAGGCCCAGGAAGAAGCTCACCGCCGGGGTGCTGAAGTGGTCGATGTCGTCCAGGTCGAATACGCCCGGCTTGACGGCGTTGGCCATGGAGAACAGCACCTCGCCGTTGCCCGCCATGCTTTCGTGACGGTGGAAAATATCCATCTCGCCAAAACGCAGGCCGCTTTCCAGAATGTTCTGCAACAGCGCCGGCCCTTTGAAGCCGGCAGCGTCGCGGCAGATCACGCTGATCACCAGCACTTCTTCAGCTTGCGGCTGATCTTTTTCGCTGTGCGCTGGCGAGGACTTGGTGTCATCCGGGAAATCGTCGTCGCGGCTGCTGAAGCTCGGGCCGCCATCCAGATCCAGGCTGAGGTTCATGTCGCCCTGGGAAGGCTCGCTGTGGCCACGCTTGCCGCGCTTGGAGCCAGATTCACGAGGCTCGCGGGCCGGCATGCTCACCGACGGCAGGTCCTGCTCGTCCAGTTGCGGCTCTTTATGCGTGTCCAGCACGCGCGGCGGGCCCAGCAGCTCGGCGCTGCTGTCCTCGTCCGGCAGGTTGGACAGACTTCGGTCAAGGCGGAATTTCAGTTTTCCCTTGCCGCCGCGCATACGGCGCCAGCCATCAAAAAGAATACCGGCAATGACAATAATGCCGATGACGATCAGCCACTCGCGCAGACCGATTTCCATGTAATCCCGTGCCTCTATAAAAAATGCTGAAAAATAAGGGGTTTACAACCTGTAAACCGCTTTAAAACGTGGCGCCAACTCTATGTTCTGACAGGCGTTTTGCCCACGTATACGAAAAATTGACATTAAACTAGCACGACCAAAGGCAACTTTACACCGTCTACCAAAATCGCTGCGCAAATTATGTCGATTTGCCATCTTCATTCCACCAGTAGAGCGGCATATAGCCCGCACAGCTCAAGCTTAAAGCTTCAAGCTTCAAGCTTGATGCTCGCCGCTAGGCGTCCACCATCGCCATCGCCTCCTCGACATCCACTGCCACCAGACGTGAACAACCGGGTTCGTGCATCGTCACCCCCATCAGTTGATCGGCCATTTCCATGGCGATCTTGTTGTGGGTGATATAGATGAACTGCACTGACTGCGACATCTCTTTAACCAATTTTGCGTAGCGTCCAACGTTAGCGTCATCCAGTGGCGCGTCAACTTCATCGAGCATGCAGAACGGCGCCGGATTCAACTTGAAGATCGCAAAAACCAGGGCCAATGCGGTCAGGGCTTTTTCGCCACCGGAGAGCAAATGGATGGTGCTGTTCTTCTTTCCAGGCGGCTGCGCCATGATTGTCACCCCTGTATCGAGTAGATCTTCGCCCGTCAGTTCCAAATACGCGCGGCCTCCACCGAAAACTTTTGGGAAAAGCGCCTGTAAACCGCCATTGATCTGATCAAAGGTATCCTTGAAGCGGTTGCGGGTTTCCTTGTCGATCTTGCGAATCACGTTCTCAAGGGTTTCAAGCGCTTCCACCAGATCGGCGTCCTGGGCATCCAGATACCGTTTACGCTCCGATTGTTGCTGGTACTCATCAATGGCCGCCAGGTTGATCGCACCCAGACGCTGAATTCGCGCAGCGATGCGCTCGAGTTCTTCCTCGGCCTCCTTCTCGCTGGCCTCAGCGGTCAATGTCGCGAGTACGCCGTGGAGATCGTAGCCGTCTTCCAGCAACTGGTCCTGCAATGTCTTGCGGCGCACGGTCAGGGCTTGCCATTCCATGCGCTGGGTTTCGAGCTGGCTGCGAATCAATTGGGATTGCTGTTCGGCCTGGCTGCGGCGCTTCTCGGCATCGCGCAGTTCGCGGTCGGCGTCTTCGAGGGCGATCTGCGCAGTCTTGAGTTCTTCGTCGACGGTCATGCGCTTGTCGAGCAACTCCTCGAGTTTCAGGCGCAGCTCTTCCAGTGGTGCTTCGCCCTCCTCCAGATTGAGGCTCAGTTGTTCGCGCTTTTCGGTCAGGCGCTCGGACTGCATCTCCAGACGCTCCAGCGCCTGGCGAGTCGAATCGTGCTGCGCCTTGAGCGAACCCAGACGCACCGCCAACTGATGGGCATGATCCTTGTGTTGCCGCGCTTCCTGCCGCACCCGATCCAGGCGCTCGCGCAAACTGTCGCGCTGGGCCAGCAACAGTTCGCGCTGCTCGGTGTCCAGCGCCATGCTATCGAGGGCTTCCTGTAATTGCAGGCGCGCTTCACCGATGTGTTCGTGCTCCAGCGCGCGCTGCTCATCCAGCTCGGTGAGTTCTTCGTCGAGGCGAGTGCGGCGCAGGGTCAATTGCTCGGCCTTGGCTTTTCCGGCCGACAACTGGGCTTTCAATTCACCTTGCTGGCGGGCTTCGTCTTGCAGCAAGCGGCGCAAATGCTCGCGGCCGTTTTCCTGTTGACGCTGTTGCGCCCTGAGATTCTGCAGTTGGGTTTCCAGGGTTTCGACAGCGGCTTCGCGCTCTTCGCGCTCAAGGCCCAATTGCTGGATTTCCTGACCCCGGGCGAGCACGCCGCTTTCCGCCTCACTGGCCCGACGCACGCGCAGAAAATGCCGGCCGACCCAGTAACCGTCACGGCTGATCAGGCTCTGCCCGGCAGCCAATTGCCCCCGCAAGGCCAAGGCCTGCTCAAGGCTGTCGACCGGCTTGACCTGCCCCAGCCATGGCGACAGATCGATCTGCGCCTCGACCTTGTCCAGCAGGCTGCCCGGCACCCGTACGCCATCGCCGGCCGGGCTGAGCAAGCGCAAGTCGCCCTGGCTAAAGCCCGACAAATCGAAATCGTTGAAATCGTCCACCAGCACCGCCTGCAGGTCGGCGCCGAGCACGGTTTCCACCGCCAGCTCCCAACCGGCCTCGACCTTCAGGCCTTCGGCCAGGCGCGGGCGATTCGCCAGGTTCTGTTCGCGCAGCCATTCAGCGGTGCCGGTGCCCGGATCGAGCGCGGCCTGCTGCAAAGCTTCGAGCGAAGCCAGTCGACCGTTGAGCCGCTGCAAATCGCCCTGGGCCTGTTGTTGCGCCGTCAGCGTTTGCTGTAATTGCTGGCGCAGTTGCTCGAGCTTTTCGACCTGGGCCTCTTCACTGGTCTGCAAATCTTCGAGGGTCGCCTCGGACTCGGCGAGCTGCTCGCTGAGCTCCATGATCGCCGCGTCTTCCGGGTCCGCCGAAAGCAAGGCACGCTCTTCGCCCAGACGCTTCTGGCGATCGGCCAGGCGCTCCAGGCTGGTTTCCAGCTGCTGGATCCGCGATTGCTGCACTTCGGCCTGACGGCGTGGTTCGGCGGCGGTGAGGTTGAACGTGTCCCACTGCTCCTGCCAGCCATGCATGGTGGTTTCGGACTCTTCCAGCGCGGCGGCGGCCTCTTCGGCGGCGGCGCTGGTGACTTCCTGTTCCGGGGTCAGCATGTCCAGCTCTTCGCCCAGGGTCAGCAGCAGCGTGCGGTCATGACCGAGGTGGGATTCGGTTTCCAGGCGTGCGCGCTCGGCTTCCTTGAGGTCGTCCTGCAATTGCCGCAAGCGTTGCTGGCCATGCTGGATGCTCTGCTCGATCCGGGCAATGTCACCGCCGACCGAGTAGAAGCGCCCTTGCACCAGATTGAAGCGTTCCGACAGGTCGTGGTGCCCGTCACGCAGGCGCTCGATGCTCGCGTCGGCATTGCGCTGCTCTGCCACCAGGGCTTCGAAGGAAACCTCCTGGTTGCCGATGATCGCTTCACGCTGGCCGACCTGATCGTTCAACGCCTGCCAGCGCAGGGCCGACAGTTGCGCCTTGAGTTGACGCTCCTCGCCCTTGTATTCCTGGTACTTCTTGGCGGCCTCGGCCTGGCGATGCAAGCGCTCGAGCTGACGCGTCAACTCTTCACGCAGGTCGGTCAGGCGCTCCAGGTTCTCGTGGGTACGACGGATGCGGTTTTCGGTCTCGCGCCGGCGCTCCTTGTACTTGGAGATGCCCGCCGCTTCTTCGATGAAGTTGCGCAGGTCTTCGGGCTTGGACTCGATCAGCTTGGAGATCATCCCCTGCTCGATGATCGAGTAGCTGCGCGGGCCAAGGCCGGTGCCGAGGAAGATGTCGGTGATGTCACGACGCCGGCACTTGGTGCCGTTGAGGTAATAGGTGGTCTGGCTGTCGCGCGTCACTTTGCGGCGAATGGAGATTTCCGCGTAGGCGGCGTATTCGCCGAGCAGGGTGCCGTCGGAGTTATCGAACACCAGTTCGATGCTCGCCTGGCTCACCGGCTTGCGGCTGGTGGAGCCGTTGAAGATGACGTCGGTCATCGACTCGCCACGGAGGTTCTTCGCCGAACTCTCACCCATTACCCAGCGAACGGCGTCGATGATGTTCGATTTGCCGCAGCCATTGGGCCCGACCACCGCCGCCATGTTGCTGGGGAAGTTCACCGTGGTCGGGTCGACGAAGGATTTGAACCCCGCCAGTTTGATGCACTTGAGCCGCACGCTCAGGCGTCCGTCAGGGCGGAGATCACCAGATCGCAACTGCGCTGGCCATACGCGGTCAGCACGGTGCGGATCTGCGCAAAGTCACGGGCGATCACGGCCGCGAGCAGGCGTTCGAACAGTTCCAGGTATTCGCTCATCGACGCCTTGCGCTGATCCAGGGCAAGGAAATAGGCACGGCTCATGGCCGGCTGCAGATTCTCGACGGTTTCCTGCAGGTACGGGTTGTTGGCAAACCCGTAGGTGGCGCGCATCACATTGAAACTGTCGTCGACGAAGGTGTGGATGTCCTGGCGCTCGTAGCTGGCAGTCAGGCGCTGCTGGATCTGCACGAACGGCGCCAGGTCGGCCTGGACTTTCCAGCCGCTGGCCACGGCGTTGGCCAGCAGGATGTACATCTCGCTCATCAGCGTGCACAGGCTCTGCACCTTGTGCGGCGTGAGCTCGGTGACGTGGGCGCCACGTCGCGGCAGGATCGCGATCAGGTGGCGACGCTCGAGGATCAGCAAGGCCTCGCGGACCGAACCGCGGCTGACATTGAGGGCCAGCGTGACCTTCTGTTCCTGGATGCGCTCCCCGGGCTTCATTTCGCCGCGAATGATGCGTTCGGCGAGGTGGTGAGCGATTTGCTCGGCGAGGCTGTCCGGCGCCTTGAACGTCATGGTTGTCCTTCAAACTCTTTGATCTGTACAAGCGGCGCAGTGTAGCGCAATTGCTGCGTCAGGGCGGAGTGCCCGCCCGGAGGTTTTTGGCACGATTCAAGCAAAAAAGCAGGCTATCGAACCAACGACAATAATTAAGGAACAAGGGGTTGATCGACAAAATGCAATTTCCTGACCTTTAAGTCAGAAAATCATTGACCGAAAAGTCAGACCTGCTAAATTCGGTTCCTATCGGTTAACAACAATAATGAGTCTGCGAGGCCTTCCGTGATCCAGTTTTTACTAAACCAGGAACTCCGTAGCGAGCACGCCCTGGACCCGAACCTGACCGTGCTCAATTATCTGCGCGACCATGTGGGCAAACCCGGCACCAAAGAAGGCTGCGCCAGCGGTGACTGCGGCGCCTGCACCGTGGTCGTCGGCGAATTGCAGACCGATGACGACGGCCGCGAACACATTCGCTATCGCAGCCTCAACTCGTGCCTGACCTTCGTCTCGTCCCTGCACGGCAAACAACTGATCAGCGTTGAAGACCTCAAGCACAAGGGTGAACTGCACAGCGTGCAAAAAGCCATGGTCGAGTGCCACGGCTCGCAATGCGGCTTCTGCACCCCCGGCTTCGTGATGTCGCTGTTTGCCCTGCAAAAGAACAGCGATGCACCGGATCATGCCAAGGCCCACGAAGCACTGGCCGGCAATCTCTGTCGCTGTACCGGTTACCGGCCGATCCTGGAAGCCGCCGAGCAGTCCTGCTGCGGCAAGCAGCCGGACCAGTTCGACGCCCGCGAGGCCGACACCATCGCGCGCCTGAAAGCCATTGCCCCGACCGATATCGGCGAACTCAACAGCGGCGACAAACGCTGCCTGGTGCCACTGACCGTGGCCGACCTGGCCGACCTCTACGACGCTTATCCACAGGCCCGCCTGCTGGCCGGCGGCACCGACCTGGCGCTGGAAGTCACGCAGTTCCACCGTACACTGCCGGTGATGATCTACGTCGGCAACGTTGCCGAGATGAAACGCATCGAGCGCTTTGACGATCGTCTGGAAATCGGCGCCGCCACCGCCCTTTCCGATTGCTACGAAGCCCTGAACGCCGAGTACCCGGACTTCGGTGAGTTGCTGCACCGCTTCGCGTCCCTGCAGATCCGCAACCAGGGCACCCTCGGCGGCAACATCGGCAACGCCTCGCCGATTGGCGATTCGCCGCCCCTGCTGATCGCCCTCGGCGCGCAAATCGTCCTGTGCAAAGGCGAAACCCGCCGCACCCTGGCGCTGGAAGATTACTTCATCGATTACCGCGTCACGGCGCGCCAGGAAAGCGAGTTCATCGAAAAGATCATCGTGCCCCGCGCCAGCGTCGAAAAACTGTTCCGCGCCTACAAGGTCTCCAAGCGCCTGGACGATGACATCTCGGCAGTTTGCGCGGCCTTCAACATTCGCCTGGAAAACGGCGTGGTCGCTGAAGCCCGCGTCGCCTTCGGCGGCATGGCCGCCATCCCGAAACGTGCTGCCGCCTGCGAAGCCGCGCTGCTCGGCTCGCCATTCAATAACGCCACCGTTGAACGCGCCTGCGCGGCCCTGGGCGAAGACTTCACGCCGCTCTCGGACTTCCGCGCCAGCAAGGAATATCGCCTGCTCAGCGCGCAGAACCTGCTGCGCAAATACTTCATCGAACTGCAAACGCCGCACATCGAGACCCGGGTGACCGCTTATGTCTAATCATCACGCCGTAGAGAAGACCCAAGCCGAATTGGCTGAACTGTTCGCCAAGGACCTGACCACCGGTGTCGGCCGCAGCGTCAAGCACGACAGCGCCGCCAAGCATGTGGCCGGTGAAGCGCAGTACATCGACGATCGCCTGGAATTCCCGAACCAGTTGCACGTTTACGCGCGCATGTCCGACCGTGCCCATGCCCGCATCATCAGCATCGACACCTCGCCCTGCTACGCCTTCGAAGGCGTGCGCATCGCCATTACCCACGAAGACGTGCCGGGCCTGAAGGACATCGGTCCGTTGCTGCCGGGCGATCCGCTGCTGGCGATCGACACCGTGCAGTTCGTCGGTCAACCAGTGATCGCCGTGGCGGCGAAAGACCTGGAAACCGCGCGCAAGGCGGCCATGGCTGCGATCATCGAATACGAGGACCTTGAGCCTGTGCTGGACGTGGTCGAAGCCCTGCGCAAGCGCCACTTCGTACTCGACAGCCACACCCACAAGCGCGGCGATTCGGCCACGGCGCTGGCCACTGCCGAGCACCGCATCCAGGGCACCCTGCACATCGGCGGCCAGGAGCACTTCTACCTGGAAACCCAGATTTCTTCGGTGATGCCGACCGAAGACGGCGGCATGATCGTCTACTGCTCCACGCAGAACCCCACCGAAGTGCAGAAGCTGGTGGCCGAAGTACTGGACGTGTCGATGAACAAGATCGTCGTCGACATGCGCCGCATGGGCGGTGGTTTCGGCGGCAAGGAAACCCAGGCGGCGAGCCCCGCGTGCCTGTGCGCGGTGATCGCGCACCTCACCGGCCAGCCGACCAAGATGCGTCTGCCAAGGGTCGAAGACATGCTGATGACCGGCAAGCGTCACCCCTTCTATGTCGAGTACGACGTCGGCTTCGACAGCACCGGTCGCCTGCACGGCATCAACCTGGAACTGGCCGGCAACTGCGGTTGCTCGCCTGACCTCTCGGCGTCGATCGTCGACCGCGCGATGTTCCACTCGGACAACTCGTATTACCTGGGCGACGCGACCATCAACGGTCACCGCTGCAAGACCAACACCGCGTCGAACACTGCCTACCGTGGTTTCGGCGGCCCGCAAGGCATGGTCGCCATCGAAGAAGTGATGGACGCCATCTCCCGCCATCTGGCCCTCGATCCTTTGGCCGTGCGCAAGGCCAACTACTACGGCAAGACCGAGCGCAACGTCACTCACTACTACCAGACCGTCGAGCACAACATGCTCGAGGAGATGACCGCCGAACTGGAAGAAAGCAGCCAGTACGCCGAGCGTCGCGAGGCGATCCGTCGCTACAACGCCAACAGCCCGATCCTGAAAAAAGGCCTGGCGCTGACCCCGGTGAAATTCGGTATTTCCTTCACCGCCAGCTTCCTCAACCAGGCCGGTGCCCTGGTGCACGTCTACACCGACGGCAGCATCCACCTGAACCACGGCGGCACCGAAATGGGCCAGGGCCTGAACACCAAGGTCGCGCAGGTCGTGGCCGAAGTGTTCCAGGTGGAAATGGACCGCGTACAGATCACCGCGACCAACACCGACAAGGTGCCGAACACTTCGCCGACCGCCGCGTCCAGCGGTGCCGACCTGAACGGCAAGGCTGCGCAGAACGCCGCCGAAACCATCAAGAAGCGCCTGGTGGAATTTGCCGCGCGGCAGTACAAGGTCAGCGAAGAAGACGTGGAGTTCCACAACGGCCACGTGCGGGTCCGCGATCACATCCTGACGTTCGAAGCGTTGATCCAGCAGGCGTACTTCGCCCAGGTCTCGCTGTCGAGCACCGGGTTCTACAAGACCCCGAAAATCTACTACGACCGCAGCCAGGCCCGTGGCCGGCCGTTCTACTACTTCGCCTTTGGCGCGGCGTGCTGCGAAGTGCTGGTCGACACCCTGACCGGCGAATACAAGATGCTGCGCACCGACATCCTCCACGACGTCGGCGCCTCGCTGAACCCGGCCATCGACATCGGTCAGGTCGAGGGCGGTTTCATCCAGGGCATGGGCTGGCTGACCATGGAAGAGCTGGTGTGGAACAACAAGGGCAAGCTGATGACCAACGGCCCGGCCAGCTACAAGATCCCGGCCGTGGCGGACATGCCGCTGGACCTGCGGGTGAAGCTGGTGGAAAACCGCAAGAACCCGGAAGACACGGTGTTCCATTCCAAGGCCGTGGGCGAGCCGCCGTTCATGCTCGGCATCGCTTCGTGGTGTGCGATCAAGGACGCCGTGGCGAGCCTGGGCGATTACAGGCATCAACCGAAAATCGACGCACCGGCGACCCCGGAGCGGGTGTTGTGGGGCTGTGAGCAGATGCGCCAGTTGAAGGCGGCGAAGGCTGTCGAGGCGGAGACCGAGTTGGCTTCGCTCTAAGACCGAGGTGCGGCCATCGCTGGCAAGCCAGCTCCCACAGTGTTTTGTGGTGTCCACAGAGTTTGGATTCAACTCAAATCCTGTGGGAGCTGGCTTGCCAGCGATGAGGCCCGAACTGACAACAGAGATGTTGAGGTGAAACATGTACAACTGGATCGACGCCCTCGCCGACCTGCAAAACCGGGGTGAACCCTGCGTGCTGGTAACCATCATCGAAGAGCTCGGCTCCACGCCGCGCAACGCTGGCTCGAAGATGGTCATCAGCGCGAACCAGGCCTTCGACACCATCGGTGGCGGGCATCTGGAATACAAGGCCATGAAGATCGCCCGCGAGATGCTGGCCAGCGGAAAGCAGGACACCCATCTGGAGCGTTTCAGCCTCGGCGCCAGCCTTGGCCAGTGCTGCGGCGGTGCCACCGTTCTGTTGTTCGAACCGATGGGCCAGGTGCAGGCGCAGATCGCCGTGTTCGGTGCCGGCCACGTCGGTCGCGCCCTGGTGCCGCTGCTGGCCAGCCTGCCTTGCCGGGTACGCTGGATCGATTCGCGGGAAGAGGAATTCCCCGAGCAGATCCCCCACGGCGTGCGCAAGATCGTCAGCGAAGAGCCGGTGGATGAAATCGATGACCTGCCCGCCGGCAGCTATTGCATCGTGATGACCCACAACCACCAGCTCGACCTCGAATTGACCGCCGCGATCCTCAAGCGCAACGACTTCGCCTACTTCGGCCTGATCGGTTCGAAGACCAAACGCGTGAAGTTCGAACATCGCCTGCGCGACCGCGGTTTCGACAACAGCGTCGTGCAACGCATGCGCTGCCCGATGGGCATCGGCGAAGTCAAAGGCAAGTTGCCTGTGGAAATCGCCATCTCCATCGCCGGCGAAATCATCGCCACCTATAACGCGAACTTCGGCCAGCAGACCTCCAGCGCCGAACCGATTGCCAAACTGCTGCCCGCGTCACGCCGCAGCCAAACCGCAAACTTGAAAGCCTCGAACTGAGAATCTCATGCCTCTGACTCGCAAAGCTTACCGCGCCGCCATCCTGCACAGCATCGCCGACCCTGCCGAAGTCGGTATCGAAGCCTCCTACGAGTATTTCGAAGACGGCTTGCTGGTTGTGGATAACGGCCAGATCAGCGCCCTGGGCCACGCCAGCGAATTGCTGCCGACCCTGCCGGCGGATATCGAAATCACCCACTATCAGGATGCGCTGATCACCCCCGGCTTCATCGACACCCACATCCACCTGCCGCAAACCGGCATGGTCGGCGCCTATGGCGAGCAATTGCTGGACTGGCTCAACACCTACACCTTCCCGTGCGAAAGCCAGTTCGCCGACAAGGACCACGCCGACCAGGTCGCGGACATTTTCATCAAGGAACTGCTGCGCAACGGCACCACCACCGCACTGGTGTTCGGCAGCGTGCACCCGCAATCGGTGAACTCGTTCTTCGAAGCGGCCCAACAGCTCGACCTGCGGATGATCGCCGGCAAGGTGATGATGGACCGCAACGCCCCGGACTACCTGACCGACACCGCCGAATCCAGCTACGTCGACAGCAAGGCGCTGATCGAGCGCTGGCACGGCAAGGGTCGCCTGCACTACGCGGTCACCCCACGCTTCGCACCGACCAGCACCCCGGAACAGCTGACCCTGGCCGGCCAGTTGCTGACCGAATACCCGGATCTGTACATGCAGACCCACATCAGCGAAAACCTCAAGGAAATCGAGTGGGTCAAGGCGCTGTTCCCCGAGCGCAAGGGCTACCTGGACGTCTACGACCACTACCAGTTGCTCGGCGAGCGCTCGGTGTTCGCCCACGGCGTGCACCTGTGCGATGACGAGTGCGCGCGCCTGGCAGAAACCGGTTCGGCCATCTCGTTCTGCCCGACCTCGAACTTCTTCCTCGGCAGCGGCCTGTTCAACCTGCCGATGGCCGAGAAGCACAAGCTCAATGTCGGCATCGGCACCGATGTCGGCGGCGGCACCAGTTTCTCGCTGCTGCAAACCCTTAACGAAGCCTACAAGGTGATGCAGCTGCAGGGTGCGCGCCTGAGCCCGTTCAAGTCGCTGTACCTGGCCACCCTCGGCGGCGCCCGTGCGCTGCGCCTGGAAGACAAAATCGGCACCCTGCAACCGGGCACCGACGCCGACTTCCTGGTGCTGGACTACAACGCCACGCCGCTGCTGGGCTATCGCCTGAAGCAGGCCAATAACATCGCCGAGACATTGTTTGTATTGATGACGCTGGGGGATGACCGGACTGTGCTGCAGACCTATGCGGCGGGGAACCTGGTGCATCAGCGGTAAATTTCTTCGGGCATAAAAAATCCCCCGTTGCTTTTCAGCCCCGGGGGATTTTTATTGCCTGCAAAAAGATCGCAGCCTTCGGCAGCTCCTACAGGTGTACGCATGCCCTTGTAGGAGCTGCCGAAGGCTGCGATCTTTTTCTATCAGAGTTTCGCGGTCGATCGACCCGGCTTCTTGGTCTGCAGCAAATGCGAGAACACCGCATGCAGGTCATCCGACGCACTTTCCTCGTCGAGATTGAGCTTGCTGTCGATGTGATCCATGTGATGCATCATCAGGTTCACCGCCAGTTCAGCATCGCGCTTCTCGATGGCGTCGATCAACTGGGTGTGCTCGTCGTAGGAACAGTGGGAGCGGTTGCCGCTTTCGTACTGGGCGATGATCAGCGACGTCTGGGACACCAGGCTGCGCTGGAAGCTGATCAACGGGGCGTTTTTCGCCGCTTCAGCCAGTTTCAGGTGGAATTCGCCCGACAGGCGGATGCCGGCACCACGGTCGCCACGGGAGAAGCTGTCGCGCTCGTCGTTGACCATCTGGCGCAATTCGGCGATCTGCTCGGCAGTGGCGTGCTGCACCGCCAGCTCGGTGATCGCGCGCTCGACCAGACGCCGGGCCATGAACACCTGGCGCGCCTCTTCGACACTCGGGCTGGCAACCACGGCGCCGCGATTCGGACGCAACAACACCACACCTTCATGGGCCAGGCGCGACAGGGCGCGGCGAATGATGGTGCGGCTGACCCCGAAAATTTCCCCCAGCGCTTCTTCGCTCAACTTGGTACCGGGCGCCAGGCGCTGCTCGAGGATGGCCTCGAAGATATGCGCGTAGACAATATCGTCCTGGGTACCGCTGCGGCCGGCTTTGCCTGCTCGCGGTTGTTTCTTTAGGGGTTGCAACTGTTCGTTCATGGGCACTCGAGTCGGAAGAACTGCGGCGAATTGACCGTGACTGTAATACGGCACAGTGGGTCGCTGGCAAGTATCGCGTAAAAAACACTGCGATTGTACACAATGGATGGTGGCAACACGACTGTACGGCTGAATGTTGCCTCGGCTGTATCGCAACACCTGATTACTTTTGAGTTTAGGCTTTAACGCAGATTCCGCTGCCTAAACACGATTCCTGTAGGAGCTGCCGGAGGCTGCGATCTTTTGATTTTTCAAGATCAAAAGATCGCAGCCTTCGGCAGCTCCTACAGGGCACATCTTCATGAGTAGAAGGCCCCGTCATGAACGACGCCACCCACACGCAAATCCGCCCACTGGCCGACACCTCGCCCTCGGCCATCGTCGCCGGGTTCATCGCCATGATGACCGGCTACACCAGCTCCCTGGTGCTGATGTTCCAGGCCGGGCAAGCGGCGGGCCTGAGCAGCGGGCAGATTTCTTCGTGGATCTGGGCGATCTCCATCGGCATGGCGGTGTGCTCCATTGGCCTGTCCCTGCGTTATCGCACGCCGATCACCATTGCCTGGTCGACCCCCGGTGCCGCGCTGCTGATCACCAGCCTGGGCGGCGTGAGCTACGGCGAAGCCATTGGTGCCTATATGACCTGCGCGGTGCTGGTGACGATTTGCGGGCTGACCGGCAGTTTCGAACGGCTGGTGAAAAAAATCCCGGCCTCCCTGGCCGCCGCCCTGCTGGCAGGGATCCTGTTCAAGATCGGCAGCGAGATTTTCGTCGCCGCGCAACACCGCACGGCCCTGGTACTGGGGATGTTCGTCACTTATCTGCTGGTCAAGCGCCTGTCGCCGCGCTATGCGGTGCTGGCAGCCTTGCTGATCGGCACGGCATTGTCAGGCTTCATGGGGCTGCTGGACTTCAGCGGTTTCCACCTGGAGGTCGCCACGCCGGTCTGGACCACACCGCAGTTCTCCCTGGCCGCGACCATCAGCATCGGCATCCCGCTGTTTGTCGTCGCCATGACCTCACAGAACATGCCCGGCATCGCCGTATTGCGCGCCGATGGCTACACCGTGCCAGCCTCGCCGCTGATCACCACCACCGGCATCGCCAGTTTGCTGCTGGCCCCCTTCGGCTCACACGGGATCAACCTGGCGGCGATCAGCGCGGCGATCTGCACCGGTCCGCACGCCCATGAAGATCGCAACAAACGCTACACCGCCGCCGTCTGGTGCGGGATTTTCTACGGGATCGCCGGCGTGTTCGGCGCGACACTCGCGGCATTGTTTGCCGCACTGCCCAAGGAGCTGGTGCTGTCGATTGCCGCGCTGGCGCTGTTCGGCTCGATCATCAACGGCCTGAGCATCGCCATGAGCGAAGTGAAGGAGCGTGAAGCGGCGCTCATCACTTTCATGGTCACGGCATCGGGGCTGACGCTGTTTTCCATCGGTTCGGCGTTCTGGGGGATTGTCGCGGGGGTGGTGACGCTGCTGATTCTGAATTGGCGCAAGGCCTGAAAAAGCAAAAGATCGCAGCCTTCGGCAGCTCCTACTGGGTTAAACCGCCCCGTAGGAGCTGCCGAAGGCTGCGATCTTTTGATCGTCGCAAAAAAAACGGCGACCCTTGGGTCGCCGTTTTTTTTCAGAACATCAAGCTACCGGATTGATCGGCTTTTCCGGGTACCAGACGTCCAGCAGCGGGCTGACTTCAACGCTGGTCAGCTCGGTGCGGCCTTTGAGCCAGGCTTCAACGGCAGCGCGCTGTTCAGCGCTGACCGAGCCACGCTTCTGCAGGCAAACCAGACCGTAGTCGTCGCCGCCAACATAACCCAGGCCGTTGGCTTCCATGGCTTCTTTGAGGAACGCATCGAGGAAAGCATCAATGGCTTCATCAGCCAAATCTTCTTTGAAATCCAGGTTCAGTTCGAAACCCAGCTCTTGAAATTCATCGACGCACAGTTTTTTGCGCAGACGCTGGGAACGGTTAGTCGCCATTGGAACAATCCTCTTAAGTAATAACGGGCGGCACTTTAGCAGTTTAAGCCGCCGATTGCCTGACTCTCTGGGCCACCACGCCTACCGTCGGTAAAAAAATAGCCGATCAGACAGCCCTCGCACGGCACAAGCCGTGACACCTTGGGGCATAATGCCGACACTTTCATGACCATTGAGGGAATTTATCTTCATGCCCTCATCTTTTTTCCCCTCGGCTGTAGGGTTTTATTTCAGATGATCAAATCTTTGCGTCCATTGCTGTTGGCCGGTTTTCTTCTCCCCCTGGCCCTCCCCGTTTCTGCAGCTCCGGTCAATACTGCGCTGTCGCCCAACGTTGAAAAAGCCCTGAAAGCCGGCAAGCTGCAGGACAACGCCCTGTCGCTGGTGATGATCCCGCTCACCGGCCCCGGCACCCCGACGGTGTTCAACGCCGACGTGTCGGTCAACCCGGCGTCGACCATGAAACTGGTCACCACCTACGCGGCCCTGGAAATGCTCGGCCCGAACCACCAGTGGAAAACCGAGTTCTACACCGACGGCACCCTCAGTGGCGGCATCCTCAATGGCAACCTCTACCTCAAGGGTGGCGGCGATCCGAAGCTGAACATGGAAAAACTCTGGCTGTTGATGCGTGACCTGCGTGCCAACGGTGTCACCCAGGTCACCGGCGACCTGGTGCTGGATAAAACCTTCTTCGTGCAGCCGCAACTGCCGGAGTTCAATGACGACGGCAACGACGAGAACAAGCCGTTCCTGGTCAAGCCCGACTCGCTGCTGGTCAACCTCAAGGCGCTGCGCTTCGTTGCGCGTAATGACTCGGGCAAGGTCCTGGTCTCGGTGGAACCGCCGATTGCGAGCATCCGCATCGACAACCAGGTCAAGGCCCTCAATTCCAAGCAATGCACCGGTGGCGTGCGTTACAACCCGGTGGCGCAAGCCGATGGCACCGTGACCGTTACCGTCGGCGGTCAATTGGGTGAAGGCTGCAGCTCGCAGACTTACCTGTCGCTGCTCGACCACGCGACCTACACCGCCGGCGCCGTCCGCGCGATCTGGAAGGAACTGGGTGGCAGCATCCAGGGCAGGGATGTGCTGGCGCCAACCCCTAAAGACGCCAAGGTTCTGGCCCGGGCGTTCTCGCCGGACCTGGCGGAAATCATCCGCGACATCAACAAGTACAGTAACAACACCATGGCCCAGCAGTTGTTCCTGAGCCTGGGCCAACGTTTCCGCACCGATGCCGATGGTGACGACGCCAAGGCTGCCCAGCGTGTCGTGCGTCAGTGGCTGGCGAAAAAGGGCATCACCGCGCCGCACCTGGTGATGGAGAACGGCTCCGGCCTGTCCCGCGCCGAGCGCGTCAGCGCCCGGGAAATGGCTTCGATGCTCGAAGCGGCGTGGCACAGCCCGTATGCCGCCGAGTACATCAGTTCGATGCCGATTGCCGGCACCGACGGCACCATGCGCAAGCGCCTGAAGACCACGGCGATGCGCGGCGAAGCCCACGTCAAGACCGGCACGCTGAACACCGTACGGGCGATTGCCGGCTTCAGTCGCGACGTCAACGGCAACACCTGGGCGGTGGTGGCGATCCTCAACGACAAGGCCCCGTTCGGTGCCTCGTCGGTGCTCGATCAGGTGCTGCTCGACCTGTACCGCCAACCGAAAGCGCCGCAGACGGCTTCGGTGTTGTAAAGCACAGCTCTGCCCCTTGTAGGAGCGAGCCTGCTCGCGATGGATTCGAGAGCGCCGCGTACATTCAGTATGCCCGCGTTATCGTTATCGACCATCGCGAGCAGGCTCGCTCCTACAGGGTCAGCGTACAACCCGGGTTAATTCATCTCCTCTTCTACCCGGTCTCGCCCTGCCTGTTTCGCCGCATAAACCCCCGAGTCCGCGCGCAACAGCAAGGCATCGGCGCCCTCCCCGGTCCGCCAACTGGCAATTCCGAAACTGGCGGTGACCGTACCGACGCCTTCAATGGGTGAACTGCGCAGGCTCTGCCACAACTGCTGGGCCAACACATACGCATGTTCCCCGCCGATGTCCGGGCACAACACCATGAACTCCTCGCCGCCCAGGCGACAGAACACATCGGTGCGACGCAGCCGGTGGCCGATCCGTTCGCACACTGCCTGCAACACCCGGTCACCGATGGCGTGGCCATGCAGGTCATTGATGCGCTTGAAATGGTCGATGTCGAGCATGATCACCGACAAATCCCCACCGCCCCGCTCCACCCGGGCCATTTCGGTGGTCAGGCGCTCCTGGAAATAACGCCGGTTATGGATACCGGTCAGGGAATCGGTGACCGACAACGCGCGCAATTCTTCTTCCACCCGCTTCATATCGGAAATGTCCGAGATGTAGCCGTGCCAGAGCACGCCGCCACCGGGCAGCTCCTCGGGAGTGGCTTCGCCGCGCACCCAACGCACCCCGCGTTGCGGCAGTTGCACGCGGTACTCCTCGCGCCAGGGGCTGAGGGTTTCGGCCGAGGCGCGGATCGAGGCGCGGACACGGGTCGTGTCCTGGGGGTGAATCCGGGTGAAGATCGCTTCGGCATTGAGCAGCAGTACGTCGGGTTCCAGCTCGTAGATATCGCGAATGCCGTCGCTGGCATAGATCACGCTGAAGCGCCCGTCGAATTCCATCTTGAACTGATAGATCCCACCGGGCACGTGGGCGCTGAGTTTTTTCAACAGCAGGTCCCGCGCCGCGAGCGCTTCATGGACCCGCTTGCGTTCGGTGATGTCGATGCACACCGCCAGGTGCCCGACCCACAGGCCTTGCTCGTCGAGCACCGGCGTGGCCAGCATGTTGACCATCAGATGGCTGCCATCGCCGCGCACCAGGGTCCACTCCCGCGCCTCGTGACCGCCCTCCACGTCGCCTTCCACCAGCATCGCCTGGCAGGTCGGCACCGGCTTGCCATAGCGCGCGCTCAACTCGGCCGAACGACCGGCCAGCTCCCGGGGCAGGTGCAGGTTCTCCAGGGTCATATGGCCGACCACTTCGGCACTGCTATAGCCGAGCATCTGCTCGGCACCGGCGTTGAAAGTGCTGATGACGCCGCGCAGGTCGGTGGCGATGATCGCAACCTGGGTGGCGGCATTCAGCACGCCACGCAACTGACCATGGGTGCCACGCAGCTCCTGCTCTCGATCGCGCAGCTCCTGGGTACGCTGATCGACCAGTCTCAACGCCCGTTGCCGCTGACTGACCAGCACATAGAGCAAGGCACTGAGCAACAGGCTGAGCAAACCACCCAACACGACCAGACTGGTCACGGAGGAATGGTTGGCCTGCACGAACGCGTCGGAGGGCTGGATATCGACCTGATAGTCATGGTCGGCCATGCGCAACAGGCGCGTGGCCGACAACTCGCTGACGGCTGGCGGGTTGGGCGACTCGAACAGCACTTCGTGCTGGTCGTCGGTCGACAAATCGAGGATGCGTACCGAGAGATAGTCGCGACTTGCTTCCGGCAATCCGTCCGCCAGCAATTGGCGCATGCTGATCACGGCCATGACATAACCGTAGGGCTTCGTGCCTTTGTCGTCCTGTCCGCTGCGCTGCGTGACCGGCGCGACCAGCAGCACGCCGCGCGCATAGGCCGGTTCGATACTCACCAGATGCATCGGTTGCGACACCGCCATGCCGCCACGCCGATCGGCCCGCTCGAGCGTGGCACGCCGCAACGGCTGAGCCAGCAAGTCGTAGCCGAGGGGTGAACCGAGTTTGCTTTGCGTCTGGCTATACAGCACTGCCACGTACTCATCGCGCTCGCCGGCCAGTTGCAATTGGCCGTCGGCGTTGAGCTCTCTCAGGGTGAAGCTGTTCAGGCCCTCGTCTCGCACCCGTCGCTCGAACGCCGCCCGCTCGTCACGGGTGACCCGTTGGGCATAGGAATACGCCTGGGTTCGCAGCAGCAAAGGTTGGGTGTAGCCGTCGAATTCCGCTCGGGACACTGAACCGGAATTGGCGAAAAACCGGCGCAGGCCATCGAGGCGCTGCTCCTGATCTTCGAAACGTTCTTCGATACGGCTGTAACGCTCACTGGCCAGCAGTTGAAAGCGTTGCCGCAATTGATGGTGAAACAGATTCAGCGTCGACCACGCCAGCAAGCCGGTGAGCACCCCGCCGATCAACAAAACCAGCAGCGCGACCAGCCAGGCCGAGGCATCTTCGCTGATAAAACCCAGGATCTTGGGGCGCACGGCGTGCAACGACATAAAACGCAACTCAAAACGCCAGGTGCGGGAAAGCCCTTTGGCCCTGAGTGGAGTTATAGCTATTAGCCACTAATTTGACCAGCACCCTGTAGGAGCGAGCCTGCTCGCGATGGACTCAAGAACACCGCGTGCTTTCAGAAAGCTCGCGTTATCGTTATCGACCATCGCGAGCAGGCTCGCTCCTACACAGCTATTTAGCGTGCCATGATTTTCCAGGCACGATGGATCTTGGCGTTGCGCGCAAAATCCGGATCGAGGGTCTGGGCAGTGATGTCCTCGACCGCATAACGCTCGCCGAGATTGGCCTCCAGTTCGAACTTGCGGAAGTTGTTGGAGAAATACAACACGCCACCGGGTGCCAGGCGCGCCATGGCCAGGTCGATCAGTTGCACCTGGTCGCGCTGCACGTCGAACACGCCTTCCATGCGTTTGGAGTTGGAGAACGTCGGCGGGTCGATGAAGATCAGGTCGTACTCGTCACGACTGGCTTCGAGCCACGCCATCACATCGCCCTGCTCCAGGCGGTTCTTGTCGGAAAAACCGTTCAGCGACAGGTTGCGACGCGCCCAGTCCAGATAAGTCTTCGACAGGTCGACACTGGTGGTGCTGCGCGCGCCGCCCTTGGCCGCATGCACACTGGCCGTTGCGGTGTAGCAGAACAGATTGAGGAAGCGTTTGCCGGCTGCCTCTTTCTGGATACGCATGCGCATCGGCCGATGGTCGAGGAACAGACCGGTGTCGAGGTAGTCGGTGAGGTTCACCAGCAACTTCACACCGCCTTCATTCACCTCGACAAATTTGCCCTGCGCCGCCTGGCGCTCGTACTGTTTGGTGCCGCTCTGACGCTCGCGGCGCTTGACCACCACACGGTTCTTGTCGATGTTCAGCGCCTGCGGGATGGCTGCCAGGGCATCGAACATGCGGGCCGACGCTTTTTCCGGATCGATGGATTTCGGCGCGGCGTACTCCTGAACATGGACCCAGTCGTGATACAGGTCAATGGCCATGGAATATTCCGGCATGTCGGCATCGTACACGCGGTAGCAGTCGATACCCTCACGCTTGACCCACTTGCCCAGGGCCTTGAGGTTCTTTTGCAGGCGGTTGGCGAACATCTGCCCGCCTTCGCTCAGGCGCGGCTGCTCGACCACCGGAGCCGGTGCCGGAGTCGGTTTGATCGGGTTGCCGTTTTTATTGAACTTGCGTTCTTGCGGTTCGTTCGGCGTCTGATCGTAGGCGGCTTGCTCACGCTCGACCTGGCGCTGTTCCGGCGTACGACGCTCGCCGGTGACGAACTGATCGGGCAGCACCTTGATCAGCAGCAGCTTGCACGGCAAGGCGCCGTTCCAGAACGAATACTGCTTGTGGCTGCGGATGCCCATGCGCTTGCCCAGGTCCGGCGCGCCGGTGAACACCGCCGCTTCCCAGTTCAGGCAGGCCTGGCGCAGGCGTTCGCCGAGGTTCTGGTAGAGGTAGAGCAGGCTCGCCTCGTCGCCCAGACGCTCGCCGTACGGAGGGTTGCAGATCACCAGGCCTTTCTGGTTCTGGTCCGGGCGCGGCTCGAACGTCGCGACTTCACCCTGGTAGATCTTGATCCACTCGCTCAGGCCGGCCCGCTCGACGTTGTTGCGCCCCGGTTGAATCAGCCGCGGATCGGCTTCGTAGCCACGGATCCACAGCGGTGTCCTGGCCAGGCCGGCCGCGGCGCGCTCGGACGCTTCTTCGTGGAGTTTTTTCCACAACGCCGGGACGTGACCGAGCCAGGCAGTGAAGCCCCATTGCTCGCGGCGCAGGTTCGGCGCGATGTCGGCGGCGATCATCGCCGCTTCCACCAGGAACGTACCGACACCGCACATCGGGTCGGCCAGCGCGCCGCCTTCGGCCGCGATACGTGGCCAGCCGGAACGGATGAGGATGGCGGCCGCGAGGTTTTCCTTCAGCGGTGCCGCACCCTGCTGCAGGCGATAGCCGCGCTGGTGCAGGCTGTGGCCGGACAGGTCGAGGGACAGAATGGCTTCGCCACGGTCCAGGCGCAGGTGAATGCGCAGGTCCGGGTTGAGCTTGTCGATGGACGGACGGTCGCCTTGCGGGGTGCGCAGTTTGTCGACGATGGCGTCCTTGACCTTCAGTGCGCCGAAGTGGGTGTTGTCGATACCCGAGCCATGGCCGCTGAATTCGACGGCCAGGGTGCCGTCATTGAGCATGTGGTCTTGCCACTCGATGTCCAGCACGCCGTGGTACAGGTCTTCGGCGTCCTTCATCGGGAAACGCTTGAGCACCAGCAGCACGCGGTTGGCCAGGCGTGACCACAGGCACAGGCGATAAGCGGTTTCCATGGTGGCCATGCCGCGCACGGCAGAGGTGTGCTCCCGCGCTTCCTCAAGGCCAAGCCCGACGGCTTCCTCGATGAGCAGGCCTTCAAGGCCTTTTGGGCAAGTGAGGAAGAGTTCGAATCGATCGGACATGGGAATTCCAGAACCTTTAGCTGAGTGACCGGGCAACGCATTGCCGGTCCGGTTTTCAATCAGGCGCTTTTCTCGAAGAGCGCCCGCGTGGCACGAAGGTGTGCCGTTCCACCCCTGCTGCTCGGGTTAAATGAGCTTAGATGCAAGGACAGATAAAAAAGTTGATGCAATGAAATGTCATAAGTCGACCCTTCGTCGAATAGTGCCTCCCGGCAACGGGAGCCATTCTCACTAAAGGATTAAGCCCATCATCCAGCGCAGAGCCGATCATACCGGGGTTTGGCTAATAAATACGCTACAAACACTCTGTTACTTATGGCCTTAACACATGAATGGTTACGTCCTTATGACAAAACGATCATTCCCTCGATGTGACGCATTGGTTAGAACTCAACTCAGGTTGGCGCCGCAATGACGCCAACACCTTGGCTCGTCACGCCGGCAACGAGCCCCCAACGGCAGAGTTTTTCTGCCTGACCTCAATAGAGGTCGACGCGATAAATACAGTCAACAAGTGAGGGCAACACCCTATGAGAAGACTTAAGCGTGATCCGTTGGAAAGAGCATTTTTGCGCGGATATCAATATGGCGTTGGTGGCAAATCCCGTGAGCTTTGCCCATTTACTCTACCGTCGGTACGCCAAGCCTGGATCAACGGCTGGCGAGAAGGACGCGGCGACAACTGGGACGGTATGACCGGCACTGCGGGAATCCACAGACTCAACGAACTTCACGCCGTCGGCTAATTACAGGGCACAACACTCCGACACGACAATCTGATTTTGTACTGAATTAACCACGCACGTCCCATCCGGACGGCGGGCTGCGGCCCAGGGGCTCCTTTAAAGGGGCCCTTTTTTATGAACGCAATTTTCCCCTGTAGGAGCTGCCGAAGGCTGCGATCTTTTGATCTTGAAAAATCAAAATCAAAAGATCGCAGCCTTCGGCAGCTCCTACAGGGGCCGGGTTTATCTCAGGGCGGCGATGGCGTCTACGGACTCGCGAATCAGCGCCGGGCCCTTGTAGATGAAGCCCGAATAGATCTGCACCAGGCTTGCGCCCGCGGTGATTTTCTCTGCGGCGTGCTTGCCTTCGGTAATGCCGCCGGCAGCGATGATCGGCAGGCGACCACCCAGCTCAGATGCCAGCACTTTCACGGTGTGGGTACTCTTGTCGCGAACCGGTGCGCCGGACAGACCACCGGCCTCGTCGCCATGCTCCATGCCTTCGACGCCGACGCGGCTCAGGGTGGTGTTGGTGGCGATGACCGCATCCATTCCGGTTTCGATCAGCGCTTGTGCAACCTGTGCGGTTTCTTCATCGCTCATGTCCGGCGCGATCTTGATCGCCAGCGGTACATGCTTGCCATGACGCAAGGCCAGCTCCGCGCGGCGCTCGGCCAGATCGGCCAGCAACTGCTTGAGCGAGTCGCCGAATTGCAGGCTGCGCAGGCCCGGCGTATTCGGCGAACTGACGTTGACCGTCACATAGCTGGCGTGGGCGTACACTTTGTCCAGGCAGATCAGGTAGTCGTCCACGGCACGCTCGACCGGCGTATCGAAGTTCTTGCCGATATTGATGCCCAGCACGCCTTTGTATTTGGCCGCCGCCACGCGGGCCAGCAGGTGATCGACGCCGAGGTTGTTGAAGCCCATGCGATTGATGATCGCCTCGGCTTCCGGCAAACGGAACAGGCGAGGCTTGGGATTGCCCGGCTGCGGACGCGGGGTGATGGTGCCGATTTCGACAAAACCGAAACCCAGTTGGGCGAATCCATCGATAGCCGCGCCGTTCTTGTCCAGACCGGCGGCCAGGCCCACCGGGTTCGGGAAGTCCAGGCCCATCACATTCACCGGCTTCTTCGCCGGAGCCTTGCACAGCAAGCCGTTGAGTCCAAGACGCCCGCCCGCGCCGATCAGGTCCAGGGACAGATCGTGGGAGGTTTCCGGGGAGAGTTTGAACAACAGCTGACGGGCCAGGGTGTACATGGGCGGATTTGACTCGATTGGCGGCGAATTGAGGCGGCGATTATAGCCGGGCTACGGGGTGGCACGCGAGGCGCGTGTTCAAATCAGCGGTTAATGGCATATGCCTTGCACCCTTCCGGGCACCAGCACCCACGCCAGCGTCGGAATGGGTGCAAAGACAATGGCGTCGTCCCCGGCCTGCCCCTGCACGGACCCGGGACGACGTTTTTTTTGCAAGGTGAACGCGCGATGAACGAACCGTCAGCCGGCCCACTGGCCTGGGTCAATGGCAGCGATGCCCCGGAAAAAACCGAAATCAATCTCGGCTTCATGGCCCTGAGCGACTGCGCCTCGGTGGTGGTCGCCGCCACCCAGGGCTTCGCCCAACCCTATGGCTTGACCCTGAACCTCAAGCGCCAAACGTCCTGGGCCAACCTGCGGGACAAACTGGTGAGCGGCGAACTCGATGCCGCCCACAGCCTCTACGGCCTGATTTACGCCGTTCACCTGGGCATCGGTGGCGTGGCCGCGACCGACATGGCGGTGTTGATGGGCCTGAATCAAAACGGCCAGAGCATCAATCTGTCCCGCGGCTTGCAGGCGCTTGGGGTGACCAGTCCTGAGGCATTGGATCGGCACGTGCACCAAACTCGCCCAAAACTCACCTTCGCCCAGACGTTTCCTACCGGCACCCACGCCATGTGGTTGTATTACTGGCTGGCCAGCCAGGGTATACACCCGCTGCTGGATGTCGACAGCGTGGTGGTGCCGCCGCCGCAAATGGTCGCCCACCTGCGGGCCGGGCGCATTGACGGGTTCTGTGTCGGCGAACCCTGGTCCGCCAGCGCCGTGCAACAGGACCTCGGTTTCACCCTGGCCACGACCCAGACCCTCTGGCCCGATCACCCGGAAAAGGTCCTCGGTTGCACCCGTGCGTTCGTCGAGCAATACCCCAATACCGCGCGGGTGTTGGTGATGGCGGTGCTGGAAGCCAGCCGCTTCATCGAAGAAAGCCGTGAAAATCGTCGCAGCACCGCGCAATTGCTCAGTGCCGCGCAATACCTCGATGCGCCGCTGGAATGCATCGAGCCGCGCCTGCTAGGCGACTATGTCGATGGCCTGGGCAATCGCTGGCAAGACCCGCATGCCCTGCGCTTCCATGGTGAAGGCGAGGTCAATCTGCCGTACCTGTCCGACGGCATGTGGTTCATGACCCAGTTCCGTCGCTGGGGCTTGTTGCGCGATGACCCGGATTACCTCGCCGTGGCCCGCCAAGTCCATCAACTGCAGTTGTATCGTGAAGCGGCCAGCGCCGTAGGCGTCGCGGCACCGGGCAAGGAGATGCGCAGCAGTCAATTGATCGACGGCAAGATCTGGGACGGTTCGGACCCGGCCGGTTATGCCCGCAGTTTCAAACTGCACGCCATGAGCGACAGCTCGCACCGATCCGCCAGCCGCTGACAGGAGACGACGAACATGCTGCGTATCCTGCTGATCAACGACACCGCGAAAAAAGTCGGACGCCTGAAGGCCGCCCTCACCGAGGCCGGTTTCGAAGTGATCGATGAGTCCGGCCTGACCATCGACTTGCCCGAACGCGTCGAAACGGTGCGTCCGGACGTGATTCTGATCGATACCGAGTCACCCGGCCGCGATGTCATGGAACAAGTGGTGCTAGTCACTCGCGACCAGCCGCGACCGATTGTGATGTTCACCGACGAACATGACCCCGATGTGATGCGCCAGGCGATCAAGTCCGGGGTCAGTGCCTACATCGTCGAAGGCATTCACGCCCAGCGCCTGCAGCCAATTCTCGATGTGGCCATGGCACGCTTCGAAAGCGATCAGGCCTTGCGTGCCCAGTTGCAGGCCCGCGACCAACAACTGGCCGAGCGCAAGCGCATCGAGCTGGCCAAAGGGCTGTTGATGAAAATGAAGGACTGTAACGAAGAAGAGGCCTACACACTGATGCGCCGCCAGGCGATGAGCCGCCAGCAGAAGCTGATTCAAGTGGCGGAACAGATTATTGCCATGAGTGAATTGTTGGGTTGAGCAATAAAAGATCGCAGCCTTCGGCAGCTCCTACAGGAGCACACATTCCCTGTAGGAGCTGCCGAAGGCTGCGATCTTTTCCAATGTGGCACAGATCTGGCAAAGCAATCACCACAGGTAACCAACGGCGGTTGCCCCACCTACGACAAAGACGTCGCTCACCTCATTTGCCCTTGGCGGATCGGGTGGCGGCGTTTTTTCGTTTTGGCCCCACAGCACGGGGCCGGTGGAGCGGCCGTAGCGGCGCCCCACCTGCAAGCTCATGACTCCTTTCGAGACTCTTCACAGCTGAGGTGCGCAATGAATTCAAGCTTCTGGAAATCCGGCCATACCCCCACATTGTTCGCAGCCTTCCTCTACTTCGACCTGAGCTTCATGGTCTGGTACCTGCTCGGCCCTCTGGCGGTACAGATCGCCGCCGACCTGCACCTGACGACACAGCAACGCGGGCTGGTGGTGGCCACGCCGATTCTGGCCGGGGCGGTCTTGCGTTTTGTCATGGGGATGCTGGCTGATCGCCTGTCGCCCAAAACCGCCGGCCTGGTCGGTCAGGTCATCGTGATCTGCGCACTGTTCGGCGCCTGGAAGCTCGGCATCCACAGCTACGAGCAAGCGCTGCTGCTGGGTCTGTTCCTCGGCATGGCCGGCGCGTCCTTTGCCGTTGCCCTGCCCCTCGCCTCGCAGTGGTATCCGCCGCAGCATCAAGGCAAGGCCATGGGCATCGCCGGCGCCGGCAACTCGGGTACGGTATTCGCCGCCTTGATCGCCCCGGTACTGGCGGCGGCGTTTGGCTGGAGCAACGTGTTCGGTTTCGCCCTGATTCCGCTGATCCTGACCCTGATCGTCTTTGCCTGGCTGGCGAAAAACGCCCCCGAGCGACCAAAAGCCAAATCCATGGCCGACTACTTCAAGGCCCTGGGCGATCGTGACAGCTGGTGGTTCATGTTTTTCTACAGCGTGACGTTCGGTGGCTTCATCGGCCTGGCCAGCGCCCTGCCCGGCTATTTCAACGACCAGTACGGCCTGAGTCCGGTGACGGCCGGTTACTACACGGCGGCCTGCGTGTTCGGCGGCAGCCTGATGCGCCCCTTGGGCGGCGCACTGGCTGACCGGTTCGGAGGCATTCGAACCCTGTTGGCGATGTACACCGTCGCGGCGATCTGCATTACCGCGGTCGGTTTCAACCTGCCGAATTCCTACGCCGCACTCGCACTTTTCGTCTGCACCATGCTCGGCCTGGGTGCCGGCAATGGCGCGGTGTTCCAGTTGGTGCCGCAGCGGTTTCGTCGGGAAATCGGTGTGATGACCGGCCTGATCGGCATGGCCGGCGGCATCGGTGGTTTTGCCCTCGCGGCCGGCATGGGTGCGATCAAACAGAGCACCGGCAGCTATCAACTGGCCCTGTGGTTGTTCGCCAGCCTCGGCATTCTGGCGTGGTTCGGCCTGCACGGCGTGAAACGGCGCTGGAGAACCACCTGGGGTTCGGCGGCCGTGACGGCTGCGCGAGTCTGACGCCTCGATGAGCCTGCAACTGAGTTTCGCCGAAGCCAGCGCCATCGGTCCGCGCGAAGAGAATCAGGATGCCCTGCGCCTGGTCACGCCGGCCCCGGCGCTGGCGGCGAGCAAAGGCTACCTGTTCGCCATCGCCGATGGTGTCAGTCAGTGCGCCGATGGCGGCCTGGCGGCCCGTTCGACGCTGCAGGCCCTGGCACTGGATTACTACGCCACGCCGGAAACCTGGAGCGTGGCGCAGGCACTGGATCGCCTGTTGCTGGCGCAAAACCGCTGGTTGCAGGCCAACGGCGGCGGACAACCGCTGCTGACCACCCTCAGTGCGCTGGTCCTGCGTGGCCGGCGTTTTACCCTGGCCCATGTCGGCGATTGCCGGGTGTATCGCTGGCACGCCGACCGATTGCAGCGAATCAGCGAGGATCACGTCTGGGACCAGCCGGGCATGCAGCATGTGCTGAAACGGGCGCTGGGCCTCGATCAACATCTGGTGCTGGATTTTCTCGACGGTGAACTGCGCCTCGATGAAAGCTTCGTCCTGCTCAGCGACGGCATCTGGGCGGTCCTGGGCGATACCGCCATTGCGGCGATCCTGCGTGATCAACCGGACTTGCACAGCGCTGCGCAAACCCTGGTCAATGCCGCACACCTGGCAGGCAGCCAGGACAACGCCAGCGCCTTGCTGGTGCGGGTCGACGCCCTCGGCGAAGCGAGCATTGGCGATGCATTGATGCACTTGCAGCAATGGCCACTTCCGCCCGCCCTGAAACCGGGTCAGACGTTCGAGGGCTGGCAGGTCGAAGGGATCGTCGCACAAAGCCAGCAATCGCTGCTTTATCGCGTGCGCGACACTCAGCAACGACCCTGGCTGCTGAAAACCCTGCCGGGGCGCCTGCACGACGATCACCAGGCCGGGCAAGCGTTGCTGTCGGAAGAGTGGTTTCTCAAACGCGTGGCCGGTCGGCATTTTCCTGAAGTGCATGCCGCCAGTCAGCGTCAGCATTTGTACTACGTGATGCGCGAATATTCGGGCGCTACCCTGGCGCAACGGCATGAGCAAAGCGGACCGTTGCCGCTGCCCCAGTGGCAAGACATCGCCGAACGCTTGCTGCGAGCGGTCGGCCTGCTGCATCGACGACAGATTCTGCATCGCGATATCAAACCGGAAAACCTGTTGCTGGGGGACGACGGTGAACTGCGCCTGCTGGATTTCGGACTCGCCTACTGCCCCGGTCTCTCGCAAGACCTGCCCTGGGCTCTGCCGGGCACACCCAGTTACATCGCGCCGGAAGCCTTTCGCGGCGAAGTGCCGACACCACAGCAGGACCTGTATGCCGTTGGTGTGACCTTGTATTTCCTGCTCACCGGGCACTATCCCTATGGCGAAATCGAAGCGTTCCAGCGTCCGAGGTTTGGTCTCCCGGTCAACGCCAGCCGCTACAGGCCCGACCTGCCGGACTGGATCGCCCATCACCTGGAACGCGCCGTTGCGGCGGCCCCCGAACAGCGTTTCGAAACGGCGGAAGAATGGCTGCTGTTGATCGAGCAAGGCGAACGCCGCAGTTTGAGCGTGCGCCCCAAACCCTTGCTGGAGCGCGAGCCGCTGAAAGTCTGGCGGACATTGGCGCTGGTATCGCTGCTGCTCAACCTGGTGCTGCTGGTGGTGGCGCTCCATTAGCGGGCGACGCGCCTTGAATCGGTGCATTCCCTCGCCATCCAGCCCTTGCGAACGGGAAGAACGCCAACAAACACGGGACCTGAGCGACTTGGCACAACCACTGCATTACCCCTTTCAACAGACATAAAGCGCAGGCTTCAACGACGAAGACTGCACTTCCCGAGAGAACGGGACCAGGACAAAGGCGTCCTCGCTAGGCAACTAGCGGGACGCCTTTTTTTGTTTGCGCAAAATTTGTCGAGCACGGCCTGAACCCTGATGAGGCAGGCCTGGACTCCCCGGAGAACCTGATGAAAAAACTAAAACTGGTGATGATCGGCAACGGCATGGCCGGGGTCCGGACCCTGGAAGAACTGCTCAAGCTGAGCACAGAGCTGTACGACATCACGGTCTTCGGCGCCGAACCGCACACCAACTACAACCGTATCCTGTTGTCGCCGGTGCTGGCGGGCGAACAGACCTTCGAAGAGATCGTGCTCAACGACCTGGACTGGTACCTGGACAACAACATCAAACTGCTGCTCAACCGCAAAGTGGTGGAGATCGACCGGGTCAAGCGCCGGGTCATTGCCGAAGACGGCAGTGAAGCCGAATACGATCGCCTGCTGATCGCCACCGGCTCGACGCCTTTCATCCTGCCCATTCCCGGCAACACCCTCGAAGGCGTGATCGGCTACCGCGACATCGCCGATACCCAGGCCATGATCGACACCGCGAAAACCTACCGGCACGCCGTGGTGATCGGCGGCGGTCTGCTCGGCCTGGAGGCCGCCAACGGCCTGATGCTGCGGGGCATGCACGTCACCGTGGTGCATATCGGCGAGTGGCTGCTGGAGCGGCAACTGGACAAGACCAGCGGCCAGCTGCTGCAAACCGCCCTGGAGTCTCGCGGCCTGCATTTCCGTCTGTGCGAGCAAACCCAGGCTTTGCACGACGCGGGCAATGGCCGGGTCGGCTCGGTGCAATTCAAGAACGGCGACATCATCCCCGCTGACCTGGTGGTGATGGCCGCCGGCATTCGCCCCAATACCGAACTGGCGGAGAAATCCGGCATTCCGTGCAACCGCGGGATTCTGGTCAACGACACCCTGCAAACCTATGACCCGCGGATCTACGCCATCGGCGAGTGCGCCAGCCACCGCGGCATCGCCTATGGCTTGGTGGCGCCGCTGTTCGAACAGGCCAAAGTCTGCGCCAACCACCTCGCCCAACTGGGTTTTGCCACCTACAAGGGGTCGGTGACCTCGACCAAGCTGAAGGTTACCGGCATCGATCTGTTTTCCGCTGGCGACTTCATGGGCGGTGAAGGTACCGAGACCATCACCCTCTCCGACCCGATTGGCGGGGTCTACAAGAAACTGGTGATCAAGGACGACGTACTGGTCGGCGCCTGCCTGTATGGCGATACAGCCGATGGCGGCTGGTACTTCCGGCAGATCCGTGAGAATCACGACATCCGGCAGATCCGCGATCACCTGATGTTCGGCGGCTCTTCATCTATGGAGCAGGCTTTGGGCGACGTAGGGCACCAGGGCCAGGACAAGGCCATGAGCATGGCCGACACGGCCGAAGTCTGCGGCTGCAACGGCGTGTGCAAAGGCACCATCGTCAAGGCCATTCAGGAACACGGGCTGTTCAGCGTCGACGAAGTGAAGAAACACACCAAAGCTGCCAGCTCCTGCGGTTCGTGCGCGGGCCTGGTGGAACAGATCCTGATCAACACCGTGGGCGGCGCCGCCGACGTCAAACCGAAAAGCGAAAAGGCCATCTGCGGTTGCAGCGACCTCAACCACGGACAAATCCGCCAGGCCATCCGCGAGCAGCACCTGCTGACCATCGCCGGCACCCTGAGCTACCTGAACTGGCGTACACCCAACGGCTGCGCCACTTGCCGGCCGGCGCTCAACTACTACCTGATTTCCACCTGGCCGGGGGAAGCCAAGGATGATCCGCAATCGCGCCTGATCAACGAACGCGCCCACGCCAACATTCAGAAAGACGGCACCTACTCGGTCGTCCCGCGGATGTGGGGCGGCGTGACCAATCCTTCGGAACTGCGGCGCATTGCCGACGTTGCCGACAAGTACAACGTGCCGATGGTCAAGGTCACCGGCGGCCAGCGCATCGACTTGCTGGGGATCAAGAAGCAGGACTTGCCGGGCGTCTGGAAAGACCTCGACATGCCGTCCGGCCATGCCTACGGCAAATCCATCCGCACCGTGAAGACCTGCGTCGGCAGCGAGTTCTGCCGCTTTGGCACGCAGAACTCCACGCAGTTGGGCATTGAACTGGAACATGACCTGTTCAACATGTGGTCGCCGCACAAAGTGAAACTGGCTGTCTCCGGTTGCCCGCGCAACTGTTCGGAAGCGGGCATCAAGGACGTAGGCATCATCGGCGTCGATTCCGGCTGGGAGATGTACATCGGCGGCAACGGCGGGATCAAGACCGAAGTCGCGGAATTCTTCGTCAAACTGAAAACCGCCGAAGAAGTCCGCGAATACAACGGCGCATTCCTGCAGCTCTATCGCGAAGAAGCCTTTTACCTCGAACGCACCGTGCACTACCTGCAACGGGTCGGCATGGACCACATCAAGAAAGCCGTGCTGGAAGACCCGGAGCGGCGCAAGGCGCTCAACGATCGCCTGCAGTTTTCCCTGTCGTTTGAACAGGACCCGTGGAAGGAACGCCTGGAACAGCCGCAACTGAAAAAAGAATTCGACGTCATCCCCGTGAAAAACCTGGAGGTGCTGGCATGAACTGGCTGGATATCTGCGCACTGGATGAAATCAATGCCCTGGGCTCGCGAATCGTTGCCGGCCCTAAAGGCGACATCGCGATTTTTCGTACCAGCGACGATGAAGTGTTCGCCCTCGACGACCGTTGCCCGCACAAGGGCGGACCGCTGTCCCAAGGTTTGATCTACGGCAAACGCGTGGCCTGCCCACTGCACAACTGGCAAATCGACCTGGAAAGCGGCGAAGCCCTGGCCCCGGACGTCGGCTGCGCCCACCACCATCCGGCGCGGGTCGAAAATGGCCGCGTGATGTTGGCCCTGCGGGACGCAGGCTGATGGACCGCCAGATCACCGCGTCCACCTGCTGCTATTGCGGGGTCGGCTGCGGCGTGCTGATCGAGCATGACGGCGAGCGCATCCTCGGCGTCAGCGGCGATCCGGCACACCCGGCCAATTTCGGCAAGTTGTGCAGCAAGGGATCAACCCTGCATTTGACCGGCGACTTGACGGCAAGGGCGCTGTACCCGGAACTGCGCCTGGGCAAAGGCCTGGCCCGCAGCCGCACCGACTGGGATACCGCGCTTGATCACGCCGCCAGCATTTTCGCCCAAACCATTGCAGAACATGGCCCGGACAGCGTGGCGTTCTACATTTCCGGGCAACTGCTGACCGAGGACTACTACGCCTTCAACAAACTGGCTCGGGCGCTGGTGGGCACCAACAACATCGACAGCAATTCACGGCTGTGCATGTCGTCGGCGGTGGTCGGCTACAAGCGCAGCCTGGGCGCCGACGCTCCGCCATGCAGCTATGAAGACCTGGAATTGAGCGATTGCGTGATGATCGTCGGCAGTAACATGGCCTACGCCCACCCGGTACTGTTTCGCCGACTGGAAGAAGCCAAATCCCGTCGACCGCAGATGAAAGTCATCGTCATTGACCCACGTCGGACGGACACCTGCGATCTGGCTGACCTGCACCTGGCGATTTTGCCCGGCACCGATGTCGCCCTGTTCCATGGGATTTTGCATCTGCTGCTGTGGGAAGACTGGATCGACCGTGACTTCATCAAGGACCATACCGAAGGCTTGCCCGAGCTGAAGAAACTGGTGCGCGATTACACGCCGCAGATGGTGTCGCAGCTCTGCGGAATCAGCGTCGGGCAATTGCAACAATGTGCCGAGTGGATCGGTACGTCACCGTCTTTCCTGTCGTTGTGGTGCATGGGGTTGAATCAGTCCACCGCCGGCAGCGCGAAAAACAGTGCACTGATCAATCTGCACCTGGCCACCGGGCAGATTGGCCGTCCGGGTGCAGGTCCGTTCTCCTTGACCGGTCAGCCCAATGCCATGGGCGGGCGGGAGACCGGCAGCCTGTCCAACCTGCTGCCGGGCCATCGTGACGCCGCCAACCCTGAGCACCGTGCCGACGTGGCCGCCTACTGGGGTGTTGATCAACTGCCTGAACCCCCGGGGCTGACTGCCATCGAGTTGTTTGAGCAACTGGGCAGCGGCAAGATCAAAGCCTTGTGGATCGCCTGCACCAACCCCGCTCAGTCTCTTCCCGATCAGGCGGCCGTGCGCGCGGCGCTGGAGGCCTGCCCGTTCGTGGTCCTGCAGGAGGCCTTTCGCACCACTGAAACCGCCAGGTTTGCCGACCTGTTGTTGCCCGCCGCCAGTTGGGGTGAAAAGGACGGCACGGTGACCAACTCCGAACGGCGTATTTCCCACGTCCGCCGCGCGATCGTCGCACCGGGTGAAGCGCGTCCGGACTGGACGATCACGGTGGATTTCGCACGGCGCCTGGAAAAACATCTGCGCCCGGAAGCCACCAGCCTGTTTGCCTTTGACACCCCGGCGCAGGTCTTCGACGAATACAAACAGCTGACGCGGGGTCGGGATCTGGATTTGTCCGGGATCAGCCACGAATTGATCGACTCCATCGGCCCGCAGCAATGGCCCTTTCCTGCAGGGTCCAGCGCAGGCACCGCGCGCCTCTATCTCGACGGCATTTTCCCGACCTCCAGCGGACGCGCGCAGTTCGTGGCCGATCCGTATCGCGCCGCCAAGGAACAACGGGATGCCCGCTTCCCGCTGACACTGATCACCGGTCGTCTGCGCGATCAGTGGCACGGCATGAGCCGCACCGGCACCGCCGCGCAGTTGTTCGGCCATGTCAGTGAAGCCGTGTTGAGCCTGCACCCGGATGAGCTGCGCAGGCATCGCCTGCAAACGGGTGATTTGATCAGCCTGAAAAGCCGCCGTGGCGCGGTGATCGTGCCGGTCGCCAGTGACGACAGCGTGCGTCCGGGCCAAGCCTTCCTGCCAATGCATTTTGGTGACCGTTTTCTCAAGGGGGGCGTGAACAGCCTCACCCTGCCCGCCTTCGATCCGTTGTCGAAACAACCGGAGCTCAAACACAGCGGCGTGCGCCTGGAACCGGTGCAATTGCCTTGGCACCTTTTCGCTCTGATAGAGGGCGATGTCCAACAACACTTTGAGACTCTACGCCCCCTCTGCGAGACGTTTTCCTACGTCAGCCTCAGCCTGACCGGTCGTGAGCGCCCTGCGCTGCTGATACGCGCTGCCAGCGCCACGGCGCCAGATCCGCAACTGCTGCGCGATATCGATCAATGCCTGGGGCTGAACGATGGACCGGTGCTGGCCTACGACGATCCACGACGCTCCATCGGCAAGCGGGTGCGAATCGAGAACGGCCGGATCACCGCGATCCGCCTGGCAGGTGAAACCCTCGCCCGGCACTGGCTGCAAAACCTCTGGCTCGAAGGTCGCGCCGATGAACAGCTACGGCGCTGGCTGCTCGCGCCCTTGAGTGCCCCGCCGGGCCAGGTTGACGCCGAAGCGATCGGTAACAAAACCCTGTGCAACTGCAAAAACGTCAGCCACGACGCGGTCTGCGCCGGCATCCGCCGCGGCCTGGACTTGTCGGGCTTGAAACAAGAATTGGGTTGCGGCACGCAATGCGGCTCCTGCGTCCCGGAAATCAAGCGTTTGTTGGCCGCCACCGCGCAGCCGCAAGCCGCCATCTCGTGAGGAAAACACTATGAGCGCAAAAGTCTGGCTGGTGGGTGCAGGTCCCGGTGATCCTGAATTACTGACCCTCAAAGCTGTTCGGGCGTTGAGAGAGGCGGATGTCGTGCTGATCGACGATCTGGTCAACGTCGCGGTGCTGGAGCACTGCCCCGGCGCGCGGATAATTCCGGTGGGCAAGCGCGGCGGCTGTCGTTCAACGCCGCAAGCCTTTATCCATCGCCTGATGCTGCGGTATGCCCGTCAGGGCAAATGCGTGGTGCGCCTCAAGGGTGGCGACCCGTGCATCTTCGGGCGTGGCGGTGAAGAAGCGCAGTGGTTGCGCGAGCGTGGTGTCGAGGTTGAGCTGGTCAATGGCATCACCGCCGGCCTCGCGGGCGCGACGCAATGCGATATTCCTTTGACCCTGCGCGGCGTGGCACGAGGGGTAACGCTGGTGACCGCCCACACTCAGGATGACAGCAGCCTGAACTGGCAAGCGCTGGCCCAAGGTGGCACGACATTGGTGATCTACATGGGGGTGGCGAAGCTCAGCGAGATCCGTGAGCAACTGCTGGCCGGTGGAATGGCGGCCGATACGCCCGTGGCAATGATCGAAAATGCTTCCCTGCCGCACCAGCGGGAATGTTGGAGCGACCTGACAGCCATGGAGGACGATGCCCATAGCTTCCAGTTGAAAAGTCCGGCGATCCTGGTGATCGGTGCTGTGGCGGCCTGTGATGAGATCAAAAGATCGCAGCCTTCGACAGCTCCTGCACGGGTTCGGCATTTATCCCTGTAGGAGCTGCCGCAGGCTGCGATCCTTTGGAAACAACGCAAAAACCCAAATCACAGACAAAGAAAAGCCCGGCTTGAGCCGGGCTTTCCTCGGAGCTGTGGGCTAATTACTTAGCTTGAGCTTCAACCTGCGCTTCTACGCGACGGTTAACAGCGCGACCAGCTTCAGTTTTGTTGTCAGCAACTGGGCGGGATTCGCCGTAGCCAACGGACTGAACGCGGGACGATTCAACACCGTACTGGTTGGTCAGAACTTGCTTAACGGCGTTTGCACGACGCTCGGACAGTTTCTGGTTGTAAGCGTCAGGACCGACGGAGTCAGTGTGACCTTCAACAGTAGTGGTGGTGGATGGGTACTGCTTCATGAAGTCAGCCAGGTTCTTGATGTCGCCGTAGCTGTTTGGCTTGACTACCGACTTGTCGAAGTCGAACTTCACGTCCAGCTCTACACGAACGACTTCAGCAACAGCTGGGCAGCCATCAGCGTCAACAGTTACGTTGGCCGGGGTGTCCGGGCACTTGTCGACGTTGTCGCAAACGCCGTCGTTGTCGCTGTCGGAGCAGACTTCTGGTGCTGGAACCGGAGCAGCAGCAGGCTTGTTGCCGCCACCGAAGTTCACACCCAGACCTACGGACGGGATGTAGTCCCAACGGCCGTTGTCCAGCTTGTAGTCAGCTTCTACGCCAGCACGAGCGTAGACGTTTTCGAGGAAGTAGTACTTCAGGCCAGCGCCAGCAGTCAGGAAAGTCGACTGGTCACGACCGGTGTGGCCGTCAGCGGCTACGTTGGTCATGCTGCCGTGCTTGACACCACCTTGAACGTAAGGACGCAGAGCGTCGCCAGCGTTGTTGAAGTGGTACTGAGCGTTCAGACCGAACTGGTCGCCCTCGATCTTCTGGTTGCCGGTGTTGTTGTTCGAACGGGTGTAGTCATCGTTGTTGTAGGTGAAGTTCAACGATACGTCGTCGGTCAAGAAGTAACCGATGGAGGCGCCAGGAGTGTAGCCGTCTTCAACGTTGTTAACGCTGTCGTTGTACTTCTTCCCGTAGTTGAGCTCGCCTTCAACTGCGCCTTGGCCTTGTGCCAATGCGCCGAACGAAGTAGCGGCAATAAGAGTACCAATGGCCAAGCCCAAGGTGTTTTTCAGTTTCATCCGTTAAATCCCCATCTGGTGATTGTGAAGCAGTCCCGCAAACCGGGGGACAACTCGGCGGCAAGTCTAACAGAACTTGCCTACACGTAAGAGATATTTGCGCTGAACTAAGTTTCAGCAATGCCTGCAAATTTCTCACGCAATTTATCTAGAGCGCGTTTGTACCGCATTTTTGTTGCACTCAAACCCATATGCATGATGTCTGCGATCTCCTGAAACTCCAGCTCTGCGACAAAACGTAGCACCAGAATTTCCCGGTCAATCGGGTTCACATACACTAACCAGCGATCAAGTCCACCCTTTTCTTCGGGTTTCGGCGCCTTTTCTTCGGACGCCTCCTCGAGGGGGTCAAGACTCAATGCGTCCATCAAGCGACGCTTTCGCCGTTCCTTTCGATACTGTGTGATGCACTCGTTGTACGTGATGCTATATAGCCATGTCTTGAACTTCGATTTGCCCTCGAAGTTCTTCAGACCATACAGCACCTTCAGCATGACCTCCTGACAGACATCGTCTGCATCGCGATCGTTCCCGAGATATCTTGCACACACATTAAATAATGTTCGCTGGTAACGCCGCATCAGTTCTTCGTAGGCGCGTGTTACGTGAAACAGCTCGGTATGCGAGCGCGCGACCAACTCCTCATCAGAGAGCTCGCGGGGGTCGTAGCGCATGGATAGCGATTGAGCTTTATTCAAAACAAGTCGGGCCGACAGTCAGGTCAATATCCTCCGCAGCCAGCGTCAGCTGGAATTTTGCGGCGGCATACATTAGCAGGGTTTGCCGGGTTAGCGGCTACTCACATGCTGCTCGAGGAGGATCCGATTGGAAAGAGAGACTAGCTCACCCTCATCGGTCAGCAATGTGGTTTTAACCGTGCCGATCTCTTCGATCTGGCCTTCGACCTCGCCAACACGCACTTGTTGCCCAACCTGGTACAGCTCACGCACGTAGATTCCCGCAAGAATCTGGCCGGCAATTTCCCGGCTTCCCAACCCCATGGCCAGCGCTACCGCCAGACCAACGGTTATCAGCACAATCACGATCACGTGGTTCAGCAGGTCGGTCTTGACCTCCAACTGGCTGATCGCCACCGAAATACTGATGATGATCACCAGGCCCTGGGCAATTCGTCCAAGCCCTGAAGCATAGTCCAGACCCACGCCTTCTGCCGCTCCGCGCACCAGCCCGTTGGCCAGTTGCGCCAGCAAGACACCTACCAGCAACACCAGCGCCGCGCCGAATACCTTCGGCAAATACAGCGCAAGCATATCCAGCGTAGCTGATACTCGCTCAAGTCCAAGGGATTCTGCGGCAGAAACCAGAAAAATAAGCAGAACGAACCAATAGACGATCTTGCCGATCAGGGTCGAAATGGGAACCTGCAGGCCGGCGCGGGACATCAGCTTGGTCAGGCCGGTGCCGCCCATCAAGCGGTCCAGGCCCAGTTTGGCGAGCAATTTGGAAAGCAGGGTGTCCAGCAGTTTGGCCACGACAAAACCCAACAGCAGCACAACCAGTGCGCCGAACAGGTTTGGAATGAAGTTCGCAACCTTGGTCCACAACGCAGTCATTGCAGTGACGAGGCTCTGTGTCCAGAGATCAAGTTCCATATTCAATCAGCCTTATCAGCAGTGCGGGCAGCAGGTTTACGAAGACGGGATACCGGCGAGACATGGGCCGATCCGTTATTCAGGGCAATCATCAGTGCGGGCAACCAGCGCCCCAGCAGACTGAACAAATCACCGGCGCCGACCTGGCGGTTGGCGGTTTTCAGTACACGCCCCAGACACGCATCGTCGTCCCGGGTGGACGGTGAGGCGTTGAGCATGTCGCGCAAAGACTGTTCAAACGGATCGTGCATACGCACCTCTCGTGATGTCTGTGGGAGACGCGGTCAGTTTTGGTCGGGTCACATGCTTTCCCTCAGACCCAGCGCAAACGTCGGAATAACCACCATTGCCCCAGCGCCACCGAGACCATCATCAGGCAGGCGATCAGAAAGCCGTAAGGGCTGGCAGAGAATGGAATGCCACCGACGTTGATCCCCAAAAGCCCGGTCAGAAAACTCATCGGCAAAAAGATCCCGGTGATGATCCCGAAGCGATACATAGTGCGGTTCATGCGCACGCTCAAGCGACGGTCTTCAGCCTCCAGGACCAGCCCCACCCGCTCCCGGGTCAGTTCCAGCTCCTCGAGGTAGCGGGTCAGGCTGTTGTTCAATTCGTTCCAGTAATCACCATCGTCCTCGACGAACCAGGGCAATTTGATCCGCGTCAGCTGACCGAAAATATCCCGCTGCGGAGCGAGAAAACGCTTCAGCGCGGCAGCCCTGCGACGGATCTGCAATACGGCGCCGTGTTCCGGTGCATACCGTTCGTCGGCATCGAGCTTTTCTTCTTCCTCATCGACCACTTCCGAGAGGTCGCTGACCAGATCCTGCACCTTGTTGGTGAGGTACTGCGCCATATACAGGATGAGTTCCGAGGCGGTTTTCGGCCCCTTGCCATCGGCCAGCTGCACCAGCAGCTCTTCAGTGGCGCGCAACGGACGCAAACGCAGGGAAATGACACGCTGGGCAGAACCGAAGATCCGCACCGACACCATGTCTTCCGGTTCGGCACCGGGGTTCAGATTGACCCCGCGCAAAAATAGCAGCAGTTCGCTGTCCGAAAGCTGTAAAAGTCGCGGACGGGTGTTTTCTTCGAGTAACAGGTCACAGCTGAATTCGCTCAGACCGCTGGATTTGCGTAGCCAGGTCTGGGTTTGCGGATGACTGCGATCCCAGTGCAACCACAAGCTTTCATGGGCCTGCAGCTGCAAGTCGTCAAGTTCAGTCCGGGCAATCGAACGCGCACCGCCTCTACCGTCCAGCACCAGGGCATGCACCAGCCCCCATTGCGCGTTTTCTTCCTCGAACATCCGCACTCCTCTGGTCTGCAGCCGTTTTTATTCAGGCATCTTCAGCGGGCTGGGCGAGATGATCACGCCGTTGTTGTCCGCATAAATGTAATGGCCCGGATGGAAGGTCACGCCAGCGAAGGTCACGGCTACGTTGAGATCGCCGATACCGCGCTTGTCGGTTTTCATCGGGTGGCTGGCCAGCGCCTGAACCCCCAGGTCGGTTTGCGCGATGACGTCGACGTCACGGATGCAACCATAGATCACCAGGCCTTCCCAGCCATTGCTGGAGGCCTTCTCGGCGAGCATGTCACCCAGCAGCGCGCGGCGCAGGGAACCGCCGCCATCGACCACCAGAACCTTGCCATTGCCCTTGAGCTCGACTTGCTCCTTGACCAGCGAGTTGTCTTCGAAGCACTTGATGGTCACGATTTCGCCGCCGAAGGAATCGCGGCCGCCGAAATTGCTGAACATCGGTTCCAGCACCTGCACCAGTTCCGGATAGGCGTCGCACAGGTCAGGCGTGAGGTAATGGATCATCGAGAAACTCCTGTAAAGAGGAAGACAGCACGAACATCAGTGATGACTCAGTCACGCAAAGTGACCGGAACAGCTCAATGCGTCATATCTTAGCCGCAAGCCGACCGGAGCGAAATGCCCTTGTTAGAGCATCAGGCTCAAACCGCCGCGGCCAAATCCCCTTGCTCACCCAACAAGGGCGTCTGCTGATCCGCCAGCCAGCGGGTCACCAACGGCCAGACTTCGGCCTGGGCAGGTTTGCTGACGAGCATTTCAACGTGACCGAAATTGTCGCTGAAACCCTGGTCACGTCCCAGATTGATAAATTGCTTGTGCTCGGAACCGAACTGTTCGAACAGTTTGCGGCACGCCCACGCCGGGTCCTGATGGTCACCCGCTGCACTCACGGCGAGCACCGGCAACCTGACCTCGGCCAAACCGGCCCACCAGTCTTTATCGGCATCGCCAAAGCGCCCGAACAGACCGAACCAACGCATGCTTTCCAGGGCCAGGCCGATGGGCTCGTCCTCCGGGCCGCGCTTGAGCCTTGCGCCGGACAACTGGGCAAAACGCTTGAGAATGAAGCGACTGCTCCACTCCACCGGCGGAATCTTCAATGGCCAGTAGGTGCGGCTGACTTGTGTACCGAAAAAAGCCGCCGAGGCCACCACCGGCTCACCGATGTACTCGCCCCCCAGCGCTGCAGCCAGTGTAGTACCGCCCAGCGAGTGACCGATCCAGTGCGGCACCTGCCCGCTCTGTTCGCGGACGAAGGCGCCAATGGCCGGCAGGTCATAGCGTGCGTAGTCGGCGACCCGGTTCTTGCGGTAGTCGTGGTTGCGCTGGGACAGACCATGGCCGCGCATTTCCGGAATCCAGACGTCGAACCCCTGGCGCGCCAGATAGGCGCCCAACCCCAGGCCCTTGGGAGAGAACCAGAACCGGCGATTGGAAAAGCTGCCGTGCAGCAGGATCACCGGCACACCACGGGATGACGGCTCATCGGCCATGCCAAGGCGTGTCACAGCCAGTTCGACGGTGAAGTCGGGGCTGTTACCGGGTTTCAAACGATACACATCTTCGCTCAGATCGCCGCGCCGTTCGGCGCTGATCAGGGCGACAGGAAATAGGTTGCTGCTGCTTTGCATAATCTCTTGCACAAAAAAGGGCGGCATCCGGAGGAGCCCGCCCTGCTTGAGTCTCTAAAACGCCCGCTCACTGATACTGCATCGCCCCTGTAGGAGCGAGCTTGCTCGCGAAAAACTTCAGGACACCACGTTTATCCAGCAAAAACGCGTCATCGTTGACGTCCATCGCGAGCAGGCTCGCTCCTACAAAGGTACGTGAGCGGCCCGTTCACATGGGGTCAAGCCTGCGCCTGACCCTCTGCCAGGAAGAACCAGGTTTCCAGTACGGAGTCCGGGTTCAACGAAACGCTTTCAATGCCCTGCTCCATCAGCCACTTGGCCAGGTCCGGGTGGTCCGAAGGGCCCTGACCGCAGATGCCGATGTACTTGCCGGCCTTGTTGCAGGCGGCAATCGCGTTGGCCAGCAGCTTCTTGACCGCCGGATTACGCTCGTCGAACAGGTGCGCGATGATACCGGAATCGCGGTCCAGGCCCAGGGTCAGCTGGGTCAGGTCGTTGGAACCGATGGAGAAACCGTCGAAGAACTCGAGGAATTCTTCAGCCAGGATGGCGTTGGACGGCAGTTCGCACATCATGATCACGCGCAGGCCGTTTTCGCCACGGGCCAGACCGTTTTCCGCCAGCAGATCCACCACCTGGCTCGCTTCACCCAGGGTACGAACGAACGGCACCATGATTTCGACGTTGGTCAGGCCCATCTCGTTGCGCACGCGCTTGAGGGCGCGACATTCGAGTTCGAAGCAGTCACGGAACGATTCGCTGATGTAACGCGAAGCACCGCGGAAGCCCAGCATCGGGTTCTCTTCTTCCGGCTCGTACAGCTTGCCGCCGATCAGGTTGGCGTATTCGTTGGACTTGAAGTCCGACAGACGCACGATGACCTTCTTCGGCCAGAACGCAGCCGCCAGGGTGCTGATGCCTTCGACCAGTTTCTCGACGTAGAAGCCGACCGGGTCGTTGTAACCGGCAATGCGCTTGTCGACGCTTTCCTTGATGTCCAGCGGCAGACCGTCGTAGTTCAGCAGTGCTTTAGGGTGCACGCCAATCATGCGGTTGATGATGAACTCCAGGCGGGCCAGGCCCACACCGGCGTTCGGCAGTTGGGCGAAGTCGAAGGCGCGGTCCGGGTTGCCGACGTTCATCATGATCTTGAACGGCAGCTCCGGCATGGCGTCCACGGAGTTCTTCTTGATGTCGAAGCCCAGTTCGCCTTCGAAGATGAAACCGGTGTCGCCTTCAGCGCAGGAAACGGTCACGCCCTGGCCGTCTTTCAACAGCTGGGTGGCGTTGCCGCAACCGACTACCGCTGGAATGCCCAGCTCACGGGCGATGATCGCCGCGTGGCAAGTACGACCACCACGGTTGGTGACGATGGCGCTGGCGCGTTTCATGACCGGTTCCCAGTCCGGGTCGGTCATGTCGGACACCAGTACGTCGCCTGGCTGGACCTTGTCCATCTCGGACACGTCCTTGATGATGCGGACCTTGCCGGCGCCGATGCGCTGGCCGATGGCGCGACCTTCAACCAGCACGGTACCGGTTTCTTTCAACAGGTAACGTTCCATGACGTTGGCCTGGGTGCGGCTCTTCACGGTTTCCGGACGGGCCTGCACGATGTACAGCTTGCCGTCGTCACCGTCCTTGGCCCACTCGATGTCCATCGGGCACTGGTAGTGCTTCTCGATGATCATCGCCTGCTTGGCCAGCTCGCTGACTTCAGCGTCGGTCAGGCAGAAACGTGCGCGCTCGGCCTTGTCCACGTCGACGGTCTTGACCGAACGACCGGCCTTGGCCTCGTCGCCGTAGATCATCTTGATGGCCTTGCTGCCCAGGTTGCGGCGCAGGATGGCCGGACGACCGGCCGCCAGCGTGCCCTTGTGGACGTAGAACTCATCCGGGTTCACCGCGCCTTGAACGACGGTTTCACCCAGGCCGTAGGCGCCGGTGATGAACACCACGTCACGGAAGCCCGATTCGGTATCGAGGGTGAACATCACGCCGGCGGTGCCGGTTTCGGAGCGGACCATGCGCTGCACGCCGGCCGACAGGGCAACCAGCTTGTGGTCGAAGCCCTGGTGCACGCGGTAGGAAATGGCACGGTCGTTGAACAGAGAGGCGAACACCTCTTTGGCGGCGCGAATGACGTTATCGACACCACGGATGTTCAGGAAGGTTTCCTGCTGACCGGCGAAGGAAGCGTCCGGCAGGTCTTCGGCGGTAGCGGAAGAACGCACGGCCACGGCCACGTCAGGATTGCCGGCGGACAGCGTGGCGAACGCGGTACGGATTTCGGCATTCAGTTTTTCAGGGAACTCGGCTTCCATGATCCATTGACGGATCTGGGCACCGGTCTTGGCCAGGGCATTCACGTCATCGACGTCCAGGGCATCGAGCGCGTCGTGAATCTGCTGATTCAGGCCGCTCAGCTCCAGGAAATCACGATAAGCTTGAGCGGTCGTGGCGAAGCCGCCGGGCACCGATACACCGGCACCCGCAAGGTTGCTGATCATCTCGCCCAGGGATGCGTTCTTGCCCCCCACATGCTCAACATCGTGTTTGCCGAGCTTATCGAGGGAAACTACGTACTCTACCAAGGTGATCTCTCCACTAACTGTGTTGGAAAAGCTCAGAAACCGGCTGCTTAAGTGAGCATTTGCCGGCTATATGGCCTGGACCTGGAAAATAAGTGAGAATGCGGGCCATTGGCGGCCGGCAAATCGCGCCTATCATATCCAAGATTCGTTACTAGCTTAAGGCCCAAGGTGCAAATGAAACGATCTGCTTTCTTTATCTCCGATGGTACCGGCATTACCGCCGAAACCCTGGGTCAAAGCCTTCTGGCGCAGTTCGAAAACATTACCTTCAGCAAGGTCACGCGGCCGTACATCGACAACGTGGACAAAGCGCGGGCCATGGTACAACAAATCAACAAAGCCGCCGAAACCGACGGCTTCCGTCCAATTATCTTCGACACCATCGTCAATCAGGACATTCGTGAGATTCTCGCCACCTCGAATGGTTTCATGATCGACATTTTCTCGACGTTCCTGGCACCGCTTGAACAGGAACTGACCGAGCATTCTTCCTACACCGTCGGCAAGTCCCACTCCATCGGCGCCAACACCAATTACATGGAGCGTATCGAGGCCGTCAACTTCGCCCTCGACAACGACGACGGCGCCCGCACGCACTATTACGACAAGGCCGACCTGATACTAGTGGGCGTGTCGCGATGTGGTAAGACGCCGACGTGCCTGTACATGGCGATGCAATTCGGCATCCGCGCGGCCAACTACCCGCTGACCGAAGACGACATGGAACGCCTGCAACTGCCAAACGCCCTGCGCGCCCACCAGCACAAGCTGTTCGGCCTGACCATCGACCCGGACCGCCTCACCGCGATTCGCAACGAGCGCAAGCCCAACAGCCGCTATTCGAGCTACGCCCAGTGCGAGTTCGAGGTGCGCGAGGTCGAGAACCTGTTCCGCCGCGAAAACATTCCGCACATCAACTCCACGCATTTCTCCGTGGAAGAGATCTCCGCGAAGATTCTCGTGGAGAAAGGTGTGGAGCGGCGTTTCAAGTAAAGCTCCCGGGCCTGTTCCGGCCCTATCGCGAGCAAGCTCGCTCCCACATTTGATCTTTGTACACCGTCGATCCAGTGTGGGAGCGGGCTTGCTCGCGAAGGCGGAGTGTCAGTCGACATCAACATTGCCTGACACACCGCTTTCGCGGGCAAGCCCGCTCCCACAGGGTTTTGGGTGATCTTAGAAAGAATCCCCCGGCACCCGCACAAACCCTTCCATCAATACCCGCGCACTGCGGCTCATGATCGCCTTGTTCACGGTCCATTCACCATTGACCAGGCTGGCCTCGGCGCCGACGCGCAGGGTGCCGGACGGGTGTCCGAAGCGCACCGCGTTGCGTTCGATACCGCCTGCCGCAAGGTTCACCAGGGTGCCGGAAATCGCTGCAGCGGTACCGATCGCCACGGCCGCCGTGCCCATCATCGCGTGGTGCAACTTGCCCATGGACAACGCACGCACCAGCAGGTCGACATCACCTGCGGCAATTGCCTTGCCGCTTGACGCCACGTAGTCCGCCGGCTTGGCCACGAAGGCGACTTTCGGCGTGTGCTGACGCTTGGCCGCTTCGTCGATGTTGGAAATCAGGCCCATGCGCAATGCGCCGTAGGCACGGATGGTCTCGAACATCAGCAAGGCTTTCGGGTCGCCGTTGATCGCGCCCTGCAACTCGGTGCCCTTGTAGCCGATGTCTTCGGCATTGACGAAAATCGTCGGGATGCCGGCGTTGATCATGGTCGCCTTGAAAGTGCCGACGCCGGGCACTTCCAGGTCATCGACCAGGTTGCCGGTAGGGAACATCGAACCGCCACCGCCCTCTTCTTCCGCTGCCGGATCGAGGAACTCGATCTGCACTTCGGCCGCCGGGAAGGTCACGCCGTCGAGTTCGAAATCGCCGGTCTCCTGCACTTCACCATTGGTGATCGGCACGTGGGCAATGATGGTCTTGCCAATGTTGGCCTGCCACACGCGAACCACGGCTACGCCGTTATGCGGGATACGGCTGGCGTCCACCAGGCCGTTGCTGACCGCGAACGAACCGACCGCCGCCGACAGGTTGCCGCAGTTGCCGCTCCAGTCGACGAAGGGCTTGTCGATGGACACCTGACCGAACAGGTAATCGACGTCGTGATCGGCCTTGGTGCTTTTCGACAGGATCACGGTTTTGCTGGTGCTGGAGGTCGCACCGCCCATGCCGTCGATTTGTTTGTCGTACGGATCGGGGCTGCCGATCACGCGCAGCAGCAACGCGTCGCGGGCCGGGCCTGGGACCTGTGCCGCTTCAGGCAGGTCCTTGAGACTGAAGAACACGCCTTTGCTGGTGCCGCCGCGCATGTATGTAGCTGGAATCTTGATTTGAGCTGCGTGAGCCATGGTGCTCGTTACTCCTGATCTGAAAGCAGACACGGGACTCAAAGTCCCGTGTCGGTACAGCCTGTGTTAAACGGCAACCGCCGACTCTTCGAGGAAGTCCTGGGCGAAGCGTTGCAGCACGCCGCCGGCCTCGTAGATCGACACTTCTTCGGCGGTGTCGAGGCGGCAGGTCACCGGCACATCGACGCGCTCACCGTTCTTGCGATGGATCACCAGCGTCAGCTCGGCGCGCGGCGTGCGATCGCCGATCACGTCGTAGGTTTCGCTGCCGTCGATGGCCAGGGTGTGACGGTTGGTGCCTGGCTTGAACTCCAGCGGCAACACGCCCATGCCCACCAGGTTGGTGCGGTGAATGCGCTCGAAACCTTCGGCGGCAATCGCCTCCACACCCGCCAGGCGCACGCCCTTCGCCGCCCAGTCGCGGGACGAACCCTGACCGTAGTCGGCACCGGCGATGATGATCAGCGGCTGCTTGCGATCCATGTAGGTTTCGATGGCTTCCCACATGCGCATCACTTTGCCTTCCGGCTCGACACGGGCCAGCGAGCCCTGCTTGACCTTGCCGTTTTCCAGAACCATTTCGTTGAACAGTTTCGGGTTGGCGAAGGTGGCGCGCTGCGCCGTCAAGTGGTCACCGCGGTGAGTCGCGTAAGAGTTGAAGTCCTCTTCCGGCAGGCCCATTTTCGCCAGGTACTCGCCGGCGGCGCTGTCCATCATGATCGCGTTGGACGGCGACAGGTGATCGGTGGTGATGTTGTCCGGCAGCACCGCCAGCGGACGCATACCCTTGAGCGGACGAGCACCGGCCAACGCGCCTTCCCAGTACGGCGGACGGCGGATGTAGGTGCTCATTTCACGCCACTCGTACAGCGGCGCGACTTTCGGGCCGGTGTCTTCGTGGATGGCGAACATCGGGATGTACACCTGGCGGAACTGCTCCGGCTTCACCGACGCCTTGACCACCGCGTCGATTTCTTCGTCGCTTGGCCAGATGTCTTTCAGGCGGATTTCCTTGCCATCCACCACACCCAACACGTCTTTTTCGATGTCGAAACGGATGGTGCCGGCAATCGCATAGGCAACCACCAAAGGCGGCGACGCGAGGAACGCTTGCTTGGCGTACGGGTGAATCCGGCCGTCGAAGTTACGGTTGCCGGACAACACCGCAGTGGCGTACAGGTCGCGGTCGATGATCTCTTGCTGGATCACCGGGTCCAGTGCGCCGGACATGCCGTTGCACGTGGTGCAGGCAAAAGCCACGACGCCGAAGCCGAGTTTGTCCAGCTCTTCGGTCAGGCCGGCTTCATCGAGGTACAGCGCCACGGTTTTCGAACCCGGTGCCAGGGACGACTTGACCCAAGGCTTGCGGGTCAGGCCGAGCTTGTTGGCGTTGCGCGCCAGCAGGCCGGCGGCGATCACGTTGCGCGGGTTGCTGGTGTTGGTGCAGCTGGTGATGGCGGCGATGATCACCGCGCCGTCCGGCATTTGCCCCGGCACATCGTCCCACTGACCGGAGATGCCTTTGGCAGCCAGATCCGAAACCGCCACACGGGCGTGCGGGTTGCTCGGACCAGCCATGTTGCGCACGACCGAGGACAGATCGAACGTCAGGCCGCGCTCGTACTGCGCGCCTTTGAGGCTGTCAGCCCACAGGCCTGTGGTCTTGGCGTAGTTCTCGACCAACTGCACCTGCTCGTCTTCACGGCCGGTGAGCTTGAGGTAGTCGATGGTCTGCTGGTCGATGTAGAACATCGCCGCGGTGGCGCCGTATTCCGGGGCCATGTTGGAAATGGTTGCGCGGTCGCCGAGGGTCAGCGCGGAGGCGCCTTCGCCGAAGAACTCCAGCCACGCACCAACGACTTTTTGCTTGCGCAGGAACTCGGTCAGCGCCAGCACCATGTCGGTGGCGGTGATGCCCGGTTGCAGCTTGCCGGTCAGTTCGACGCCAACGCTTTCCGGTAGACGCATCCAGGATGCGCGGCCGAGCATCACGCTTTCGGCTTCGAGACCACCGACACCGATGGCGATCACACCCAGCGCATCGACGTGCGGGGTGTGGCTGTCGGTACCGACGCAGGTATCAGGGAAGGCCACGCCGTCGCGCACCTGGATCACCGGAGACATTTTCTCCAGGTTGATCTGGTGCATGATGCCGTTGCCCGGCGGGATCACGTCGACGTTCTTGAACGCCTTCTTGGTCCAGTTGATGAAATGGAAACGGTCTTCGTTGCGACGGTCTTCGATGGCGCGGTTCTTTTCGAACGCGTCCGGATCAAAGCCACCGCGCTCGACGGCCAGGGAGTGGTCGACGATCAGTTGGGTCGGCACCACCGGGTTGACTTGCGCCGGGTCACCGCCCTGCAGGGCGATGGCGTCACGCAGGCCGGCGAGGTCGACCAGCGCGGTCTGGCCGAGAATGTCGTGGCACACCACGCGGGCCGGGAACCACGGGAAATCGAGGTCGCGCTTGCGCTCGATGAATTGCTTCAGGGATTCGGTGAGCGTGGCCGGGTCGCAGCGACGCACGAGGTTTTCCGCCAGCACACGGGAGGTGTACGGCAGGGTGTCGTAGGCGCCAGGCTGGATCGCCTCGACCGCTGCGCGGACATCGAAGTAATCCAGGTGGCTGCCAGGCAGCGGTTTACGGAATTGTGTGTTCATCGTCAGGACTCGGTCACGGTAGTTACAAAAGGTGGGGCCTGTCTGTAGGAGCTGCCGCAGGCTGCGATCTTTTGATCTTCAAAAGGCAAAGATCGCAGCCTGCGGCAGCTCCTACAGGGTCACCGGTTCATTCAGTGACCTGTGCAGGCATTTCCACCATTCAGCGCTGTTCGATTGGCACGAACTTGCGCTGTTCAACGCCGGTGTATTCGGCGCTTGGACGGATGATGCGGTTGTTGGCGCGTTGTTCGTACACGTGGGCAGCCCAGCCGGTCAGGCGCGAGCAGACGAAGATCGGTGTGAACAACTTGGTCGGGATGCCCATGAAGTGGTACGCCGAGGCATGGTAGAAGTCGGCGTTCGGGAACAACTTCTTCTGCTCCCACATGGTCTTGTCGATGGCTTCGGAGACCGGGAACAACACCTTGTCGCCCACTTCGTCGGCGAGTTTTTTCGACCAGCCCTTGATCACCTCGTTGCGCGGATCGTTGTCCTTATAGATCGCGTGGCCGAAGCCCATGATCTTGTCCTTGCGCTCCAGCATGCCCAGGGTGCCCTTGATCGCGTCTTCCGGCGACGAGAAACGCTCGATCATTTCCATCGCCGCTTCGTTGGCGCCGCCGTGCAGCGGGCCGCGCAGCGAGCCGATGGCCGCGGTGATGCACGAATACAGGTCGGACAGGGTCGATGCGCACACACGTGCGGTGAAGGTCGACGCGTTGAACTCGTGCTCCGCGTAGAGGATCAGCGAAACGTTCATCACCTTGACGTGCAGCTCGCTTGGTTTTTTGCCGTGCAGCAGGTGCAGGAAGTGGCCGCCGATGGACTGCTCGTCGCTCACGCAATCGATGCGCTTGCCTTCGTGGCTGAAGCGATACCAGTAAGTCATGATCGCCGGGAACGCAGCCAGCAGGCGATCGGTCTTGTCGTGTTGCTCGGAGAAATTGTTCTCCGGCTCCAGGTTGCCCAGGAACGAGCAGCCCGTGCGCATCACGTCCATCGGGTGGGCGTCGGCGGGGATGCGTTCCAGCACTTCCTTGAGCGCTTGCGGCAGGTCACGCAGCTTGCTCAGCTTGGCGATGTAGGCGTTCAGTTGCGCCTTGCTCGGCAGTTCGCCGTACAGCAGCAGGTAGGCAACTTCTTCGAACTGTGCGTCAGCCGCCAGTTCACGTACGTCATAACCACGATAGGTCAGACCGGCACCCGACTGGCCCACGGTGGACAGTGCGGTTTGCCCGGCAACCTGGCCACGGAGCCCGGCGCCACTGAGTACTTTTGCTTCGGCCATTGCTGTCTCCAGTTTTCTTGAATTTTTTAGGGAATCGGCAAATTTATTGATCGGGATTCACCCCGACCTCTGTAGGAGCGAGCTTGCTCGCGATGGTGGACCGTACACCGCGGGGTATCAATTTTCCCGCGTCATCGTTAGCGACCATCGCGAGCGAGCTCGCTCCTACAATTATTTCTTCGACGCAAACAACGCATCGAGTTTCTGCTCGAAGGTGTGGTAGTCGATGCGATCGTAAAGCTCCATGCGCGTCTGCATGGTGTCGATGACATTCGCCTGCGTGCCATCGCGGCGCAGTGCGGTGTAGACGTTTTCCGCGGCCTTGTTCATGGCGCGGAAGGCCGACAGCGGGTACAGCACCAGCGACACGTCGACAGCGGCGAGTTGCTCGGTGGTGTACAGCGGGGTCGCGCCGAATTCGGTGATGTTGGCCAGGATCGGCGCTTTCACGCGGCTGGCGAACAGCTTGTACATCTCAAGTTCAGTGATGGCTTCCGGGAAAATCATGTCGGCGCCGGCTTCGATGCAGGCAGCGGCGCGATCCAGGGCAGACTCCAGGCCTTCCACCGCCAGGGCGTCGGTACGGGCCATGATCACGAAGCTGTCGTCGGTACGGGCATCGACGGCGGCCTTGATGCGGTCGACCATTTCCTGCTGGGTCACGATCTCTTTATTAGGACGGTGGCCGCAGCGCTTGGCGCCGACCTGGTCTTCGATATGAATCGCCGCCGCGCCAAACTTGATCATCGACTTGACGGTACGAGCGACGTTGAACGCCGAGGAACCGAAACCGGTGTCCACGTCCACCAGCAATGGCAGATCGCAGACGTCAGTGATACGGCGCACGTCGGTCAGCACGTCATCCAGGCCGGTGATGCCCAGGTCAGGCAAGCCGAGGGAGCCGGCAGCCACCCCGCCACCTGACAGGTAGATCGCCTTGAAACCGGCGCGCTTGGCCAGCAGCGCATGGTTGGCATTGATTGCGCCGACCACTTGCAGTGGATGTTCGCTGGCGACCGCATCGCGGAAACGCTGGCCTGGTGTGCTCTTGTTCAAACTCATGACTCACCTCGTTTGGCTGTCGGGTTGACGCCGTCCTGGTAATGACGGGCGATATTGCGTTTGGAGGCGCCGATGTGACGGCGCATCAACAACTCGGCCAGCTCACCGTCACGGTCGGCGATGGCATCGAGAATGCGGTGGTGCTCGGCGAACGCCTGGTGCGGGCGATTGGGCGTGGTGGAAAACTGGATGCGGTACATGCGCACCAATTGATAGAGCTCGCCGCAGAGCATTTGGGTCAGCGTGCGGTTGCCGCTGCCCTGGATGATTCGGTAATGGAAGTCGAAATCGCCTTCCTGCTGGTAATAGCCCCGACCTGCCTGGAATGCCTCATCACGCTCATGGGTTTCCAGCACCCGACGCAGCTCGTCGATTTCCTCGAGGCTCATGCGCTCGGCGGCCAGGCGACAGGCCATGCCTTCCAGGGATTCGCGGATTTCGTAGAGTTCAAGCAGCTCGGCATGATTGAGCGACACCACCCGCGCCCCGACATGCGGCACGCGTACCAGCAGACGTTGGCCTTCCAGGCGATGGATGGCCTCGCGCAGCGGGCCCCGGCTGATGCCGTAGGTACGCGCCAGCTCCGGTTCGGAGATTTTGCTGCCCGGCGCGATCTCGCCTTTGACGATAGCCGCCTGAATACGGCGGAAGACGTTCTCGGAAAGTGTCTCCGTATCGTCTTGCGTAGAAACCGGGGGATCGAGTTGATCCAGCATATTGTCGACACCTTCTGAGCCAATGCCGCAAAAACTAACGAATACCGGGAGCGCAGTCAAAGGATAAATCGATATTGTCGACAATCTTCTGATAACCGGTTGCACCATAACGAAGCAAACTGCTGGTTCATAGCCACCGGCCAGCGCTGGCGCCATCAAACCACCGTGCTAGAATGCCGCCGCATTTGTTTGTCACATCTGCACTGCCTGTCATAAAGATCTGCCAGGCATACGAGGGAGCTTGCGCAGCGATGCCAGGGCCTTGAATCAAGTCGGACCGCTGCGCACCAGGATTTATGAGACTCAAGCCCTTCCCTGCTTTCCTTTATTTACTTTGCCTGCCCGGGTTCGCAATGGCCGGGGAAAAGACTGTGTATGGCCTCAATGAGTACGCATCGCTCAATGGCATCGACCTGGAAGTGGCGGCCAAGCTCGACACCGGGGCGAAAACCGCTTCCCTGAGTGCACGGGACATCAAACGTTTCAAACGCAACGGCGAATCCTGGGTGCGGTTTTACCTGGCCATCGACGCCGCCCATTCGCATCCGATCGAACGCCCGCTGGCCCGTGTCAGCAAGATCAAGCGCCGGGCCGGCGACTACGACCCCGAGGAAGGCAAGAAGTACACCGCCCGCCCCGTGATCGAACTGGACATCTGCATGGGCTCGGCCCTGCGCAGCATCGAAGTGAACCTGACCGACCGCAGTGCGTTCCAATATCCGCTCCTGATTGGCTCCGAAGCGCTCAAGCGTTTCGATGCACTGGTTGACCCCAGCCTTAAATATGCTGCCGGCAAACCTGCCTGCACCACCGACGCTCATACCGCCGAGTAATTCAAATGCGCTCTCTTACCCTTCATCTGAAACTGCTGATCGCCATCCTGGTGGTGCTGGGCATTTCAGTTACGGCCTATCAGATCTTCGTGCTGGGCATCCCGGTGACCGAAGACGCCACTGACGACCTGTGGAACATCGACGCCAAGGTCGAGTTCGTCGCCAGCGCCAAGGATCCGGTCAAGATCCAGATGTTCGTGCCACCGCTGAGCCGCGACTTCGTCAGCCTCAACGAGAGCTTCATCTCCAATAATTACGGCGTGGCCGTGAACCGGGTCGACGGCAACCGCAAGGTCACCTGGTCGGCACGCCGGGCCAAAGGCAATCAGACGCTGTACTACCGCCTGGTGCTGACCAAGCGTTATTCCGGCGAGAAGGCCAAGATCAAAGGCCCGACCTTTCGCGACAGCATCACCATCGAAGGCCCGGAAAAAATCGCCGCCGAAGCCCTGCTCGCACCGATTCGCCAGCACTCGGCCGACGTCGAAACCTTCGTCGGCGAAGCCATCAAGCGGGTCAACAACCTCAACGACGACAATGTGAAACTGTTGCTGGCCGGTGATCCATCCACCGCGCACAAGGCGAAAACCGTCGAGCTGCTGCTGTCCATCGCCCACGTGCCGATCGAGAAGGTCCACACCATCCGCCTGGTGGCCGACCAGCCGCAAACACCGGAACTGTGGCTGCGCAGTTTCAATGGTACCGACTGGTTGTACTTCAACCCGGAAACCGGTGAGCAAGGGCTGCCGACCGACCGCCTGCTGTGGTGGACCGGTGACGAAAACCTGATCACCGTCGATGGCGGCAAGAAAGCCAACGTGACCTTCAGCCTGAACAACAGCGAAATGAACGCCATTCGCCTGGCCAAGCTGACCGACGAAAACACCGACGCCAACTTCCTCGAGTACTCGTTGTACGGCCTGCCGCTGCAAACCCAGCAGACCTTCATGATCATGGTCATGATCCCGATCGGCGTGCTGGTGATCCTGATCCTGCGCAACCTGATCGGCATCCAGACCCTGGGCACCTTCACCCCGGTGCTGATCGCCCTGGCCTTCCGCGAAACCCAGCTTGGCTTCGGTATCATGCTGTTTACCATCATCACGGCGCTGGGCCTGTCGCTGCGCTCCTATCTCGAACACCTCAAACTGCAAATGCTGCCGAGACTGTCGGTGGTGCTGACGTTCGTGGTGGTGTTGATTGCGGCCATCAGCCTGTTCAGCCACAAACTCGGCCTGGAGCGCGGCTTGTCGGTGGCGCTGTTCCCGATGGTGATCCTGACCATGACCATCGAACGCCTGTCGATCACCTGGGAGGAACGCGGCGGCGGCCATGCGATGAAAGTCGCTATCGGCACGCTGTTCGCCGCGTCCCTGGCGCACCTGATCATGACCGTGCCGGAACTGGTGTACTTCGTGTTCACTTTCCCGGCGATCCTGCTGATCCTGGTGGGTTTCATGCTGGCCATGGGTCGTTATCGCGGCTATCGCCTGACCGAACTGGTGCGTTTCAAGGCCTTCCTGAAAAAGGCTGACGCCTGATGTTCGGCTTCTGGAAAACCTGGAAGGCCCTGGAAGCCCGGGGCATCATGGGGATCAATCGGCGCAACGCAGACTACGTGCTCAAGTACAACAAGCGCAGCCTGTACCCGATCGTCGATGACAAGATCATCACCAAGGAACGCGCGATCGCCGCCGGCATCCATGTGCCCGAGCTCTATGGCGTGATTTCCACCGAGAAGGAAATCGACAATCTCGAAGAGATCATCGGCGCACGCAATGACTTCGTGATCAAACCGGCCCAGGGCGCTGGCGGCGATGGCATCCTGGTCATCGCCGACCGCTTCGAGGGACGTTATCGCACAGTGTCCGGCCGGATCATCAGCCATGAAGAAATCGAGCACCAGGTTTCCAGCATCCTGACCGGCCTGTATTCACTGGGCGGTCACCGCGACCGGGCGCTGATCGAATACCGCGTGATTCCGGACCAGATCTTCAAGAGCATCAGCTACGAAGGCGTGCCGGACATCCGCATCATTGTCCTGATGGGTTACCCGGTGATGGCCATGTTGCGCCTGCCGACGCGCCAGTCCAACGGCAAGGCCAACCTGCACCAGGGCGCCATCGGCGTCGGCGTGGACCTGGCCACCGGCCTGACCCTGCGCGGCACCTGGCTGAACAACATCATCAACAAACACCCGGACACCACCAACGCGGTGGATGGCGTGCAACTGCCCTACTGGGACGGTTTCATGAAACTCGCCGCTGGCTGTCATGAGTTGTGCGGGCTGGGCTACATCGGTGTCGACATGGTCCTGGACCAGGAAAAAGGCCCGCTGATCCTTGAACTCAATGCCCGGCCGGGGCTGAATATCCAGATTGCCAATGACTGCGGGCTGACGTTGCGTACTCATGCAGTCGAGGCGCGGCTGGAAGACCTGAAGGCCCGTGGCGTGACCGAAACGGTGGAAGAGCGCGTGGCGTTTGTGCAGGAGATGTTTGGGCATATTCCTGCGGTCGAGGGCTGATCGTCGCCCTGTAGGAGCTGTCGAGTGAAACGAGGCTGCGATCCTTTGATCTTGTTTTTTCAGGATCAAAAGATCGCAGCCTCGTTTCACTCGACAGCTCCTACATTCCCGGACATCCCCTCTAGGAGCAACTCCCCGAGAGGACTACAATCGCCACCCCGCCTCGATGGCTGATCTCCCCCGCCCATGCTGACCTGCTCCGTACACCCGCTGCCCTATCGCGCCAACCCCGCTCAATACTTCGCGGCGATTCGCCATGCCCCCGGCGCCGTGCTGCTCGACAGCGGCCGCCCCAGCGCCGACCGCGGCCGCTATGACCTGCTCAGCGCCTGGCCGCTGGAACAACTGACGGTATCGCCCGACGAAAGTGGCGAGGCTTTCCTGCAACGCCTGCGCGATAACCTGACGCGCCTCGGCGAAGCCTCCTTGCCGGCACCCTATGAGTTGCCGTTTGCCGGCGGGTTGATTGGCTACCTGAGTTACGACTTCGGCCGACATCTGGAGCGCCTACCGAGCCAGGCCAGTGACGACCTGCATCTGCCCGACGCGCGTTTCGGCCTGTATGGCTGGGCATTGGTCAGCGATCACCTTGCGCTGACCAGCCAGCTTGTATTCCACCCGACCCTTCCCGACAGCGAGCGTCAGCGCCTGATCGAGCTGTTCAGCCAACCGGCACCGGAAGCGGTCGCGCCCTTCAAGCTGCTCACTCCGATGACCGCCGACTTGAGCGCTGACCAGTATCAACAGGCCATCGAGCGCATCCAGCAGTACATTCAGGCCGGTGACTGTTACCAGGTCAATTTCGCCCAGCGTTTTCGCGCGCCCTGCCAGGGTGATTCGTGGGCTGCCTACTGCGCCTTGCGCGAAGCGTGCCCGACGCCTTTTTCCGGCTTCCAGAGCTTGCCTGACGGCAATGCCGTCCTCAGCCTGTCGCCGGAACGCTTCGTCAAAGTCAGCCAGCGCCATGTGGAAACCCGCCCGATCAAGGGCACTCGGCCCAGGGGCATTACGCCTGAGCAAGACGCCGCGAACGCCGCCGAACTGCTGGCCAGCCCCAAGGACCGCGCGGAAAACCTGATGATCGTCGACCTGCTGCGCAACGATCTCGGCCGGACGTGTCGCATCGGCTCGGTCCGGGTGCCGGAGTTGTTCAGCCTGGAAAGTTACCCGAACGTGCATCACCTGGTGAGCAGTGTCACCGGTGAACTGGCGGATGATCGCGACGCTCTGGACCTGATCGCCGGCAGCTTCCCCGGCGGCTCGATCACCGGCGCGCCAAAGATTCGTGCGATGCAGATCATCGACGAACTGGAGCCGACCCGACGCGGCCTGTATTGCGGTTCATTGTTGTACCTGGACGTGCGCGGCGAGATGGACAGCTCCATCGCCATTCGCAGTTTGCTGGTCAAGGACGGGCAGGTGTGTTGCTGGGGCGGTGGCGGGATAGTCGCGGATTCGGAGTGGCAGGCCGAATATCAGGAGTCGATCACCAAGGTGAAAATCCTGCTGGAAACGCTGCACAACTTGTAGGAGCTGCCGAAGGCTGCGATCTTTTGATCTTGCCTTTAAAAAAAACAAGATCAAAAGATCGCAGCCTTCGGCAGCTCCTACAGGGATCGGGTTTACAGGCTCAAAGTGCGGTTCGAAGCTTTGATGAACTCTTGCTTGAGCTCTTCAAACGTATGCACCGCCGGGAACTGCGGGAACTCGGCAATCACGTTAACCGGTGCATGGAACAGGATTCCGGCATCGGCCTCGCCCAGCATCGTGGTGTCGTTGTAGGAATCCCCCGCCGCGATCACCCGGTAGTAAAGGCTCTTGAAGGCCAGGACCGACTGACGCTTTGGATCTTTCTGACGCAGCTGATAGCCCGTGACTCGCCCGCTGTCGTCGGTAATCAGGCGATGGCAGAGCAAGGTCGGGAAGCCCAGTTGGCGCATCAACGGCTGGGAGAACTCATAGAAGGTGTCCGACAGGATCACCACCTGAAAGCGCTCGCGCAGCCAGTCGACGAATTCGATGGCGCCGTCCAGCGGCTTGAGCGTGGCGATCACTTCCTGAATGTCGGAGAGTTTCAGGCCGTGCTCGTCGAGAATCCGCAGGCGTTGCTTCATCAGCACGTCGTAGTCGGGAATGTCCCGGGTGGTGGCCCTGAGGGATTCGATCCCGGTTTTTTCGGCGAAGGCGATCCAGATTTCCGGGACCAGCACACCTTCAAGATCCAGACAGGCAATTTCCACAAGACACTCCCATTTGTATTGATTATTGAGTCGAGCGAGCAAAAGGATTGCCGAACTCTAGCGACTCGGGCCTGCCTGCGCAACGCAGAGGATGCCCCGGCCCGTGCAGCTTTTTGTTACCATCGGCCCCATATAGAGCGCCCAGCGCCACCGACCTGTAGGAAGCCGCCCTGATGAGCCCAACGTTCGACGTCGTGGAACTCGCCACGACCTATGCCAACAAATCCGCCCAGGACATCCTGAAACTCGCGTTTGCCGAGTTCGGCGATGACCTGTGGATATCTTTCAGCGGCGCCGAGGACGTGGTGCTGGTGGACATGGCCTGGAAGCTGAACAAGAACGTCAAGGTGTTCAGCCTCGACACCGGCCGACTGCACCCCGAGACCTACCGCTTCATCGATCAGGTGCGCGAGCACTACAAGATCGACATCGAGCTGGTGTCGCCGGACTACACGAAACTCGAACCCTTCGTGAAGGAAAAAGGCCTGTTCAGTTTCTACAAGGACGGCCATGGCGAATGCTGCGGCATCCGCAAGATCGAACCGCTGCGCCGCAAGCTGTCCGGCGTGAAAGCCTGGGCCACCGGCCAGCGTCGCGACCAGAGCCCCGGCACCCGCAGCGCCGTCGCAGTGATGGAAATCGACACCGCGTTCTCCACCCCGGAACGCACCTTGTACAAGTTCAACCCGCTGGCGCAAATGACCAGCGAAGAGATCTGGGGCTACATCCGCATGCTGGAGCTGCCGTACAACAGCCTGCACGAACGCGGCTTCATCAGCATCGGCTGCGAACCCTGCACCCGTCCGGTACTGCCGAACCAGCATGAGCGCGAAGGCCGCTGGTGGTGGGAAGAAGCGACGCAGAAGGAATGCGGGTTGCACGCGGGGAATATCATCAGCAAGTCGTAACCCTTCTGACCGGTGATATCCCCTGTGGGAGCGGGCTTGCTCGCGAAGGCGTAGTGTCAGTCAATTTATTTACTGACTGACACTACGCCTTCGCGAGCAAGCCCGCTCCCACATTGGTAATGTGTCAGCTCACAAGAATGTGTACACATGATTGTCACCATCGGTGCCATTTGTGTGTGCACTTTTAGTTTCTGCGCCCCAAAAAGTTACATTTCCTTTCCCATCGCCTCGTCCAAATCCCCTCTCAAAAAATAAATACCTGTTCAAACGGTCAATTTATATTGTCAATTTTTCAATAACTTGGCGAAAAGCCATAACAAAACGAAATGAACAGCGCCGTTCATAGAACGCTCGACTGGCATGGATCTGGCTTAAGTGCATACATGTTTTGTATACAATAAAATCAAAACATACACACACTTTAGATCCGCAAGCCTGAAGCGCCCTATCCCGTACAGGCTGCAGATGCCCCGTAACCAATGATATTCGCCACCCGCGACGAAGATTTGTCGAGCCAAGGCTCATGCACAGTCATCGCGGCGTCGAGCATCAGGAGCCTGCCGGAATGCGTACTAGTCTCTCCAACAACAATATCGCGCTGGATCTACCCTCCCCTCATTCCACCCACACCGCCGACCATCAGGCGCATCACTCCCCCGTGGTGCTCAGTCCCCGCCTGCACAACAAGGACCTGGCGCCGACCAAGGCCGAAGGCCGGCGCTGGGGCCGCTACAGCATCTTTGCCTTGTGGACCAATGACGTTCACAACATTGCCAACTACTCCTTTGCCATTGGCCTGTATGCCCTGGGCCTGGGTGGCTGGCAGATCCTGTTGTCCCTGGGGATCGGAGCGGCGCTGGTGTATTGCTTCATGAACCTGTCCGGCTACATGGGTCAAAAGACCGGGGTTCCGTTTCCGGTCATCAGCCGGATCAGTTTCGGCATTCACGGGGCGCAGATTCCCGCGTTGATCCGCGCCGTGATCGCCATCGCCTGGTTCGGTATTCAGACGTACCTCGCGTCCGTCGTCTTTCGCGTGCTGTTGACGGCGATCCATCCCGGGTTCGCCGACTACGACCACGACTCGATCCTCGGCCTGTCGACCCTGGGCTGGGTGTGTTTCGTCGCGATCTGGTTCGTGCAACTGGCGATCCTGGCCTATGGCATGGAGATGGTGCGCCGCTACGAGGCGTTTGCCGGTCCGGTGATTCTGCTGACCGTTGCCGCCCTCGCCGCGTGGATGTACTTCCAGGCCAACGCGACCATTGCCTGGTCGATCCGTGAGCCGCTGGCCGGTGGCGAGATGTGGCGCAACATCTTTGCCGGTGGCGCACTGTGGCTGGCGATCTACGGCACCTTGATCCTCAATTTCTGCGACTTTGCCCGCTCTTCACCGTGCCGCAAGACCATCAAGGTCGGAAATTTCTGGGGCTTGCCGGTGAATATCCTGGTGTTCGCCAGCATCACTGTCCTGCTGTGCGGCGCGCAGTTCCAGATCAACGGCCGGATCATCGAAAGCCCGACCGAAATCATCGCCTCGATCCCCAACACCTTCTTCCTGGTACTCGGTTGCCTGGCGTTCCTGATCGTCACCGTGGCGGTGAACATCATGGCCAACTTCGTCGCCCCGGCGTTCGTCCTCAGTAACCTGGCGCCGAAGTACCTGACGTTCCGTCGCGCCGGACTGATCAGCGCGACCATCGCGGTGCTGATCCTGCCGTGGAACCTCTACAACAGCCCGCTGGTGATCGTGTACTTCCTGTCCGGCCTCGGTGCCCTGCTCGGCCCGTTGTACGGCGTGATCATGGTCGACTACTGGCTGGTTCGAAAAGGCCAGGTCAACGTGCCGCAGTTGTACAGCGAAGACCCCAACGGCCCTTATTACTACAGCCGCGGGGTCAATTTGCGCGCCGTGGCGGCGTTCATCCCCGCCGCCCTGATCGCCATCGTCCTGGCCCTGGTGCCGGGGTTCCACAGCGTGTCGCCATTCTCCTGGCTGATTGGTGCCGGCATCGCCGGGATGCTCTACCTGATCATCGCCAAGCGCCAACCGCACTACGCCGATGTCAGCGGCGAAGCCATCGCGGTCGAAAACGCCAGCCATTAACTCCATGGCGGCCCGGCAAAGTCGGGCCGCAGAACCATCCGCAATAAGGACTCCCCATGCGCATTCTCGTGGTCAACGTCAACACCACCGAATCCATCACCCAGGCCATCGCCCGCTCGGCGCAGGCCGTCGCATCGCCCGGCACGGAAATCGTCGGCCTCACCCCGCACTTCGGCGCCGACTCCATCGAGGGCAACTTCGAAAGTTACCTGGCGGCCATCGCGGTCATGGACCGGGTGATGTCCTACGACCAGCCATTCGACGCGGTGATCCAGGCCGGCTACGGCGAGCACGGCCGCGAAGGCTTGCAGGAGCTGCTCAACGTACCGGTGGTGGACATCACCGATGCCGCTGCCAGCACGGCGATGTTTCTCGGTCACGCCTATTCCGTGGTCACCACCCTCGACCGCACCGTGCCGCTGATCGAAGACCGCCTCAAACTCTCCGGCCTGTGGGACCGTTGCGCCTCGGTACGGGCCAGTGGCCTGGCGGTGCTTGAGCTGGAACATGAACCGCAGCGCGCACTGGAAGCCATCGTGCACCAGGCCGAACTGGCGGTGACCCAGGACAAGGCCGAAGTGATTTGCCTCGGTTGCGGTGGCATGGCCGGGCTGGACGAGCAGATTCGCCGACGTACCGGAGTGCCGGTGGTGGATGGGGTGACGGCGGCGGTGACCATTGCCGAATCGCTGGTGCGGCTGGGGTTGTCGACTTCGAAGGTGCGGACCTATGCGACGCCACGGCCGAAAAACATCATTGGCTGGCCGGGGCGGTTTGCCCGATAGACCGAGGCGCCCCCTTCGCGAGCAAGCCCGCTCCCACAAGGGGATTGTGAACGGCGCAGATCCAGTGTGGGAGCGGGCTTGCTCGCGAAGGGGGCACCTCGGTCCCAAGCCTGACTCAAACCGCACTGAACCTCTGCCCCAACCCCCGCTCGGCAAACTGCTCAATGATGAAATCGACAAACGCCCGGGTCTTGCCGGGCAGCAGTTTATGTTCGGCGTAATAGATGGAGGTGTAGCCGTCGTCGATGTACCAGTCCGGCAACACCCGCTGCAACCTGCCCACCTCCAGATAACCCGAGGCGAACGGCATGCTCACCAGCGCAATGCCCAGGCCTTGTGCGGCGGCGACGCAGGCGGCCTCGGAATCGCTCATGGTCATCCGCGCCTTGAGCGTCAACGGACTGTGTTGCTGATTGCGATGGGTCAACTGCCAGGAGCGCACGCGACCGGTTTGTGGCGAGCGGATCAGGATCCCGTCGTGGTGCTTGAGTTCGTCCGGTTCGGTGATTGACGCATGTGTCGCCAGGTACTCCGGCGAAGCCACCAATACCCGATGCGCCGGACTCAGCTTGCGCGCGACTACGCCCTGGGGCAGTTCGAAGCCGCCGCCGATGGCCGCGTCGAACCCCTGCCCGATCAGATCGACCTGACGGTTGTCGAAGTGCCAGTCCGGGTTGATCGCCGGGAATCGCCGCAGAAACTCGCCGAGCATCGGCACTATGTACAGGCAACCGAACACCGTCCCCATGCTGACCTTCAATGTACCCGCAGGCTGCCCACCGGCGCTGGCGAGGTTGGCGACGGCATTCTGGATGGTGTGCAGGCTGGTACTGACTTCGCCGAGAAACAACTGACCGGCCTCGGTCAGCGTCAGGCTGCGCGTGCTGCGCTGAAACAATCTGACGCCCAGGCGCGCCTCAAGCTTGGCAACGCTCTTGCCCACCGCCGCCGGTGTCAGGCTCAAGCGTCGCGCCGCTTCGGCGAAGCTGCCAACCTCGGCGCTGCGCACAAAGCATTCGATACTACTGAAGGTTTCCATAGGCGCCACTATAAACTTTTGGTTTACACAGACTATCGCAACCATGGTCTACACGACACGTAATCCAGAACTGATACTAGGCTCCATCAACCGGGACATCTCGCCTCGGGACTTGGAGATCGACATGACTACTCAGAACCTCAGCGGCAAAGTGGCATTGATTCAAGGTGGTTCCCGCGGTATCGGTGCAGCCATCGTCAAGCGCCTGGCCGCTGAAGGCGCGACCGTTGCCTTCACTTATGTCAGCTCGACAGCCAAGGCTGAAGAGTTGCAACACAGCATCACCGCCAAGGGCGGCAAGGCCCTGGCCATCAAGGCCGACAGCGCCGACGCCGACGCGATCCGCGGCGCTGTATCCGCCACGGTAGAAGCCTTCGGTCGCCTGGATATCCTGATCAACAATGCAGGCGTACTGGCCGTCGCACCGCTGGCCGAGTTCAAACTCGAAGACTTTGACCAGACCCTGGCCATCAACGTACGCAGCGTGTTCATCGCCACCCAGGCCGCCGCCCGGCACATGACCGAAGGCGGTCGCATCATCAACATCGGCAGCACCAACGCCGATCGCATGCCCTTTGCCGGTGGCGGCCCGTACGCCATGAGCAAGTCGGCACTGGTCGGGCTGACCAAAGGCCTGGCCCGTGACCTCGGGCCGCAAGGCATCACCATCAATAACGTGCAGCCGGGTCCGGTCGACACCGACATGAACCCGGCCGAGGGTGACTTTGCGGAAAGCCTGATCCCGTTGATGGCCGTGGGCCGGTACGGCAAGGCCGAAGAGATCGCCAGCTTCGTCGCCTACCTCGTCAGCCCGGAAGCCGGCTACATCACCGGGGCCAGCCTGACCATCGACGGTGGCTTCGGCGCCTGATGCGTTGAGCGCATAGCAAATGTGGGAGATTCTATGGTTGAGGGGAAGCCCTCAACCGGCTTTGGGTTGATATTCGCTCTGTCCTTTCAGCAGGGCGAATACGACCCGAGCAAGCTTGCGAGCCAGTATCACCAGCGCCTGAGTGGT
>NZ_PYUK01000024.1:0-100736 GCF_003097365.1 Pseudomonas sp. B1(2018)
CGCCGCGTTCGGCGGCTACAAGAAGTCCGGCGTCGGCCGTGAAACCCACAAGATGATGCTCGACCACTATCAGCAGACCAAAAACCTGCTGGTGAGCTACGACATCAATCCGTTGGGCTTCTTCTAAAACCGAGGGCGACACTGATCTCCGTGTCGCCCTTTCTACCGCCTTCGCGAGCAAGCCCGCTCCCACAGGGGGGAGTGTGAACACAAGTCCAATGTGGGAGCGGGCTTGCTCGCGAAGGCGCCCTAAATGACACAACACCCAAGGTCTGGCCGCTCTGGCACGGGCCTTGCGTACCCGTCATTCAGCGTTTCACCCAACCCGTCACACCCGAAAGTCCAAAAGATCGAACAATAAAAAATAGAGAGGACTTATGACTACTTCTTCCACACAGCTCAAACCCACACTCGGCACCCTGCATCTATGGGGCATTGCCGTCGGCCTGGTGATCTCCGGCGAGTACTTCGGCTGGAGTTACGGCTGGGGCACCGCAGGCACCCTGGGTTTTCTCGTCACCGCGTTGATGGTGGCGACGATGTACACCTGCTTCATTTTCAGCTTCACCGAACTGACGACGGCGATTCCCCACGCCGGCGGGCCATTTGCCTATAGTCGTCGGGCCTTTGGTGAGAAAGGCGGGTTGATCGCCGGCATCGCCACCCTGATCGAATTCGTCTTTGCCCCACCGGCCATCGCCATGGCCATCGGTGCCTACCTCAACGTGCAATACCCGGAACTGGACCCGAAGATCGCCGCCGTTGGCGCCTATTTCGTGTTCATGGGCCTGAATATCCTCGGCGTCAGCATCGCGGCCACCTTCGAACTGGTGGTCACCGTACTGGCCGTCGCAGAACTGCTGGTGTTCATGGGCGTGGTCGCCCCGGGCTTCAGTTTCAGCAACTTCGTACTGAACGGCTGGTCGGGTGCCAATGAGTTCACGATGGGCTCGATTCCTGGCATTTTCGCCGCCATTCCCTTCGCGATCTGGTTCTTTCTCGCTATCGAAGGTGCAGCCATGGCCGCCGAGGAAGCCAAGGACCCGAAACGCACCATCCCCAAGGCCTACGTCAGCGGCATTCTGACCCTGGTGTTCCTGGCCATCGGCGTGATGGTGATGGCCGGCGGCGTCGGCGACTGGCGCCAACTGTCGAACATCAATGATCCGCTGCCCCAGGCGATGAAAGCCGTGGTCGGCAATAATTCGACCTGGATGCACATGCTGGTGTGGATCGGTCTGTTCGGCCTGGTGGCGAGTTTCCACGGGATCATTCTTGGCTATTCACGCCAGTTCTTCGCCCTGGCTCGCGCTGGCTACCTGCCCAAAGGCCTGGCCAAACTCTCGCGCTTCCAGACGCCGCACCGGGCTATTCTGGCCGGTGGCGTGATCGGCATTGCGGCCATCTACAGCGATGGCCTGGTGAACCTGCAAGGCATGACGCTGACGGCGGCGATGATCACCATGTCGGTATTCGGCGCCATCGTGATGTACATCATCAGTATGCTGAGCCTGTTCAAACTGCGTAAAACCGAACCGAACCTGGAACGCACCTTCCGCGCACCGGGCTATCCGATCGTACCGGGGATCGCGCTGTTCCTGGCGGTGGTGTGCCTGGTGGCGATGGCGTGGTTCAACACCTTGATCGGCCTGATCTTCCTCGGGTTCATGATCGCCGGTTACCTGTACTTCCAGTTGACCGCCCGGCAGCGCTCCGAAGCACCGGCGGACGCTATGCTCGAAGGTATCTAAATGCACCGGTGCCGGGCCCGCTGCCCGGCGCCTGCATGATTGAAGTGCACGCAGTTCCCCTGTGGGAGCGGGCTTGCTCGCGAAGGCGTCGTGTCAGTCGGCATCCATTTTGAATGACACACCGCATTCGCGAGCAAGCCCGCTCCCACAGGAAGAGCAGATTGCAGTAATTATTGGAGGACACCGCCCCATGGCCACATTCGCCCATACCGTCGGCGCCCAGACTTACCGCTTCGACAGCCTCAAGGAAGTGATGGCCAAGGCCAGCCCGGCCCGCTCCGGAGATTTTCTGGCCGGCGTCGCCGCGCTCAACGATGGCGAGCGAGTGGCCGCACAGATGGCTTTGGCCGACACGCCGCTAAGTCACTTTCTGCAGGAAGCACTGATCCCCTACGAATCCGATGAAGTGACGCGCCTGATCATCGACACCCACGACAAAAATGCCTTCGCGGTCGTCAGCCACCTCACCGTCGGCGGTTTTCGCGACTGGCTGCTCAGTGATGCCGCCGATGAACAGGTCCTGCGCGCTCTGGCACCCGGTCTGACGCCGGAAATGGCCGCCGCCGTATCAAAGATCATGCGTGTGCAGGATCTGGTGCTGGTGGCGCAAAAAATCCGCGTGGTCACGCAGTTTCGCGGCACCCTGGGTCTGCGCGGGCGCCTGTCCACGCGACTGCAACCCAACCACCCCACCGACGAACCGGCCGGCATCGCCGCGAGCATTCTCGACGGCCTGCTGCACGGCAATGGCGACGCGATGATCGGCATCAACCCGGCCACCGACAGCATTGCCTCGATTTGCGCGATGCTGGAGATGCTCGACGCAATCATCCAGCGCTACGAAATCCCGACCCAGGCGTGTGTGCTGACCCATGTCACCACCTCGATCGAAGCGGTCAATCGCGGCGTCCCTTTGGATCTGGTATTCCAGTCGATCGCCGGCACCGAGGCGGCCAATGCCAGTTTCGGCATCAACCTGAACGTGTTGAAGGAAGGCTATGACGCCGGATTGAGCCTGAATCGCGGCACCCTGGGCCAGAACCTGATGTACTTCGAAACCGGCCAGGGCAGCGCTCTGTCGGCCAACGCTCACCATGGCGTCGATCAACAAACCTGCGAAACCCGCGCCTATGCCGTCGCGCGTCACTTCAACCCGTTTCTGGTCAACACCGTTGTCGGCTTTATCGGCCCGGAATACCTGTACAACGGCAAACAGATCATCCGCGCCGGCCTGGAGGACCACTTCTGCGGCAAATTGCTCGGTGTGCCCATGGGTTGCGACATCTGCTACACCAACCACGCCGAAGCCGACCAGGACGATATGGACACCCTGCTGACCCTGCTGGGGGTCGCCGGGATCAACTTCATCATGGGTATCCCAGGTTCCGACGACATCATGCTCAACTACCAGACCACCTCGTTCCACGATGCGCTCTACGCCAGGCAGACCCTGGGGTTGAAGCCCGCGCCGGAGTTCGAGCAATGGCTGGCGAAAATGGGCATCTTCACTCAATCGGACGGCAGGATTCTCTTCGGTGACAGCCTGCCGCCGGCCTTTCGGCAGGCCTTGGCGCAATTGGGATGATCAATGATATGGATAAACTACCCTTCGACCCCCACAACCCTTGGCTGGAACTGCGGCGCCTGACACCGGCGCGAATTGCCCTGGGCCGAACCGGCACCAGTATTCCCACCCGCGCGCAACTGGACTTCCAGTACGCCCACGCCCAGGCACGGGATGCGGTGCACTTGCCGTTCGATCACGCGGCACTCAACTCACAACTGGCCGAACGCGGACACCAAAGCCTTTTACTGCACAGCGCCGCAATCGACCGCAACAGTTACCTGCAACGCCCGGACCTGGGACGAAAGCTGAGTGACGCGTCGGCAAAGACCCTGCGTGACTACGCTGCAGCGCATCCTGGCGGAGTCGATCTGGTGATTGTGATTGCTGACGGCCTGTCGGCACTGGCCGTTCATCGCCATACCCTGCCCTTTCTGGCACGTCTCGAAGAACAGATTGCAGCCGAAGGCTGGACTGTTGCGCCGATAATATTGGTGGAGCAGGGGCGCGTGGCGGTCGCTGACGAAATCGGTGAACTGCTGGGTGCGAAAATGACCGTCATCCTCATCGGCGAACGCCCTGGCCTCAGCTCCCCGGACAGCCTGGGTTTATATTTCACCTACAATCCCAAGGTCGGCCTTACCGATGCCTACCGCAATTGCATCTCCAACGTGCGGCTCGAAGGCCTGAGTTACGGCATGGCGGCACACCGTTTGCTGTATTTGATGCGCGAAGCCTGCCGACGGCAGTTGTCAGGGGTCAATCTGAAGGATGAAGCACAGGTTCAGACACTGGAATCGGACGCGGGAGCCGACATGAAAGATAATTTCCTGCTTGGGCCACCGAATGCCTGAACCGCTTCCGCATTGCACATTCGTACCAGTTTAAGGCAGGATCGTTACACGGCCGCCAAGGGTTTCCCATCGCCGTCAGAGACGTAAGACAGCCACTTGAAGACGAGACCTACCATGCGGATTATTCAAGCGACCCTCGAACACCTGGACCTGCTGACCCCGTTGTTCGTCAAATATCGCGAGTTTTATGGCTCCCTGCCGTATCCGGACTCGTCCCGGGCGTTCCTCGAAAAACGCCTGCGTCGCAAGGAATCGGTGATCTACCTGGCGCTGTCCGATGACGACAGCCACAAGCTGATGGGCTTCTGTCAGCTGTACCCGAGCTTCTCCTCGCTGTCACTCAAACGTGTGTGGATCCTCAACGACATCTATGTCGCCGAGGACGCCCGCCGCCAGCTGGTGGCCGACAACCTGATCCGTACCGCGAAAAAAATGGCCAAGGAAACCAATGCCGTACGCATGCGCGTTTCCACCAGCAGCAACAACGAAATCGCGCAGAAAACCTACGAATCCATCGGATTCAAGGTAGACACCGAATTCAAGAACTATGTGCTGCCGATCAGCGACGAACTCTGAATCACCTGCGCCCTGCTCGCGTTGGCATCGCGAGCAGGTTCGCTCCCACCTGTTCGTTATCAAACATCAGCCCTGTCATGACATTCCCCGCTACAATCTCGACGCGATTTTCACCAGTCGCCTCGTATAATCCCGATATTCCCGGCTTGTAAGAAAAACTACCCCTATCCGTAGTCTTACGCGAAGTCATCCGCACAGGCCTGCAGAGTCGGGCCAATACCACAGGTGCTATCCATGGATTTCAACCCGATCGACATTGTCCTGCATCTCGACGTCTACCTCGACATGCTTGTAGCCAACTACGGGGCATGGATCTACGCCATTCTGTTCATGGTTATCTTTTGTGAAACCGGCCTGGTGGTCATGCCCTTCCTGCCGGGCGACTCCCTGCTGTTCATCGCCGGCGCCGTGGCGGCCGGTGGCGGCATGGACCCGGTACTGCTCGGCGGCCTGCTGATGCTGGCAGCGATCCTGGGCGACAGCACCAACTACATCATCGGACGAACGGCAGGTGAAAAACTGTTCAGCAATCCGAACTCGAAGATCTTCCGCCGCGACTATCTGCAACAAACTCACGACTTCTACGACAAGCATGGCGGGAAAACCGTGACTCTGGCGCGTTTCCTGCCCATCATCCGGACCTTTGCACCCTTCGTCGCCGGCGTGGGGAAAATGCCCTATCCGCGCTTCTTCGCCTTCAGTGTGCTGGGCACCATCCTGTGGGTCGGTGGCCTGGTGACGCTCGGTTATTTCTTCGGCAACGTACCGTTCATCAAGAAAAACCTGTCGCTGCTGATTGTGGGCATCATCCTGCTGTCGCTGGTGCCGATGATCATCGGCATGGTGCGTAGCCGCCTTGCCGGTTCGAGCTCCAAAGCCGAATCGCGCTGACACGATGTGGTCCCTGAGCGCCTGGCGTCGCCGACGCACTCTGGCCAGGCACCCGATTGCCGATGACATGTGGCAACGGGTGCGCCATCACCTGAGCTTTCTTGATGGCATCAGTGCCGCCGAAGACCAATGGCTGCGCGAAGCCTGCGTGCTGTTCCTCGAAGACAAGCACCTGAGCGCCCTGCCCGGCGTCGAACTGCACCAGGAGCAACGCCTGCTGCTCGCCGCCCAGGCGCAACTGCCGCTGCTTCACCTCGGCGACCTGAACTGGTATCAGGGCTTCCACGAAATCATTCTCTATCCCGACGACTTCCTGAGCCCCCAGCGCCATCGCGACGCCAGCGGTGTCGAGCATGAATGGGACGGTGAGCACAGCGGTGAAGCCTGGCAGCAAGGCCCGATCATCCTCGCCTGGCCCGGCGTTTTGGCCAGCGGAGGCTGGGAAGGCTACAACCTGGTGATCCACGAACTGGCGCACAAACTCGACATGCTCAACGGTGACGCCAACGGCCTGCCGCCACTGCATCCCGACATGCGGGTCAGCGACTGGGCCAAGGTCATGCAAGAGGCCTACGACGACCTCGACCGGCAACTGGAGCGCAATCCCGACGCTGAAACCGCCATCGACCCGTACGCCGCCGAAAACCCTGCCGAGTTCTTCGCCGTCACCAGCGAATACTTCTTCAGCGCCCCGGATTTGCTGCACGAGGCTTATCCACAGGTGTACCAGCAACTGAAGCTGTTCTATCGCCAGGACCCGCTGGCAAGGTTGAAGCAACTTCAGGCGCATGACCCTGTCTATCAGGCACACCAGTGAGCGCCATACGACTTCTGGTACATGGCGTCGACACAGGAATATGCCTATAATCGCCGCCACTTTTTGGTCAATCCGGCCAAGTGTTTCTGGTCAACTAACGGGGGCAACGCCCAATGAGCTACAGCAAGATTCCGGCTGGCAAAGACCTGCCGAACGACATCTACGTCGCGATCGAGATTCCGGCCAACCACGCGCCGATCAAATACGAAATCGACAAAGACAGCGATTGCCTGTTCGTTGACCGTTTCATGGCCACCCCAATGTTCTACCCGGCCAACTACGGTTACATCCCGAACACCCTGGCTGACGACGGTGATCCCCTCGACGTGCTGGTCGTGACCCCTTACCCGGTTGCTCCTGGTTCGGTGATCCGCGCTCGCCCGGTCGGCATCCTGAACATGACCGACGACGGCGGCGGCGATGCCAAAGTCATCGCAGTTCCGCACGACAAGCTGTCCCAGCTGTACGTCGACGTCAAGGAATACACCGACCTGCCAGCACTGCTGATCCAGCAGATCGAGCACTTCTTCGCGAACTACAAAGATCTCGAAAAAGGCAAATGGGTGAAGATCGAAGGCTGGGCCGGTGCAGACGCCGCCCGCGACGCAATCACCAAGTCGGTTGCAGCCTATAAAGGTTAAGCCGCGAGCTTCCAGCGACAGGCTTCAAGAAAAACCCCGGGTGATCCGGGGTTTTTTGTGGGCGCTTGATAAGCGCGTTAAACATGACGTTTAACCATGCTCGGCTTTGGTTTTTGTCTGTTTAAAATTCATCAAGAACGTCTTACATCCGGTCGTAAATTTCCCGCGAAATTTGAACGAGGCGTTTATTCAAACCCCTACCAGCCGCCAGTAGACTCGCGTTCATGAAAAAGAACACTAGCGGCCCACGCTTTAAAGCGCTCCTCGAAGCAGCGAACATCACGACCACCGGATTTGCCGACTTTCTGGGTACGGCTCCGCAAAATGTACATAACTGGTACACCCGCGGCGTGCCTGCCCATTGCATGGAAGAAGTCGCCAGAAAACTCTCCGTCAGCAGCGACTGGCTGAAAACCGGCGAAGGCTCGAAAGACGCCCAGCACCTGCGCCTGCTCGAGGAGTCCGGCAACATCTTCGACGCCCAGACCATCCGCGGCGTCTACACGGTCATCGAGCCAGTCGACGTCGAACTGCCTTTCTACAAAGAAGCTGTCATCGCCCCGGGTTCCAACAAAACCCACGTCATAGAAGATCCCGAGACATCCATCCGCCTGCCCCGCAGCCATCTCGACTCACTGGAAATCAACCACGGCGACGCCATCTGCGCCTTCATGAGCGGTAACAGCATGGGAGAGAAAATTGAAGACGGTTCGACCCTGGCGATTGATCGTGGCCTGACCCAGATTATCGATGGCGAGATCTACGCCATCGAACATGACGGCATGCTGCGCATCAAGTACCTGCACCGACTACCGGGCAACTCCCTTCGATTGCGCAGCCACAACCGCGCCGAATACCCGGATGAAATCTTCCGGGCGGCACAAATCGAGGAACAGAACATCAGGGTACTGGGCTGGGTGTTCTGGTGGTCGACCCTGAACAAACGGCGGCCTGCGGTGCCGTTTCTTTAAACGCTCCACAACGCCCATCGGCCACCCCCCCGGGTGGCCGAACGGCTCTGCACGGCACTTCCCGCTGGGAATTTCCGTCAAACCTGCGTATGCTGCGCCCCACATTTACGCATCGACCCGCCCTGCGGCTCAGATGCGCTGACCTGACAGATGATTTTCTCACCAGGTCCCACAGCCGGACGCAAGATCCGGGTGTACGTTTTGAAGGCTGGCGCGGTTTACCAAAAATGATCCAAGCCAGTCCCCGAGAAGCCGGCCACAAGCCGGCTTTTTAATGTCTGAAAGAAAGTGATTCACAAAAAAATCACTCAGCCCCTTCAGTATTCTGCGCATAAAACTCCTGCAGCTTGGCTTGCAACAGTTTCTTGTCTGGCAATTGAGTGCGGTACTCCGCAATCAAGGCTGGCGACAGTGAGCGGTTCAAGGCGTACTCGACGATTTCGTCCTCTTTGCTCGCGCACAGCAATACGCCGAGCGCCGGGTTTTCGTGTGGTTTGCGGACATTGCGGTCCAACGCTTCAAGATAAAAATCCATTTTCCCCAAGTATTCCGGCTCAAAGCGCCCGACCTTGAGTTCGATCGCCACCAGGCAGTTCAGCCCGCGGTGGAAAAACAATAGATCCAGCGCAAAGTCCCGCCCACCTACCTGCAACGGATATTGCGAACCCACAAAGCAGAAGTCCCTGCCCAGTTCGATCAGAAAGTCCCTGAGCTTGTGCAGCAGGCCTCCATGCAAGTCCGTCTCTGCATGACCACGCTCCAGAGCCAGAAACTCGACCACGTAGGCGTCCTTGAACACGTTCAGGGCCTGGGGATGAATTTGTCGCAGCGGTGCTGAGACTTTTGCCGGGCTGACCACTGAACGTTCAAACAAAGCTGCCTTGAACTGCCGCTCCAGTTCGCGGCTCGACCACTTTTCCTGGATTGCCATGCGCAGGTAAAACTCGCGCTCCTCCGGGTGTTTGCTCTGGTTGAGGATGACCAAGTTCTGGGTCCAGGGTAATTGTCGCAGCAGTGCTGCGACTTTTGCGTCATGCCTATAAGCCTCGTAAAACTTGCGCATGCGAAAAAGATTCGTACGGGTGAACCCCCGCAATCCAGGCTGCGTATAGGCCAGGTGCTGAGCCAGTTGAGCCACCACCCCATCACCCCACTCCGCCGCTTCAATCTTGCGGCTGATGTAGGCCCCAACCTGCCAGTGCAGCTCTATCAGCTCGGTGTTGACAGCCTGCATTGCGCGTTGTCGAGCAGTCACAATCAGTTGGGTAATTTCACTGAAAGCAGAATCGAGAGGGGTATTGCCAGGAAGATCATTCACGTCAGGGCATTTCCATGTCAGCTGGAGGGCTTTCTCAATTACTCCTGAAACCGACGCAGGAACATTCACAATGTATTTCTGCATGAAACAACGCTAACAAGCATTCATCCCGCCCAGAGAACACTTGCCAAGCCAAAATGGCCGATGCTAAATCCACCCAGTCCATAGACCGCTACCCTTAGCCCGGAAGAGGCTCAGCCGGTCGGACTTCGCTTTCAAGCTCAACGATGAAGCCCTGTATGGCGCCAAGGATCACGGGCGCAATCGTGTGCAAACCCTGCGCAAGTTGTACCTCAACCTCACGGATAGCTGAACGATTTCACCAACGTCAATTCCCCGACCGCCCGCATCGGCACCAGGAAGGTCTCCATCTTCTCGCTCGGTGTCCCTTCCTCGGTAATCACCGTCACCTGCGCGGTGGTCAGCGCTTGTACCGCGTCTTCCTGCCCCTCCTCATCACTGCTGTAGCCGCCACCGAAGTAGTTCACATACACCAGGTACTGGCCCTTGATCGGTGCAGGCATGGCGAAGATTTCCGGGCCGTAGCCGGTCGTGACGTCGACGTCGAGTGCTGCGCCGTTGGGGGCGATGCGGTCGCCGTACCAGATGTGCGCGCCGTCGGGGGTGATGAGGTGCAGGTCGAGGTCGGTGTTGTCGCTGTCCCATGCCAGCAATACACGTAACTTGGCCGGGGTCGCACCGCCGCTGCTGTTGAGGAATTGCGTGCGGTGGCGTTGCTGGCCATCGGGGTTGCGAACTTCGACGCTGTTGCTGCCGTTGGGGAATGAGAACGGGCGATCGAAGCGGCCGGCCGGGTCAATTTTCAGCGGCATGCTCACCCCGTTGACGATCAGCCGGCCGGGCTCTGTGGATTTCGCTGTGGCTTTGATCTGGCCGCTGATGCGTGCGGTGTTGGCCTGCCCTGCCGGTGTGTTGACCGATGAGGCCGGGTAGTTGACGACCTGCCGGAAGCTTTCCCCCTCGCCCTCGGGCGCGCCGGTGCGCCAGCCGCCTGCGGGGGTGTCGAGTTTGACGCTGTCCGCCGCCATCACTGATGGCAACGCCAGCAGCGAGCAGAGACACAGCAAGACCTGTGGATAACGGAGTTTCATGGTCTATTCCAGCAAGAGGTGGCGGGCGAGCCCTTCGATGTAGGTTTCATCCTGGCCGTTGGGGTGTGCCTCAAAGGCCAGGTGCAGGTATTCGTGGGTCAGGTCGAGGCGGTCTTGCAGCGTCAGCACGCCACGCACGTAGATTCGCTGGCGTTCGCGGTCGACATAAGGGCGTCCGAAGGCCAGGCGGCATACGGCGAAGGTGCTGACTTCGTTGTAGCCGACCTCGCCGTCCAACCGCACACGCCAGCCGCGCCGTTGTTTCTGCAGCCAGTCTTGTGCGGCGGGCAACGCTTCGCAGGACGCGACCGGGTTGTCCCAGCGACTGAGACTGGCGCGTGGGTAGGCGTGCAGCAGGATGGCGTCGTAGCGCTGGCCGGCACCGGCCTGTTCGACGGCTTGCTGCCAGGACAGCTTGTCCGGGCCGGGTTGATCGGAATGATAGGTGACGGTGCTGCCGGCCAGGACCAGGTCGCTGGTCCACGCAGCGATATCGCGGGATTCGGAGGATGCCGGACGTGGCGCGACCCGCTGACGGCTACTGCTGTCGTCGATGCTCAGGCAATCGCCGCTGCGCGTGGCGTTTTGCAGCAGGTACGTGCGGATGGCCACCGCGAGGGCTTTGGCGGCCTCGACCGGCTCGGCAGTGGCTTCGCGCTGGAGCACACGGGCGACGTACTCTTCGCGATCCAGCCGGGCGACGAGCTTGTCGTTCAGCAGAAAGAGTTCACCGTCACCGTGGATATCCAGCGCATTGCCGTTGGCGAATTCGACGCGGTAGTCACCCTGCAACGCTCCGGAAGACACCGCAGAGCCTCCTGCCAAGACACGTCGAAGTGGATAGCGGGAGAACAGGTCGACCTCTACACACTTCCCTGCATCCGCAGGCCAGGCAACAGGAATCACCGCGGACAATGCCTGCGCGTAATCACGCAGTACCCGCTGACTGGTGCCCCGCCCCCCGGCCCAGACCGGTGCACCATCCGCCGTCCAACCGGCAAATCCGCCCTGGCGTGACGTGGCATCCTGATCCGCCAACCAGCTCCAGGTCTTCACCCGCAGGCGGCTTCCGAGTTCGCCGACGACATGGCCATCGGCGGCATTGAGCACCACATCGAGCAACACACGTCGGGCTTGATCCTGTGCCGGCAGCACGGCCAACACCTTCAACAGCTGCGCCACCGAAACCCGGGTAGCCGGTTGCAACGAAGGCAAATCCAGTAACCATGGCGGCGCCTGCCGTGCCTGCCAATAGGTTCGCCAGTCGGCCTCGCGGATGCCCAGTCGCGCGGGTTCGAAGTACAGACCGCATGACTTCACCAACGCCTGATCGCGCTCGATCCTGCCGCCCGCCGTGCAGCAATAGACTTCTTCCTTCGACTGGCCGCGACATTCATAAGCGGGCTCACGCGCACCGGTGTCCACCAGCCAGGCGTAGACGAACAACTTCCACAGACTGCCCAAGGGTGTCTGCAAGGTCTGCGGCAGTGGCTCGCGGGCGATCACCTGAGTTCGGCTCAACGACAATAAATCGCCCTTGAAGGCCAGGCGCAGCGGTTCGTCCTGCGCCGTCGCCAGCACAGGAATCAAACACAGCAGCCACCCCAGCAGCAACCTGTGCACGTCAGTGAACCGTGACCTGGCCAAGGGCTGCCTTTTGTTCCATCGCCTGATGCTGCGGCGCATACACCTGAGTGAACCGCACCGCCGGCAAGTTGAACTGCCCCTTCTGCGAGAAACGCACCAGATGCCGCAGGCGCAATTCGCCACTCAAGGCATCGACCGGAACGGCATAAGCCATTTGCCCCGGTTCGAAACGCGCCTTCTCCAGCGATGTCGGTTCAGTGCCAGCCTTGCCCATGAGCTTGATGCCCCAGGTCGTGCGCTCGACATCGGCGCCCGGTGGCAGCGGCACTTCCAGCAGGCCATAGCGCAGCGGTTTGGCAGCTTTGCTGGTGATGATCACTTCATCGAGATAGAGGTTGTCGCTGGACAGCGGCGCGTTGCCGACTGCCTCGAGTTTGAAAGTGAAAGCCTCATCCCCCGGCACCAGCCGCGACAGGCGACGGGTGATGGTCACGGCCATCGGATCGACCGCTGGCTGCTGGCTGCGATAGCTCAATGCAGCGCGCAGCGGACGCTCCTGCACCCCGGTCAACGTCAATACCGCTGGTACTGGCGCAGGCCCCTGCCACGTCCAATACATTTCACCAGAAACCCCGTGCTGTTTCTTCCAGCCTTCACCCGGGGCCAATGCAATGGTGGGCGATGCCTGCTCGATGCTGCGTTGCAGCCAGGTGAGCGCCAATGCCCGTTCCAGGGTCGATTGTTGCGGCAACAGGCGTTGCAACAACGCCTGGGCGTGAGCCTGATCGAAGGGTTGCAGCGACAGGTTCAGCGCTTCGGCAAACGGCTGGGAACTGACCGCCAGACGTTGCTGCGCGTCGGCCAGTTGCCGGTTGAACGCATCCGGCAAGGCGACCTTCGCCTGCCTGGCCAGCGAGGCCGTCAGCACTCGCGCGGCAGCCAGTCCCAAGGCTGAATCCGGGTCGCTCATGACGAGGCTGTCTTCGCCGTCTTCCATCAGATTCGCGGCACTGCCCTCGCCCGCTTTCGCCAGGTCTTCCATCAGGCCACTGAGCAAGGTGTTGACCGGCAACTGCATCTGTTTGGCGAACGACAGGATCAGCGCCCGCTGCAGCAGCGGAGTGTTGTTCGCCTGTTTGGCGTAGACCTCCAGCACCCGCTGCCAATGCTCCGGCGGCAGGCTCAGGTCCAGCACCCGGCTGGCGTACCAGTCAGCGTAATAGGCGTAGGCGGTGAGGAACGCGTCCGGCTCGCCGTCCATGCCCCACCAGGTGAAGCTCGCCGAAGGGCCGGCCATTTGTACCAGGCGCAGGCGGCTGTTTTGCATGATCAGGCGCAAGCGATCGCGGATCTGCGGATTCGCCGCCAGCGTCGGGTAGGCGATGCTCAATGGCAACAGACGACTGGCGGTCTGCTCGACGCCACCGTAGGGGTAGCTCAACAGGTCGTCGAGGGCCGAACGGAACAACGCTTGCGGACTGTCATCCAGGCGCAGGCGAATATCGGTTGCGTCTGCCGGCAGAGTCAGCGGTGTATCGCCGCTGCTCACATCGAGACTCTGCGATTGCGTCACCCGCCAGCCTTCACCGGTCGCGCTCAGGTTCACCGTCAACGCGTCAGCGGTTTTGCCGTCCTGCACCAGCTCGGCGCTCCACTCGCCATTGGCCAGTTCAAACGCCGGCAACGGGACGTAGTTGATGCCACTGTTCAGGGTCACAGGCACGCGCTGTTCGTTGCTGGCGTAACGGGTCACCAGTTCGGCCTTGACCGGTTTCTCGGCTTGACTGAAGGCGAACACACCGAGGTCCGGTTTGTCGCCGGTACGGAATCGAATCGGCCCGCTCCACTTCAGGTACAGCGGTTTTTCCGAGCGTACGAATTGCTTCTTCTGCCCGACCTGACCGTCATCGGCGATGGCCCTGGCGGTAATACGCCAGCGGGTCAGGGAGTCGGGCATCTTGAAGGTGAAGCGGGTTTTGCCGTTGGCATCGGTCAGCAATTCTGGCTGCCACGCTGCCGTGTCGACGTCCTCGCGACGCGGCCGTTCCAGCACCTTCACGCCGCGCTCACTGCGATTGGCTTTGCCTGGTGCACCGGGGCTGCCCGGCAAGGCGACGTCATAACTGATGAACGACAAACTGGCGCTGGTGCGCACGTTGTTGCGTCGCGGGTGATAGAAGAACTGGTCGATGCTCGGCGCCACTTCCGGTTGCAGCGCGTAGACCATTTCATCGACCACGCTGACCGTCAGGTGCGCCGGGATCGGCTTACCGGCAAATTGAGTCGTCAGGTCCACCGAGACGGTTTCGCCCGGCTGGTAGGTGTCTTTATCGGTGGCGATGGCCACCTCGATTTGTGGCGTTACCACCTTGATGCCGGCGTTCTGGAAACTGTACTGGCCGCCCTTGGTGTACAGCACCGAGAAGGTCAGGTTCGGCGCGAAGCCGTCCTTCACCGGGATGCGCGCGCGGTATTGGGTATCGCTGAGCTTTTCCGTCTTCAGCCAGTCACCGCCTCTGGACAGCAGCGCGGTCGCCTCGACCTTGTCCCGCTCCAGCGACAGCAAGGCATCGTTGACCGGTTCCGGGAAAGTGATCAGCGCCAGCGCTTCATCGCCCGTGATGTACTCGGGCTTGTCGAGGACGATTTCCACGGTGCCGGGCACGGCTTTGACACCTTCACCGGTTACCGAATGCCCGGTGGCGCCGACCACGCGACCGTGGTCATCCTTGAGCGTCAGGTTGTAGGTGCCCGGGCGGTCAAAGGCCAGGGTGAAACCTTTGTCGGTTGCCGCGAGTTTACCTTCGCCGGTGCTCTGGTCTTCCAGACGTACCCAGCCGTAGCTGCCCGGCGTAACGGCCTGCGCCTGCTCGCCTTCGCGGGCGTAGCTGAACGCAACCTTGTCGCCCACCGCGCTGAAGCGTCGGGGCGCGCTCAAGCGGAAGTTCGCCGCGCCACGGTCGATGAGGATTTCCTTGGTGGTCTTGACCCGATACGCCGCGCCGTCGCTGGCGAACACGGTGAGCATGTAGCGACTCGGCTTGTCGGCGGCGGGCAGGTCGAGCGTTGCGTTGCCCTTGGCGTCGGTGGTCAGTTCGGTACTGGTCAGCTCCACCGGAAATTGCCCGAGGTACTGCAGCTCGTTGTCGACCATCGACAGTTGTTGGGCGCGCAGGCTCAGGCTCAATTTCGCATTGGCCACCGGTTTGCCGTCCGGATACAGCAGCACCAGGTTACCCTTGACCGGCTCGCCTGTGCGGTAATCCTGCTTGGCCAGATTGAGCGAAATCTCGAAGTGCGGCTTGATGTATTCAGCGACGCGGAAGGCGCTGCTGTAGGTCTGGTCCTTGTAGGTGAAACGCAGTTCATAACCACCGGCCACGGCATTGTCCGGCAACTGGAAGCGGCCCTGGGTGCCGGCCCTGGAATCGAGCTTCAGATCGAGGGATTGCAGCGCCGTGCCGGTGGCATCGAGCACGCTCACATTGACGTCGGCAGCGCTTGGCTGCACCGAGTCCCGCGCGTTCTTGAATTCACGTCCTACGATTTTCAGCGACACCCAATCCCCCGGTCGATACAGCGGCCGGTCGGTGAAGGCATAGAGTTTGGTGTCGTAGATTTCGCTGTCGTAGTAGAAATTCTCGGAGACGAACACCCCGCCCTCTTCGTCTTCACCGATCACGAAGGAACGCTCGGGGCTGACGTGCTTCAGGCGCAGCAAGCCGTCGCTATCGGTGGCGCCGCTGCTCATCACACCCAGGCCGTCGGTCCACAGCACATTGACCTTCGGCACCGAGCTGCCTTCGTGTTTGCGCGCGGCCCACACCAGCAATTCGTCACCGGCAATCTTGCTCACCGCCACGGTATTGGAGACGAACACCATGGTGGTCGCGCGGTACTTGCCGATCAGCGCTTCCACCAGATAAAGACCCGGTTTGAGATTGCCCAACGGGATGTACACGTTGCCCGGCGCAACACTGACAAACTCGCTGGAAGACCCGGCCAGGTTCACCCCCGCTGGTGGCTGAATCGGCTTGGCCTGCCACAACGGGTAACGGAACTGGCTGACCACCGGCAAACCCGGTATCAACGCGAATTGCGGCTGCGCATCGTAGGGCGTCGGCGCGGCCATCGCATTGCCCATCTTCAGTTCCGGCACTTCCTCGGTGACTTGTTTACGCGACTCGTAGGAAAACGCCCGCTGCATCACCCGGCGGGATTTGCGATACCAGTTGTCCCACAGGTACGCGAGGGTGTTGGACAGGCCTTCACCCTTGAACTGGCCGTCGCTGACCACCCGATGCAGATTCTTCTGGCGCTTGAGGAAGTCCAGCGGCTTGTCGATGCGATACACCCGAATGTCCGCGCCGCCATAAGGTTCCATGCGAAACCGCCGATAGTCGCGGCCCGGCGCTTCGAGGCGCACCATCGCTGGTTCATCGCTGGCGAAACTGCTGTCGGCCAGCAGGAAGAAGCTCTCGCCGGCCACTGGCGCATAGCCGCTGGCCGGGACCGAGTCATCGGCGTTAACCACCGAGAGTGGCAGCATCCACACCAACATCAGAGACAGAAAACGCAGCATGCGGGCACCGGTCATTGGGAGAGAAAATTCAGTCGATAGACGCCGATGAAGTTGGGGTTGGCTGCATCGGGTATCCATCGGGTGTCCTTCCATGTCATGAGTTGCTGCAGGCTTGCCGAACGCATGCCGTTGTCAGTGGGTGTGGTGGTGCCGGTGTGATAGGCGATGTAGCGGCCCATCCAGATCATCAGGTGCTGGTCGTCGCCCTGATCGAAAAACATCAGGTCGCCAGGGCGTGCCTGTGACACATCGCGGCTGACCAGATGGCTGTTGAACTGGATCAATTTGATCGCGTTGACGTACGGCCCGACCTTACCGCCGCCCTGCTGCCACTGTTGGGCGAGACCGCGCTGGGCATCGCTCAATGGCAGCTCCGGCGGCAGGTAACGATTGGACAGGCCATTGCTGCGCAGCCATTTGTCGTCATGGACTTTCAGCGCTTCATTGGCGGCAAAGCGCACCAGCCCGGCGCAATCCTGCTGGTACCAGCGCGGGCTCGGACCCTGGCTCAGTTGCTCCTGGGCGATGCGCACGAACCAGGCGCGAAAAACCTGGGATTGCTGCGGGTCGAGCGACGGCGTCTCGACGGCGTGGGTAGCTGCGCTCAGCAACAACGCCAGCAGGCCGAGACTGCGAATCAATGCCGTCACAGCGCTTTCCACTCCAGCGGCAGCCACTGCCAATGGCCGTCTGGCTCGCTGCCTTCGGGCAAGGTCAGGGCGTATTTGCCGTAGCCACCGAGCGTACGCAGCTTCGGCATCAGGAAGGTTTGCGCGGCGTTGTAGAACACCGGTTCCATGTCCTGGGGCAGGCTGTCGAGGGTTTCCTGCTGCATCAGTTGCGCCATCGAATCAGGGCCGAAATAGACGGGCATCAGCAAGTCCTTGGGCACCACGTCGGCCATCGGCGGGAAGCGTTTGTCGAGGGTGCCGAGGGCCTTGTCCACCAGTTTGTCGTCGAGGGAAAACAGCAGCGTCGAACCATGGCGCGCCAGGCTGACTTTCATGAACGCCTTGCCGGTGATGGCATCGGGATCTTGAGCTTCCTTGGCCGCATAAGGCCCGAAACTGGAGCTGACCTGACGTTGCCACTGATGGCTCTGGCCTTCCTGTTTTTCCACCACTGGGAAGGCACCGTCCTCGACATTGCTCTCGTGCGCACCGACCATCGAGCCGAACAGTTTGCCCAGATCCCCATCGAGTTTGCCGCTCTCGTCATCGTTGAGGCTGGCCACCAGCAAGGGCGTGTACAACCGCGAATCGGCATACCAGCACAGCCCCGCCGCGCCAGCCATGTGTTCGGTCAGTGCCTGGGCCACCCTTTCCTCGGCACCGAGCTTCACCAGCAGCGGTTTCTGTTGTTCGGCAGCCAGCGGCAACGCCACGCAAGCGCTTGCGCCCATGGGCATGGCTTGCCAGATCGGTTTGAAATCGAAGTCCGGCTGATTCTCCAGTTCATCCATGGCCAGGAAGCTGTGCCAGCCCTTGTCGTCCATGTCGAAACGCAGGCCGGCGAAGTTCGGAATGAAACGCTGGTAACCCATGGCCAGCACACTGGCATTCACCGACAGGCGTTGTTTCACCTGCGGCGCACGAGGCGGCAGACCGAAGGCTTCGGGAAACAGTTTTTCGCCACTGAGCAGCGCGGCAACGGCCGTGGTCGATACGCTGCCCGGCTCCTCCGTTGCACCGTTTTGCGGATCGTAGAGCTTCGCCGGATTGGACAGCACCACCAGTTTGTCGCCATGGGACGCGAACAGCAGCGCTTTGCTGGCGTTGTAATTGAGTTGATAGAGCGGCACGTCTTCGCTGCCGACCTTCACGTCAGCGACCTTGCTCAGCTGCGAGTCGTCCAGCGCGACTTTGGCCAGCGGTTCCAGCACCTTGGCCAGGCCGCCGCGATCCATCACCAGCAGGAAATCCTTGAGCCGCCCGTCCGCCCCGCGCCACAACGCTACATCGGCAGGCTGATCGAACAGTTGCTCGATCAGGGTGTCCTGCAACTTCAGGTCATGTTCGTAGATGATCCGCCGCAAACTGCCGATCAAGCCGAGACGATCAGCGTGGGTTTCGTAGTAGAAGACGAAATCTTCGGTCAGGGTTTCCTTGAGGAAGGGCACCGCGAGCAGGTCCTTGGGCAATTGGCTCAAGGAGTAGGTTTCCAGCAAACCATCCGGCCGGCCCATACCCAGTTTGTCACTGGCCAACGCAGGCGCCGGCGCCTTGGGTTTGTGCATGAGCCACCCCAACCCACCGGCCACGCCAGCGACCAGGCATATGCCGATCAGCAGCGTCGGCCAATGCAGGGAAGGTTTGGCCGCGGGTGCGCCAGCGGCCGGAGTAACAGTGCTATCACTCATGTTCACAAAACCCGATGTTCATCCGTGGAACGGGATGCTTAATAGTTGAAAGTCTTGACCAGCAGCAGGTCGCCGATTGCGCGCAGGGGCACGATAAAGGTCTCGCGTTTTTCATCGACGGTGTTTTCGTTAAGTACCAGGTTGATCTGCGAGGTGATCACCTCGTTCTGGTTGCCGGCCTCATCGAAGTTATAGCCTTCGCTGCCGAAGTTGCCCCAATAGTTCACGTAAACCAGATAGGTGCCGTGCAGCGGTGCGGTCATGGTGAACATCTCCGGGCCGGGCCCATCGACGCCATCCGGGTCGAGACCGCCGCCATTGGCCAGCGCCGAGTGCGCCCAGAAAGCGTGCTGGCCGTCGGGGGTAATGATGTGCAGATCGAGTTCGGCCTTCGGGTCGTCCCAGCCCAGCACCACACGAATCCGCGCCGGGGTGCGCAGGTTGTTGGCTTCATAGAATTGAACGCGCTTGAGCGACTGGCCTTCAACGCTACGCACTTCGACGCTGTTGGAACCGGCGCCGAACGCATAGGGCCGTGCGAAACGGCCCTGGTCGTCGGTGTACAGATTCAGGGGATTGCCGTTGACCGCCAGCGTGTGCGGCCCACGCTGAGTGCCGAGGGCCTTGAGTTGGCCTTCGATCATCGTGCGATTGCGCTGCACGCCCCGGTCGATGGGCGGCGTGGGATAAGCGACTTGCGGGTTTTCCGTGCGATCCAGCAAACCGTTGTAACGCCAGCCGCCCACCGGTTCCGACAACTCGGCATTCGGTGCGGCCAGAATCACGGGCGCGAAAACCAGCCCGATCATCTGCAAAAGAAATGAGCGCATGCGACGCCTCCTGCCATGCATGACGAAACCTTGCGCCTGATCCTGGGCGCGTTACAGATGGGAATACTGCGCTTCGTCTGAAAGACCCGTGACTGCCAGGTCGTATACGGCTCGAAGGTTAGCCATTCGGGTGTTTTTTAACAATCGGATGGCCCCGAAATTGCGGTGGGAATCACGATAACGGGTGGACGGTGAGCCGAATACGCGCCATATTCGGCTCATTATGTGAGCCGAATAACCGATCCAATCGACTCACCCCACTTAGAGCGGCTCAATACCAGGCCGTCGCCAAAGTATCCAAAGCGACCGCAACCCGTCATCTGGCCGAACTGCTGGATAAGGGCTGCCTGCAACGCCTGCCCGGTGGCGGGCGCAGCACCCGCTACCGAATCCACTATCCTGATAACCCGGTACTGTAGGAGCTGCCGGAGGCTGCGATCTTTTGATCCTGCTTCCAAAAAACAAAGTCAAAAGATCGCAGCCTTCGGCAGCTCCTACAAGGGCGTGCGTCGTCTGTGAGTTTGCCCATAAACCCCCTATCTGCTAGTGTCGCGCCGGTTTAACGTCAACCGGAAATCGCCGCCATGGCCCGCAAAAAAGCTGCACTGGATTTCGAACAGTCCCTCGCCGACCTGCAAACGCTGGTGGAGCGTCTGGAGAATGGCGAATTGTCGCTGGAGGACTCGCTGGCCGCTTTCGAGCAAGGCATCGGTCTGACCCGCGATTGCCAGGCGGCGCTGGCCCAGGCCGAGCAAAAGGTTCAGATACTGCTCGAGCGTGATGGCGAGTTGGCCGAGGAACCCTTCGACGCGGATCAGCCAGAATGATTGCAGCGTACTCGGCCACCAGCCAGGCCCGCGTCAATGCAGCGCTGGAAACCCTGTTCACGGCACCAGGCCCCGAGTTGGCACGGCTGTACGAAGCCATGCGCTACAGCGTGATGAATGGCGGCAAACGCGTGCGTCCACTGCTGGCCTATGCCGCCTGTGAAGCGTTGGGCGGCAAGCCTGAGCAAGCCAACGGTGCCGCCTGTGCGGTGGAGCTGATCCACGCCTACTCACTGGTGCATGACGATTTGCCGGCCATGGACGATGACGATCTGCGCCGCGGCCAGCCCACCACCCACAAGAAATTCGATGAAGCCTGCGCGATCCTCGCCGGCGACGGCTTGCAGAGCCTGGCCTTCAGCGCCCTGCTAGACCCGCGCCTGAGCACGTCGGAGGCCGAAATCCGCCTGCAGATGGTCAGCGCCCTGGCACTGGCGGCAGGCCCGGCGGGCATGGTCGGCGGTCAGGCCATCGACCTCGGTTCGGTCGGCCTGAAGCTCGACCAGAAAGCCCTGGAGTACATGCACCGGCACAAGACCGGTGCGCTGATCGAAGTCAGCGTCAAACTCGGCGCCCTGGCCAGCGGCCGTGCCGAGAAAGACGAACTCAAGTCCCTGCAGACTTATGCACAGGCCATCGGCCTGGCATTCCAGGTCCAGGACGACATTCTCGACGTCGAAAGCGATACCGCTACCCTCGGCAAACGCCAGGGCGCGGACATTGCCCGGGACAAGCCGACCTATCCGGCCCTGCTCGGCCTCGACGCCGCCAAGACCTATGCCCTTGAGCTGCGTGACCAGGCCCTGCACGCCCTGCGACCGTTTGACGCGGCGGCCGAGCCATTGCGTGATCTGGCCCGGTATATCGTCGATCGCCGCAACTGACGGCGAATCCGCCAAAAAAGACCAACGCGTGGGCAGGGGACGATGCATCAGGTAAACTGCCGCATCTTTTATACCTATAACGATTCGCCTGATGCCCACGACGTTTCATGAGATTCCCCGCAAGCGCCCGACCACGCCCCTGCTCGACCGCGCGAACACGCCGGACGGCCTGCGCCGGTTAGGCGAAGCCGAGCTGGAAACCCTGGCCGATGAGTTGCGCCTGGAATTGCTCTACACGGTCGGCCAGACCGGTGGGCATTTCGGTGCAGGCCTGGGCGTGATCGAGCTGACCATCGCGCTGCATTACGTCTTCGACACCCCGGACGACCGGCTGGTGTGGGACGTGGGTCATCAGGCTTATCCGCACAAGATCCTCACCGGTCGTCGCGAGCGCATGGGCACGCTGCGCCAGAAGGACGGCGTCGCTGCGTTCCCGCGTCGCTCCGAGAGCGAGTACGACACCTTTGGTGTCGGCCACTCCAGCACTTCGATCAGTGCCGCGCTGGGCATGGCGATTGCCGCCCGCCTGCAGAACAGCGAGCGCAAGGCCATCGCGGTGATCGGCGACGGCGCGTTGACCGCGGGCATGGCGTTCGAGGCGCTGAACCATGCGCCGGAAGTGGACGCCAACATGCTGGTGATCCTCAACGACAACGACATGTCGATCTCGCGCAACGTCGGTGGCTTGTCGAACTATCTGGCGAAGATCCTTTCCAGCCGCACCTACGCGAGCATGCGCGAAGGCAGCAAGAAAGTGCTGTCGCGCCTGCCCGGCGCCTGGGAAATCGCTCGCCGGACCGAAGAATATGCCAAGGGCATGCTGGTTCCCGGCACGCTGTTCGAAGAGCTGGGCTGGAACTACATCGGCCCGATCGATGGCCACGACCTGCCGACCCTGATCGCCACCCTGCGCAACATGCGCGACCTGAAAGGTCCGCAGTTCCTGCACGTCGTCACCAAGAAAGGTAAAGGTTTCGCCCCGGCGGAAGTCGACCCGATCGGTTACCACGCCATCACCAAACTCGAACCGCTGGACGCCCCGGCCGCCGCGCCGAAAAAGGCCAGCGGGCCGAAATATTCCGGTGTGTTTGGTGAATGGCTGTGCGACATGGCGGCTGCCGATCCGCGCCTGGTCGGGATTACCCCGGCGATGAAGGAAGGCTCGGACCTGGTCGCGTTCAGCGAACGTTTCCCGCTGCGCTACTTCGACGTGGCCATTGCCGAGCAACACGCCGTGACCCTCGCGGCCGGCATGGCCTGCGAAGGCGCCAAACCCGTAGTGGCCATCTATTCGACCTTCCTGCAGCGCGGCTACGACCAGCTGGTGCATGACGTCGCCGTGCAGAATCTCGACGTACTGTTCGCCATCGACCGTGCAGGTCTGGTGGGCGAAGACGGTCCGACCCACGCCGGCAGCTTCGATTTGTCGTTCCTGCGCTGCATCCCCGGCATGCTGGTAATGACCCCGAGCGATGAAAACGAGCTGCGCAAGATGCTCACCACCGGTCACCTGTACGAAGGCCCGGCGGCTGTGCGTTATCCACGCGGTAATGGCCCGAACGCGACCATCGAGAAAGACCTCGAGCCGATCGAGATCGGCAAAGGCGTCGTCCGCCGCCAGGGCAGCAAAGTCGCCCTGCTGGTGTTCGGCGTGCAACTGGCCGAAGCCCTGAAAGTCGCCGAGACGCTGGATGCGACCGTGGTCGACATGCGTTTCGTCAAGCCGCTGGATGAAGCGCTGGTGCGCGAAATGGCCGGCAGTCACGAGCTGCTGGTCACTGTCGAAGAAAACGCGATCATGGGCGGCGCCGGTGGCGCGGTCAGCGAATTCCTCGCCCGGGAAAACATCCTCAAGTCGATGCTGCACCTGGGCTTGCCGGACATCTACGTCGAGCACGCCAAGCCTGCGCAAATGCTGGCCGAGTGCGGGCTGGATGAAGCCGGGATCGAGGCTTCGATCCGCGAGCGCCTGCAACTGCTCGACCTGTAAACATCCCTCTGTGTAGGAGCTGCCGAAGGCTGCGATCTTTTGATCTTGCCCTTCGGCGGTTCCAGGCATGAAAAATCAAGATCAAAAGATCGCAGCCTTCGGCAGCTCCTACAGGGAGCCTGCGTTGATTGTGAAAGCCCGGATTCCGATGAAACTCTCTCCCCTCGCCCTGACGCTGACCCTGCTGCCGGCTGGTCAACTGCTGGCCGACACCTTCGAGCGCGATCAAGCGCTGAAGCTGCCCGACGTGCTGATCAGCGCCAACCGCCAGGTCGAAGCGCGCAACGACAGCAGCGCCGCCAACACCGTGTTCACCCGCGACGACATCGATCGCCTGCAACCCGATAGCGTCACCGACCTGCTGCGCCGTGTACCGGGCGTGCAAATCGTGCAGACCGGCGGGCGCGGCAGTCTGCCGGGGGTGTACATCCGCGGCACCCAGTCAGCCCAGAGCCTGGTGCTGGTGGACGGCCAGCGCATCGGCAGTTCGACCTCCGGCGACAGCAACCTGCAGCACCTCAACATCGAACAGGTCGAGCGCGTGGAAGTGCTGCGCGGCTCCCGTTCGGTGATTTATGGCAGCGATGCGATTGGCGGGGTGGTCCAGATCTTCACCCGCCGGGGCGGCGAGCAGGGCCTGCAACCGCGCCTGCACACAGCGTTTGGCAGCAACCAGACCTGGGAGCGCAGCCTTGGCTTGTCCGGCGGCGATGAGCGAACCCGCTTCAACCTCGGCGCCAGCCTCGACGAAAGCGCAGGGATCAATCGCACCCACGAGTCTTACCCCAGCGACGGCGACCATGATGAGTACCGCAACCAGTCGTTCAGCCTGAGCGTTAGCCACGCACTCAGCGATGACATCGAGATCGGCGCCAACGCGCTCGATAATCGCGGCAAAAGCGAATTCGACAACCCGTTCGGACGCTTCGACATGAATACGTTCGAGTCGGTCCAACAGCAGCCCGACAACGAATTCGATGTGAGCAGTGTCAGCAGCTACATCGACGCGCGCTTCAATGACCTGTGGAAAACCCGCATCGAGTTCGGCCACAGCGAAAACCGCGAGAAGACCCTCGACAAACTCAGTGACGAACGCAGCGTGTTCAATACCTACCGGGATTCGGTGAACTGGCAGAACGACCTGACGCTTGACGAGCGCAACAGTCTGCTGCTCGGAGGTGACTGGTATGAAGACCGGATCAACAGCAGCACCCCGTTCGATGAAGACAGTCGCTGGAACCGTGCGGCGTACATCCAGCACCGCTATCGGGCTGACCGTTTCTCCACGGAGCTGGGTCTGCGTCACGACGACAACCAGCAATTTGGCAGCCAGAACACCTGGAGCGGGACCTTCACCCTGCCACTGAACCTGGACAACGAAGTGCTGTTCACCTACAGCGAAGGCTTCCGCGCACCGACGTTCAACGACCTGTACTACCCCGACTTCAGCAACCCGGACCTCAAGCCTGAAACTTCGAAAAGCTATGAGCTGCAATGGCGCAGCCAATTGACCGAGAGCAGTCGTCTGGAAACGTCGCTGTATCGCACCGACCTTGAAGACGCGATCATCTTCGGCAGCAACTCGCGCCCCGAGAACGTCGCCTCGGCGCGGATCAACGGCTTCGAAGCAGCGCTGAAACAGGAATTGTTCGACTGGCAAAGCAATCTCGGCGTGGCGATCATCGACCCGCGCGACCGCGACACGGGTCATACCCTGGCCCGCCGCGCGCGCCGCACTTTGAGCTGGGATCTGGACCGACAGTTCGACCGCCTGGGCCTCGGCGCCAGTTGGCAAGCGGTCAGCAGCAGCTATGACGACCTGAACAATCAACAGCCCCTCGGCGGCTATGCCTTGCTGGGGCTGCGCAGCAGTTGGGCGCTCAATCGTGAAGTCAGGCTGGAGCTGAAGGTCGACAACCTGCTGGACAAGGGTTACAGCCGGGCGTTGTACAGCTACCAAGGCAGCCAGTACGGGTATCGCGAGGAAGGTCGGGCGTGGATGTTTGGCGTGACCTGGACCCCCGACATCCGCTGAGATCACCTGTAGGAGCTGCCGAAGGCTGCGATCTTTTGATCTTGTCTTTAAAAGAAAAATCAAAAGATCGCAGCCTTCGGCAGCTCCTACAAAGGCGTGGCCAGAGTGTCAGCGACAGTACATTTCAGCGGTCGGGTGCGATCAATTGGCACAGCTTTGCAGTCGCCTCAATCATCTGCCCACTCGGCCGCTCCAGGCCCTTGTCCGTGACCAATCGCAACTGTCCTTGCGCCACGGGCCAGGCTTTCCACGCATCGAGCTGCGCCTGATCGCTGGCCAGAATCACCTCGGGATTACGCTGCAACACGGCTTCCACGCTGACTTGCGGTGCCGGCAGTTTCAGGTCGGCAAACACGTTTTGGGCTCCGCAGACCTCCAGCGCATCGCTGATGATCTGCTCGCCGCCGACGGTGTACAACGGCCGATCCCATATCTGATAGAACACCCGCAACGGCTGATCCCGTCGATAGCGTTGACGCAATGCATCCAACCGCTGGCGCAAGTCGCCGGCCAATGAAACGCCGCGGTCAGGCCGACCGAGCTGAGCGGCAATGGCCTCGATCTGCGCGGCAAGCTGCTCCAGGCTGTGGGGTTCGGCGACGTAGGTGGGAATGCTCAGGCGTTTGAGCTGGTCCCGCTGGGCCGGGCCGACGCTACCGGGCCATAGCAGCAACAGATCGGGCTGCAGACTGAGCAGCCGCTCCATGTCCAACTGGCCATAGCGGCCAACGGAGGGCAGGTTCTTGAGTTCAGCCGGTCGGTCACCGGCGTCCAGCACACCGACCAGGAGGTCGGCAGAACCCAGTTCCACGACGATTTCAGAGAGTGACGGTGCAAGGCTGACGACTCGCTCGACCGCGATGGCCGAGCGGCTGGCGGCCAGCAGCAAAACCGCCAGCCAGAGCGCGCGCATCAACCGAGCTGACGCGGAATACGGTAGAGGTAGAACAGCACGGCGGTCGACAGCGCCAGCAACATCAACGGCACCGCTTCGAGCCCGACGAACACCGCCAGGGCACCGATCCACGCTGGCAGGCCGGCGGCAAGGAACGCTGTACGGCGCTTCGCCGCCAGGTTGATCCACGCGCCAGGTTCTTCAGGGGTATCGAGGGCTTTCTGGGTGGCGATCAGCGCGTGCTTGTAGGCGCCGAAAAACTTCAGGCTGACAAACATCGAAGCGACACCGGCGATGAACAACGGCATCGCCAGCACCGGCAGAATGGCTTCGCTCTGGCCGAACACCGCGTTGATCACGAACAGCGGCAACAGGGCCAATGCCAGGTATTGCCACCAGTTGACGGACAGTCGCCGCCGAACCTGACCCCGGGTCACGCCCGGTCTACCTCGCCCTGATGTTCATTGCCCATCATGTGGTCGAGCTTGCTGGCCTTGGTCGCCAGGTAGAGTCGGTTATGCGGGTTGTGGCCAGTGTGCAACGGCACGCGCTCGGCGACCGCGATACCCATGTCGGTCAAGGCTTTGACCTTGCGCGGGTTGTTGGTCATCAGGCGCAATGACTTCACGCCCAGGTGCTCCAGCATCGGCAGGCACATGGCGTAGTCACGCTGGTCGGCGGCAAAGCCCAGACGCTCGTTGGCTTCGACGGTATCGGCGCCACCGTCCTGCAGCTCATAGGCGCGGATCTTGTTCAGCAGGCCAATGCCACGTCCTTCCTGGCGCAAGTACAGCAATACGCCACGACCTTCACGGGCGATAGCCTGCAAAGCGGCCTCCAGTTGCGAGCCGCAGTCGCAACGCTGGCTGAACAGGGCATCGCCAGTCAGGCATTCGGAGTGCAACCGGCCGAGTACCGGGGCACCGTCGTCGAACTCACCCAGGCTCAGCACAACGTGCTCGCGGCCAGTGCCTTCATCGAGAAAGCCATGCATGGTGAATTGCGCAAAAGGCGTTGGCAGCTTGGAAGCGGCGACAAAAACGACAGGCACCGGTGTGCTCCTGATCTAAAAGTTCTGAAGATTCGCAGAGCCGGCATTGTAACAGCAGGTTCCGAGCGACGCTTAGGCTGAATTATCGGCGATAACTATCAAAAAGTTTGATATCCGGGCCGATCAATCTCTGTAGGAGCTGCCGAAGGCTGCGATCTTTTGATTTTGACTTTTAAAGATCAAAAGATCGCAGCCTTCAGCAGCGCCTACATTGGCCCCGTTCAATTGTCTTCGAATGGGTATGGCTGCTTCCAGCGCTCGAAGATAGGTTTCAGCTCACCGCTTTTGACCAACTGCTCCATGCGCTGATCGAACAGCGCCATCAGGCTACGCGCCTTTGCGGTCTTGGCAAAGCACAGGTACAGCGGCAACTCGGCGATATGGGTACTGCGCAACTGGGAGGGGTCTTTGGCACGATTGCGCACGTAATCGACTTCGGTCTGCGCGTCGATGTAATAGTCGGCACGGTTGTGGGTCAGCATCGACACGATGCCGTCGCGCCGCTGCACTTCAGCAAAGTGCTGCACGTTGGGCAAATAATCCTGGTAATCGTAGCCACGGACCCAGGCCAGCCGATAATTGCCCAGGGTTTCGGGGGTTGGCACCGGACTGCTCGCCAGGCCCAGGGCATAGATGTGATCGGTGTCGAAGCTCCAATGGGGATAGAGCACAGCCTCGGATTCGTCGCGATAGGAACCGACGCAGGCATCGACTTCACCCCGTTCGGCCAAGCCCAGCGAACGCACGTAGGGCTCGGTGCGGATGTCCACTTTGACACCTGCCGGTTCGAACACTTGTCGCAGCACGTCCCAGCCCAGGCCATGACCGTCAGCGGCGGTGTAGTCTTCCCAGTCCTCGCTGGCCAGATGAATCACCGACGGCGGCGTAGCACCCCCTCCTCCCGCTTGGGCGAAAGCGCAAAACATCGCGAATACCACCACCATCAATCCACGTAGAACCATCCCTGCTCCCCCGATTAACGCCTGGTAACCCTTGATCAGGCGAAAAACCACACCAATCCCTGCATAGCCAACCAGGCGAACACCCCGGCCAGCACATCATCGAGCATGATACCAACGCCGCCATGCACGTGCCGGTCGATCCAGCGAATCGGCCATGGCTTGAGGATATCGAAGAAGCGGAACATCAAGAAGCCTGCCAGCAACCACTGCCAACCTTCCGGCACCAGCCACAGGGTGATCCACATCCCGACCATTTCGTCCCAGACGATGCCTTCATGGTCGTGTACCCGCAAATCGTCGGCCACTTTGCCGCACAGCCAGAAGCCGAACAGCATGGTGATGCCAAGCATCAGCCAGTAACCCCAGTCGGGCAACATCTGCCACAACGGAATAAAGGGCAGCGCAACTAACGATCCCCAAGTGCCGGGCGCCTTTGGCAAGGTGCCCGAGCCGAAACCAAACGCCAGGAAATGCCATGGATTACGCCAGACCGACGGCGGTACGAATTCCGCCGGGACCTGTTTGGGATGATCTGTCACGGTGACTCCCGAAAATGTTGATAACCCCGGGTTTGCGGGGTGATGTCTTGGCCATCGGCGTCCAGCAACGTCACGCCCTGTCCCGTCACCACCTGCCCAATCACATGGATCGGCCAGCCGTCGGCCAGCAATAGCGGCAACTCGACGGACGGTAGGGTGAACGCCAGCACGTAATCGTCGCCGCCGCTCAGGGCCGCCACCTGGGCGTCCGATCGGCCGAGAAAGTCGATCAGGCTCTGCGACAGCGGTAAACGCTCCCGCTCGACTTCGATACCGACCTTCGAGGCCAGTGCGATATGCCCGCAATCAGCGAGCAGGCCGTCGGAGATGTCCATCGCCGAAGTGGCCTTGCCCCGCAGCACCTGCCCCAGGCCAAGCTGCGGCTGCGGCGACCAGTAGTGGGCCAACAACGGCTCGGCAATGCTCGCGTCGGCCGTGCGCTGGCCGAGCACCAATGGCAAGGCACCGGCGGCATTGCCCAGGTCGCCACCGACACACAGCAGATCGCCCGGTTGCGCACCGCTGCGGGTCAGCGCCTGGCCAACCGGCACGCGCCCGAACACGGTCATGGTCAGGCTGAGCGGCCCACGCGTCGTGTCACCGCCTACCAGCGCCACGCCGCAGCCTTGCGCCATCTGGTTCAAACCACGGGCATAGGCTTGCAGCCAATCGGCGGTCACCGTCGGCAAGGTCAGGGCAAGGGTAAAGGCGATTGGAGTGGCGCCCATGGCGGCCAGGTCGCTGACGGCCACGGCCAGCGAGCGCTGACCGAGCAGAAAGGGATCGCAGGGATCGGCGAAATGCACGCCGGCCACCAGCGTATCGGTAGATATCGCCAACTGCTCCCCGGGAGGAACAGCCAGCAAGGCGCAGTCATCGCCGATCCCGAGGGCAACGCCTTCGCCGCCCTGCGCACAAGGCGCGGCGGCGAAGAAATTGCGGATCAGCTCAAACTCGCCCATGGCTTCGTGTCGACATTCCAAGCGCCGATCAGCGCTTGAACGCCTTCACTTCAGCTTCACGCAGACGCGGGGCCAGCTTGTCGAGCACACCGTTGACGAACTTGTGGCCGTCGGTGGAACCGAAGACCTTGGCCAGTTCGATACCTTCGTTGATCACAACGCGGTACGGCACGTCGACGCGCTTGAGCAGTTCCCAGGTGGACAGGCGCAGAACCGCCAGTTCAACCGGGTCCAGCTCTTCGATGGTCAGATCGAGGCAAGGCTTGAGTGCGGTGTCGATTTCGGTCTTGAACTGCGGAACCCCGTGCAGGATTTCGCGGAAGTACGCGCCGTCGACATCGCTGAAATCGTTATCGACCCGGAACTGCGCTTCGATCTCGTTCAGCGACTGCTTGGCCATGTGCCATTGGTACAGCGCCTGAGTCGCGAGCTGACGGGCTTCGCGGCGCTTGGCGCTTTTCGATGGCTTGCCGGCATCCGCAGGCTTTGGATCGCGCGGGTTGAAACGATCGCTATCGTCGCTAATCACTTGGCCTCCAACTGCGCCAGCAGGCTGACCATTTCCAGAGCGGACAGGGCAGCTTCAGCACCTTTGTTGCCGGCCTTGGTGCCGGAACGCTCGATGGCTTGCTCGATGGAGTCAACGGTCAGCACGCCGAATGCAACCGGTACGCCGAACTCCATGGACACCTGGGCCAGGCCCTTGGTGCATTCGCCAGCCACGTATTCGAAGTGCGGAGTGCCGCCACGAATGACTGCGCCCAGGGCGATGATTGCCGCGAACTCGCCCTTTTGAGCGACTTTCTGTGCAACCAGCGGAATTTCGAAGGCGCCAGGTGCGCGGATGATGGTGATGTCGCTTTCGCTCACGCCGTGGCGAACCAGGGCATCAACGGCACCGCTGACCAGGCTTTCAACGACGAAGCTGTTGAAACGCCCTACTACAAGAGCGTAGCGGCCTTTAGGGGCGATGAAGGTACCTTCGATGGTCTTCAGGGTCATTCGTTAGATCTCTTAAAGAGCCGGGACGCGTCTCGTACGCGTCCCTCAGTGATATTTGAACCGCGAATTCAAGGCCGGGAACAACCGGTCATTATTCGGAGGGCACGTATTCTACAACTTCCAGATCGAAACCGGATATCGCATTAAATTTCATTGGCGCCGACATCAGGCGCATTTTGCGTACGCCAAGGTCACGCAGGATCTGCGAACCGGCACCGACAGTGCTGTAGGTGGTCGGTTTTTTCACCGCGGCGTGATCGGCGGTTTCGCGAATATGCGCCAGCAATACATCGCCATCAAGCGGGTGACCGAGCAACAGCACCACGCCGCTGCCGGCCTCGGCAACCGCTGACATGGCGGCGCGCAGGCTCCAGCGGCCCGGTTGCTTGACCATCAGCAGGTCACGCAGCGGGTCCATGTTGTGCACGCGAACCAGGGTCGGTTCTTCGGCACACACGTTGCCCAGGGTCAGCGCCATGTGCACGTCGCCTTCCACCGAATCACGATAGGTCACCAGGTTGAATTGGCCCAGTTCGCTGTCCAGCGGCTGCTCGGCAATCCGCTGAACGGTACGTTCGTGGATCATCCGGTAGTGAATCAGGTCGGCGATGGTGCCGATCTTGATGTCGTGTTCGGCAGCAAAAGCTTCCAGTTCGGCGCGACGGGACATGGTGCCGTCGTCGTTCATCACTTCGCAGATCACGCCGCTCGGCTCGAAACCGGCCATGCGCGCCAGGTCGCAGGCAGCTTCAGTGTGGCCGGCACGGGCCAGGGTGCCGCCGGCCTGGGCCATCAGCGGGAAGATGTGGCCCGGGCTGACGATGTCTTCAGCCTTGGCATCACGGGCGGCAGCCGCTTGCACGGTACGCGCGCGGTCGGCGGCGGAGATGCCGGTGGTCACGCCGGTGGCCGCTTCGATGGAGACGGTGAACTTGGTGCCGAAACCGGAACCGTTGCGCGGCGCCATCAGCGGCAGCTTGAGCAGTTCGCAGCGCTCGCGGCTCATCGGCATGCAGATCAGGCCACGGGCGTGCTTGGCCATGAAGTTGATGTGCTCGGGCTTGCAGCACTCGGCGGCCATGATCAGGTCACCTTCGTTCTCGCGGTCTTCGTCATCCATGAGGATGACCATCTTGCCTTGGCGGATGTCTTCAACCAGTTCTTCGATGCTATTGAGCGCCACAAGGCACCCCCTTGAGTCAGGATTTGAGGTAGCCGTTGGCGGCCAGAAAGCTTTCGGTAATGGTGCTGCCCGCAGTCGGCTCTGCGGCCTTGTCGCCCAAAAGCAGACGCTCCAGGTAACGGGCCAGCAAGTCCACTTCCAGGTTCACCCGGCGACCAGGCTGATACGACGCCATGATGGTTTCGCTCAGGGTGTGCGGAATGATGGTCAGCAGGAACTCGGCGCCATCGACTGCGTTCACGGTCAGGCTGGTGCCGTCGACGGTGATCGAGCCCTTATGGGCGATGTACTTGGCCAGGTCCTTGGGCGCGCGAATGCGGAATTCCACGGCGCGCGCGTTTTCGGTACGGGCAACCACTTCACCCACACCATCGACGTGACCGCTGACCAGATGCCCGCCAAGGCGAGTGGTCGGGGTCAGGGCTTTTTCCAGGTTGACCGGGCTGCCGCTTTTAAGGTCGTTCATGGCAGTGCAGTCGAGGGTTTCGCGACTGACGTCCGCCGCAAAACCATTGCCCGGTAATTCAACGGCAGTCAGGCACACGCCGTTGACCGCGATGCTGTCGCCCAGTTTGACATCGCTCAGGTCGAGCTTGCCGGTTTCGACGTGTACCCGCACATCACCGCCCTTTGGGGTCAATGCACGAATACTGCCGATGGATTCGATGATGCCGGTAAACATGAGGTTCTCCTCGAGAACAAAGCCAGCGCTATAGCGATGGCCGGAAATTATACGCTCGCCGCTGGCACAGGGATGGCGATGACTCGCCAGTCATCGCCAACTGCACGAATTTCGGTGATTTTGAGTGCCGGCGCATCCTTCATTTGCGCGAGCGGCCAGTCCAGCAGCGGCCGCGCCGAAGAACCCAGGAACTTCCCGGCAATGAATATCTGGAATTCGTCCACCAGCCCAAGCTGAGCGAAAGCACCCGCCAGCCGCGGACCGGCCTCGACCAGCACCTCATTGACGCCACGGTTGGCGAGCTCGACCAGCAACTGACGCAAGTCGACCTGGCCATCGTAGCCGGGCACGATCAGGCATTCCGGGCCATTGGCGTACTGCTCTTCCACCGCCACACAGGTGGCGACCAGCGCCGGGCCGGCCTTGAAGAACGGCGCATCCAGCGGAACGCGCAGGCGGCCATCGACCAGCACACGCAGCGGCGGCCGGCTCATGGCCAGTGCTGTTTGCTCGGCGTCCAGTCCGAGCTCATCGGCACGCACGGTCAAGCGTGCGTTATCCGCCAGCACTGTGTCGGCGCCGGTCAGCACCACGCTGGCCTGGGCGCGCAGGCGTTGCACCGCCGAGCGTGCTGCCGGACCGGTAATCCACTGGCTTTCGCCGCTTTCCATCGCCGTGCGACCGTCGAGGCTCATGGCCAGCTTGACCCGCACGAACGGCAAGCCGTGCTCCATGCGCTTGAGGAAGCCTTGGTTGAGCTTTCGCGCTTCGCCCTCCAGCACACCACTTTCGGTGGCGATACCGGCCTGAGCCAGGCGTTGCAAACCGCGACCGGCGACTTCCGGGTTCGGGTCCTGCATCGCCGCGACCACGCGGGCCACGCCGGCATTCACCAGCGCATCGGCACAGGGCGGCGTGCGGCCGTGGTGGCTGCAAGGCTCAAGCGTCACATAAGCGGTTGCGCCACGCGCCTGCTCACCGGCCGCGAGCAAGGCGTGGACCTCGGCGTGAGGCTCGCCGGCGCGCTCGTGCCAGCCTTCGCCGACAATCTGCCCATCCTGCACGATCACGCAACCTACACGCGGGTTGGGGTGCGTTGTGTAATGCCCCTTGCGCGCCAGTTCCAGGGCACGGGCCATGAAATGGGCATCGAGGATGGCAAGTTCTGCGGGCGTGGTCATTCTTTCACCGGTTCACGGGCCAGGCGATCGATCTCTTCGCGGAACTCGTTGAGGTCCTGGAAGCGGCGATACACCGAAGCAAAGCGGATGTAGGCGACTTCGTCGAGCTTCTGCAGCTCGGCCATCACCAGTTCGCCAACCACGAGGGATTTGACCTCGCGCTCGCCGGTGGCACGCAGTTTGTGTTTGATGTGCACCAGCGACGATTCGAGGCGCTCGACACTCACCGGGCGCTTCTCCAGCGCACGCTGCATGCCGGCGCGGAGTTTTTCTTCGTCGAACGGCTGGCGGCTGCCGTCGGTTTTGATCAGGCGCGGCAACACCAGTTCAGCCGTCTCGAACGTCGTGAAACGCTCGCCGCAGGCCAGGCATTCACGCCGGCGGCGCACCTGTTCGCCCTCGGCGACCAGACGCGAGTCGATGACCTTGGTGTCGTTGGCACCGCAGAAGGGACAGTGCATGGTGGCAGGCAACAAAAAAAGGGAGGGCCATGGTAGCGCATCCCGGTGGCAAGACAAGCCATAGGGTTTGCGGTATACAGACGGGATGATCACTTGATCCATGGAATTCAGCTTTATGGAGCCACCAATGTCGTTACGTCCGCTCATTTTGCTCAGTGTTTTCAGCCTGCTGGTGGCTTGCGGCAGCGATGCACCCAAGCCCCAGCCGCCAACACCTGGCCCGGCGCCGCAGCAAGCGCAGAAGAAAGCCCGGGAGGCCGCCGACCTCGGCCCCCTGCCTGCCTATCAGCGTGAGCTGAGCGGCACCCTGCAAGGCGTGCCGGCCGGTGCTGAAGTCGAGCTGGCATTGCTGGTGATCGACGAGAAAGACCGCCCGCAACAATTGCTCGCCAGTTCCAGCCTGATCGGCAACAACCAGGTATTGCCGTTTCACTTGCGCTTCAATCCGGAGTCCTTCCCGTCCGGCGCCCGCGTGGAACTGCGAGGCCGCGCCAGCCAGTCCGGCCAGTTGATCCTGCACTTGCCGTCGCAACTGATTACCCAGCCGACCACCCAGGCCCTGGGCCAATTGCAATTCGTCAAAGCCCCATGAGTGCACCGTTCGACCTGCAACGGGCCTTGGTTGAACTGCTGGGTGATGCACAATTGGTGGCCTGCCCGTTGCCGGAAACCGATTTGAAGCTGTGGCTGATCGACGGCGACAACATGGACCGCGCCTTCAGCCCCGAAGAAACCCGGCGCATCCTGCATGAGCCACCGTACTGGAGTTTCTGCTGGGCCAGCGGCCTGGCCGTGGCCCGCTATCTGGCCACAAACCCGCACTGGGTCGAAGGCAAGCGGGTGCTGGATTTCGGCGCCGGTTCCGGGGTGGCGGGGATTGCCGCCGCCAGGGCCGGCGCATTGGAAGTGCTGGCCTGCGACCTCGACCCACTGGCGATTGCCGCGTGTCGGGCGAATGCCGAGCTCAACGACGTGCAACTCAACTACTCGACGGATTTTTTCGCCGAAGCTGATCGCTTCGATCTGATCCTGGTGGCGGATGTGCTGTACGACCGGGCGAACCTGCCGCTGCTCGACCAGTTCCTCAGTCGCGGCCGAGAGGCGCTGGTGGCGGATTCCCGGGTACGGGATTTTCGCCATCCGTTGTACCGGCGCATCGAGATGCTCGAAGCCATGACCCTGCCGGATCTGGCCGAGCCCCACGAGTTTCGGCATGTGAGCCTGTACCACGCGCAGCGTGATTGACGCCGTTAAAAGATCGCAGCCTTCGGCAGCTCCTACATGGAATGCGGTTTACCCTGTAGGAGCTGCCGAAGGCTGCGATCTTTTGCGCCAGCCCTTATAGTGAGCGAATTCACGCTTCCAAGAGATTGCCCATGAGTCAGGAAACGCCGTACATCTTCGACGCCACGACTGCCGATTTCGACCAGTCGGTGATCGAGAACTCTTTCCACAAGCCGGTGCTGGTGGATTTCTGGGCCGAATGGTGCGCGCCCTGCAAAGTGCTGATGCCGATGTTGCAGAGCATTGCCGAGAGCTACCAGGGTGAATTGCTGCTGGCCAAGGTCAACTGCGACCTCGAGCAAGACATCGTCGCCCGCTTCGGCATCCGCAGCCTGCCGACCGTGGTGCTGTTCAAGGATGGCCAGCCTGTCGACGGTTTTGCCGGTGCCCAGCCGGAATCCGCCGTGCGCGCCCTGCTCGAACCTCATGTGCAGATGCCGCCACCGGCCGCCGCCGATCCGTTCGAGCAGGCCCAGGCGTTGTTCGACGACAGCCGCTTTGCTGATGCCGAAGCGCTGCTCAAAGTGATCCTGGGTGAAGACAATACCAACGCCAAGGCGCTGATCCTGTACGCCCGCTGCCTGACCGAGCGCGGTGAACTGGGCGAGGCGCAAGCCGTGCTGGATGCGGTCAAGAGCGACGAGCACAAGGCCGCGCTGGCCGGCGCCAAGGCGCAGATCAAGTTTCTCGGTTTGGCCAAGGACTTGCCGGACGCCGCCGACCTGAAGGCACGGCTGGCTAAAGATCCGCTGGACGATGAGGCGGTCTATCAACTGGCAATCCAGCAGCTGGCCCGTCAGCAGTACGATGCTGCGCTGGATGCTTTGCTGAAGTTGTTCATACGCAACCGCAGCTACAGCGAAGGCTTGCCGCACAAGACCTTGCTGCAGGTGTTCGAGTTGCTGGGCAATGATCACCCGCTGGTGAGCACGTACCGCCGTAAACTGTTTGCTGCGCTTTATTAAAAATCAAAAGATCGCAGCCTGCGGCAGCTCCTACAGAGGATATGTTTTCACCCTGTAGGAGCTGCCGCAGGCTGCGATCTTTTTACGGTCTACTCGATCCAGCTGTAGAGCGGCGTATCCCCGCCGCTCAGCACCTTCACATCCGCACAATGGCGCAAACGCACCAGCAGGCGCTTGCCCGCCGCCGCACTGCCGGTCAGGCCTTCCAATTGATCGAGCAAGTCCGGTCCACTCAACTGTCCGGCCTGACGCAGCAAATCCCGGGCGATCTGCCACAGCGCATCATCCTGATTCAGCGGTTTCGCCACCGGGGTGCTGACCGGGGATTTTTCTACCTGCAACTGCGCCCCTAGTCGCGCCCAGTCCGCATCGTCCATCTCCAGGGTCAAATCCACCGGCCAGTCGCCGATGCTTCCGCGAATTCGCAACATCAGTCTGCTCCCGCAATTTTCTTCCCTGCATGCTCCCATGGGACTTGTGCTACGCCAAGCAGGCAGTCAAACTCTCCGCACTGATGTTATAAGATTACATAACATTTTCTTCATTTTACTTTTCGGAGACTCGCCATGCGTCGTCTGCTTCTCGCTCTGCCGTTTGCCATGCTGCCGCTGGCTGTTGCCCATGCCGCCGACGAACACGATCATGAGCATGGCAGCCTGGGTGCCCACGAACATGGCGTTGGACGCCTGAACGCAGTGCTGGACGGCAAGACCCTGGCGCTGGAGCTGCAAAGCCCGGCCATGAACCTGGTGGGTTTCGAACACGTCGCCACCAGCGATGCCGACAAAGCCAAAGTCGCCGCGGCCCGCGCTCTGCTTGAGCAACCGCTGACCCTGTTCAACCTGCCGAAAGCCGCCGGTTGCGTGGTGGAAAACCAGGAACTGGAAAGCCCGTTGTTCGGGGACACGCTAGATGCCGACGATGACCATGATGAAGACGACAAAGATGAAGATGGCCACGAACATCATCACGACCACAGCGAAATCCACGCTCATTATCAGTTCACCTGCGCCACACCGAACGCATTGAAGACCCTGGACCTGGCGAACATGTTCAACGCGTTCCCGGACACTCGGACGATTCAGGTACAACTGATCGGCCCGAACGGGCAGCAAGGCGTTGACGTGACTGCCAAGGCTGCCGCCCTCAAATTCTGAACTCACAATAGATTTCCTGTAGGCGCTGCCGCTGGCTGCGATCTTTTTACCTTCGAAGATCAAAAGATCGCAGCCTGCGGCAGCTCCTACACAGGTCATCAACATTCATGAAGTCGGCTAAATGACCCAAGCACTCATCGAACTGTCCGACCTGGGCTTCAGCTGGCCCGGTCACCCGCCACTGCTGGACATCCCGGCGTTTCGCCTGGAGCGCGGTGAAACCCTCTTTCTCAAAGGCCCCAGCGGCAGTGGCAAGACCACCCTGCTCGGCCTGCTCGGCGGCGTGCAAAAGCCCGATCGCGGCAGCATTCGCCTGCTCGGCCAGGAGCTGACGCAGCTGTCGGCCGGCGCCCGTGACCACTTCCGCGTCGATCACACCGGCTACATCTTCCAGCAGTTCAACCTGCTGCCGTTTCTGTCGGTGCGTGAAAACGTCGAACTGCCCTGCCACTTCTCGAAGCTGCGTGCCGAACGGGCGAAACAGCGTCACGGCAGCGTCGACAAAGCGGCCGCGACGCTGCTCGCTCACTTGGGTCTGAAGGATGCAAATATCCTCGGTCGCCGCGCCGATTCGTTATCCATCGGCCAGCAGCAACGGGTCGCCGCCGCCCGTGCACTGATCGGGCAACCGGAATTGGTGATCGCCGACGAGCCGACCTCGGCCCTCGATTACGATGCCCGTGAGAATTTCATTCGCCTGCTGTTCGCCGAGTGCCGCGAGGCCGGCTCGAGCCTGTTGTTCGTCAGCCACGACCAGAGCCTGGCGCCGCTGTTCGACCACAACCTGTCGCTGGCCGAACTCAATCGCGCCGCCACCCCGTCCGAGGTCTGAGATGTATCTGTTTCGTCTAGCCATGGCCAGCCTGGCTAACCGCCGCTTCACCGCGATCCTCACGGCGTTCGCCATTGCCTTGTCGGTGTGCCTGCTGCTGGCCGTGGAGCGCGTGCGCACCGAAGCCAAGGCCAGTTTCGCCAGCACCATCAGCGGTACCGACCTGATCGTCGGCGCCCGCTCCGGCTCGGTGAACCTGTTGCTGTACTCGGTGTTCCGCATCGGCAACGCCACCAACAACATCCGCTGGGACAGCTTCGAGCACTTCGCCAGCAACCCGAAAGTGAAATGGGCGATCCCGATGTCCCTCGGCGATTCCCATCGCGGCTATCGGGTGATGGGCACCACCGAAGCCTACTTCGAGCATTACCAGTACGGTCGCCAGCAACACCTGGAGCTGGCCGATGGCCGGGCGTTTGCGACCGACCCGTTCGAAGTGGTGCTCGGTGCCGAAGTGGCCGAGGCACTGCACTACAAACTCGGTGACAAACTGGTGCTGGCCCACGGCGTGGCAGCGATCAGCCTGGTCAAGCACGACGACAAGCCGTTCACCGTGGTCGGCATTCTCAAACGCACCGGCACGCCGGTGGACCGCACGCTGCACATCAGCCTTGGCGGCATGGAAGCGATTCACATCGACTGGCATAACGGGTTGCCGGCCCGGGGCGAGGGTCGAATCACCGCCGATCAGGCGCGCAACATGGACCTCACACCGCAAGCGATCACCGCGTTCATGCTTGGCCTGAACAACAAGATTTCGACCTTTGCCCTGCAACGGGAAATCAATGAATTTCGTGGTGAGCCAATGCTGGCGATCCTGCCGGGCGTGGCGCTGCAGGAGCTGTGGAGCCTGATGGGCACCGCGGAAAAAGCCTTGTTCGTGGTCTCGCTGTTTGTGGTGCTGACCGGGTTGATCGGCATGCTCACGGCGATTCTCACCAGCCTCAACGAACGCCGCCGGGAAATGGCGATCCTGCGTTCGGTGGGTGCGCGACCGTGGCACATCGCGACGCTGCTGGTGCTCGAAGCCTTTGCCCTGGCGCTGTCGGGCGTGATCGCCGGCGTGGCGTTGCTGTATGTGTGCATCGCCGCGGCCCAGGGTTATGTGCAGGCCAACTACGGTCTGTATCTGCCGCTATCGTGGCCAAGCGAGTATGAATGGACGTTGCTCGGTGGCATCCTGATCGCCGCGTTGCTGATGGGCAGTGTGCCGGCCTGGCGCGCCTATCGCCAATCCCTGGCCGATGGCCTGTCGATCCGTTTATGAGGACGTTGAACATGCCCCGCGCAGTACTTGCGCTGTTGATGCTGGTCGCCCTGCCCCTGTGGGCAGCCCAGCCGCGAGATTTGACCTGGTCGGAGATGATTCCGCCGGATGCGCCGAAAGAAGTGCCGAACATGACGCCCCTGCATGACCTGTCGCAGATGAGCAATGCGCTGTCGGCCGAGTCAGCGCCCGCCGCCAAACAAGACTTGCCCAACGCACCGGTGGTCAAGACCCTCGATGGCCAGAACATTCGCCTGCCGGGCTACATCGTGCCACTGGAAGTGAGCGAGGAAGGACGCACCACGGAGTTTCTGCTGGTGCCCTATTTCGGCGCCTGCATCCACGTACCGCCACCGCCGTCGAACCAGATCGTGCACGTCAAAAGCGAAGTCGGCGTGAAGCTCGACGAGTTGTATCAGCCGTACTGGATCGAGGGCGCATTGCAGGTCAAGGCGTCCACCAGCGAACTGGCGGATGCCGGGTATCAGATGGAGGCGGACAAGATTTATCTGTATGAATTACCGGAGTGAATCCGGAGTTTCCTTGTCGCCAACACAATCGCCATCGCGGGCAAGCCCGCTCCCACAGGTTCGATGTTGAAACAAAAATCTTCAGCATTGCGCAACTCATTGTGGGAGCGAGCTTGCTCGCGATGAGGCCATCAGCAACACCACAAAAATCACTCCCTTCCCACTTTCATTGAGCTGCATCAAAAGACCGAATCGTTAGGCGCCTTACCATTGGACATCGAACATTTTTAACGTCCTCTGGAGCCCCCATGAACAAGTCCTTGCTCAGCGCTTCGCTGGTTGCCCTTGCGCTTGCAGCCCCGCTCGCCAATGCTTTCGAAGCCGGTGACATTATCCTCCGTGCCGGCGCCATCACCGTCGACCCGGAAGCCGACAGCTCCAGCGTCAAGGTTGATCAAGGCCCGCTGGCGGGTGCCGACCTGGGTGGCAAAGCGACTCTGAGCAGCGACACACAGCTTGGTCTGAACTTCGCCTACATGCTCACGAACCACCTCGGTATCGAGCTGCTCGCGGCAACCCCCTTCGAACATGATGTGAAAATCAAGGGCACCGCGCTGGCCCCTGCCAATGGCAAGCTCGGTAGCATCAAACAGCTGCCGCCAACCTTGAGCCTGGTGTATTACCCGCTGGATCCCAAGTCGGCGTTCCAGCCGTACATCGGCGGTGGCATCAACTACACCTATATCTACGACGAACATGTCGGCAGCCGAGCCCAGTCCGCCGGTTTCAGCAATTTCAAGGCGGATAACTCATGGGGTCTGGCCTGGCAGGTCGGGGCCGACTACATGCTGACCGACAACGTGATGATTAACGCCCAGGTGCGCTACATCGACATCGATACCACCGCCACTGTGGAAAACAACGCCATTGCACCGGGCACTCGGGCCAAGGTCGATGTGGATGTGGATCCGTTCGTCTACATGGTCGGTCTGGGCTACAAGTTCTAAGTAACGTTCACGTGGTGGTGGATGAGGCCGTGGCGAGCAAACTCAATACTGATGACGACCGTGACGGAGTCGATCTGGAGCAAGCTCCCTCGCCATAGAAGTTGCACACGCTGTAAGTAAATTCCGGCCGTGAAAAAGGCGCCTGTAAAAAGGCGCCTTTTTCATGTCCGCGGGTGAGCGATCTATCGCCCCAGCAACCGCGCCAGCCCCACGCTCATCGGTGTTTGCGAGGCGGTGCGAAAGCGCTCCAGCAGACGCCGGTTGTTCGCCCGGGAATGACGGATGTCACCGGAGCGCGCCGGGCCGTAGCTTACCGGTGGCAGTTGGCCGACCACGGCCTCAAGCGCTTCGAGCATTTGCTTGAGGGTCGTCGCCTGGTTCCAGCCAACGTTGACCGCCCCCACTTCGGCCCGGGGCTTCTCGATGGCCTGCACCAGCAAGTCGACCAGGTCTTCGACGTAGACAAAATCCCGGGTCTGCTCACCATCGCCGAACACGGTGATCGGCAAGCCCTTCAGTGCTCGCTCGCTGAAAATGCTGATCACCCCGGAGTACGGCGAGGACGGGTCCTGGCGCGGGCCGAAGATGTTGAAGAAGCGGAAAATCACCGGCTCCAGCCCATGCTGGCGACGGTAGAAATCTAAGTACTGCTCGCTGGCCAGTTTGTCCACCGCATACGGCGTCAGCGGCGCCTTTGGGGTGTCTTCGTCGATCGACTCGCCCTCGCCATTGTTGCCATACACCGCCGCGCTGGAGGCGAACAGCACGCGTTTGACCCCGGCCTGGCGCATGGCTTCGCAGACGTTCAGCGTGCCGATGAAGTTGCTCTGGTGCGTGCGCACCGGATCGTCCACCGAGGCCTGCACCGACGCCACGGCGGCCAGGTGCGCCACGGCGCTGCAACCGGCCATTGCCTGGGCGACCAAAGCCGCATCGGCCACGTCGCCGACGATCAGTTCGACCTTGGGATTATCCAGCGGCAGATTACTGCGCTTGCCGGTGGACAGATCATCGAGAATCCGCACCGCATGGCCCTTGGCGAGCAGGGCGTCAGTCAGGTGCGAACCAATGAAACCGGCACCACCGGTGATCAAAACGGGACCGTCAGCCATGGCGATAGAACCTGTCCAGTAGACCGGGAAGCGCCGCACGCCAGGCGCGTGGCTTGATCCCGAAGGTGTGCAGAATTTTCTTGCAGGCCAATACCGCGTGTTGCGGCTCTTCCGCAGCATCCGGACGCGCGGCGTGGGCCTGGGCGGTCGGGGCTTCGATGGCCAGCGGATGCAGGCTGCGGGCTTCGGTCAGAATCGCCTGCCCCAGCGCCAGCGGCGTGGTCGCCTCATGCCCGGCGTAGTGATAGGTGCCCCACAGCGGCGCTGCGCAATCGAGTTGCTTGAGCACTGAAATGATCACCCGGGCGGCATCGTCGACCGGCGTCGGGTTGCCACGCCGGTCGTCGGCCATCAGCAGTTCTTCGGGTTGTTCGGCACGGGCGAGGAAACGGCCAAGGGCACCATCCGGGCTGTCGTCCAGCAGCCAGCCGAAACGCAGCAGCACGTGTTGCGGGCAAGTGGCGCGAACGCTTTGCTCGATCCGCCACAAGGCCTGCCCCCGCAAGCCCAAGGGCACGGGTTCGTCTTTTTCGCTGTAGGCCGTTGCGCGGGAGCCGTCGAACACGCGATAGCTGGAAGGTTGCAGCAAAACGATGTTGTGGTGCTGGCACAGTTCCGCCAGACGCTCGATCGCACGCTCCTGGCCGGCCAGACGCTGTTCGCTGACCGCTTCGGCCTGAAACCAGTCGAAGTAGTAGGCAAGGTTGATCAATGCATCGGGACGGGTGTCGTCGAGCAGTTGCGTCAGGCTCGCGGCATCCCAGCCGTCTTGCGGCGGGCGGGGGGCGAGGAAACCGATGTCTTCCTCCGCACCGAGGCGAATCAGCGCCTGCCCAAGGGCATTTCCGCCGCCCAGTAACATAAGGCGCATTCGCATAGAGTCAGCAGGCCCAGTCTGATTGGAACGATGGCTATATCGACATCGCCCCCAGGCGATGTCGTTGGTAATTGCCGGAATCGTTGCATTTTGCGGGTTTAGTGCGCAACCGTCATCCGTAAAGTGTAGATGTCCGGGATTTGTGGTGCTGCCACTGGCCTCATCGCGAGCAAGCTCGCTCCCACAATGGTTTTGTGAACACCGCCCCCCTGTGGGAGCGAGCTTGCTCGCGATGGGGGCCCTGTCAGTCAACAGAGATCCCGAGCGGTACTTGCATCTTGCGCCCCCCACCCGCATAACTTGCTGCATGAACCTGCCCATCCCCGCAGACAGTGCCCTGAGCGGCTTCCACCCCGCCGTCAGTGCCTGGTTCAGCCACACGTTCGCAGCGGTCACCGCCGCCCAGGCCCGGGCGTGGCCGTTGATCCGCCAGCGCCGCTCGACCCTGGTCGCCGCGCCCACCGGCTCCGGCAAGACCCTCACCGCGTTTCTCGCGGTCATCGACGATCTGGTGCACCGCGGCCTGGAAAGCCCCGAAGGCTTGCCCGACGCAACGCTGGTGGTCTACGTCTCGCCGCTCAAGGCGCTGTCCAACGACATCCGGATCAACCTGCAAACCCCGTTGGCCGGCATTACCGAACAATTGCGTGTGATGGGCCTGCCCGAACTGCAGATCAGCACCGCCGTGCGCACTGGCGATACACCGCAAAAAGACCGCTCGGCGATGCGCAAGACGGCGCCGCACATTCTGGTGACCACACCGGAATCCCTGTACGTGCTGCTCGGTTCCGACTCCGGTCGGCAGATGCTTGGCACCACACAAACGGTGATCATCGACGAAATCCATGCCATGGCCGCCAGCAAGCGCGGCAGCCATCTGGCCCTGAGCCTTGAACGCCTGCAGGCACTCTGCCCCGAGCCGCTGCTGCGCATCGGTCTGTCGGCCACGCAAAAACCTATCGAAGCCGTGTCGCGCTTTCTGGTCGGTCGCGACCGCCCGTGCGAAATCGTCGACATCGGCCACGCCCGCCCCCGCGACCTGGACATCGAAGTGCCGCCCGTGCCGCTGTCGGCCGTGATGACCAACGATGTCTGGGAACTGGTCTACGACCGCCTCGCCGCCCTCGCCCGCGAGCACCGGACCACGCTGATTTTCGTCAACACCCGGCGTTTGGCCGAACGCCTGAGCCGGCACCTGAGCGAACGCCTGGGCAAGGACGCCGTAGCGGCCCACCATGGCAGCCTGGCCAAGGAGTTTCGCCTGGACGCCGAGCAGCGGCTCAAGCGTGGCGACCTGCAAGTGCTGATCGCCACGGCATCGCTGGAACTGGGGATTGACATCGGCGACGTCGACCTGGTGTGCCAGATCGCCTCGCCGCGTTCGATTGCCGGGTTTCTGCAACGGGTCGGCCGCTCCGGGCACCAGGTCGGCGGCACGCCCAAGGGCCGCTTGTTCGCCACCACCCGCGACGACCTGATCGAATGCGCCGCGTTGCTCGACTGCGTGCGCCGGGGTGAACTCGACACCCTGTTGATCCCGCAAGCACCGCTGGACGTGCTGGCGCAGCAGATCATCGCCGAAGTCAGTTGCCAGGAGTGGCCTGAGCAAGCGCTGCTGGAGATGCTGCGCCGCGCCTCGCCCTACGCCGGACTCGACGACAAACACTATCAGGCGCTGCTGCACATGCTCGCCGAAGGCTACAACGGGCGTCAGGGCCTGCGCAGCGCCTACCTGCACCGCGACGCCGTGAGCCGCACCCTGCGCGGTCGCCGTGGCGCAAAACTGACCGCAGTGACCAGTGGCGGGACCATTCCGGACAACGCTGATTACGCCGTGCTGCTGGAGCCTCAAGGGCTGAACATCGGCACCATCAACGAAGACTTCGCGGTGGAAAGCATCGCTGGCGATATCTTCCAGTTGGGCAATACCTCCTATCGAATCCTGCGCGTGGAAACCGGCAAGGTGCGGGTCGAGGATGCCCAGGGTCAGCCGCCGACCATTCCGTTCTGGCTCGGTGAAGCGCCGGGGCGCAGCGCCGAATTGTCCTCGGCGGTGGCGCGCTTGCAGGCACAACTCGACGACCTGCTGGGGACCGCGCCTGGTAACTTGCAGCCAGCGCTCGACTGGCTGACCGGGACCCTGGGCCTGAACCTCGCCAGCGCCGAACAACTGGTGGACTACCTGGCCCGCGCACGACAGACACTGGGTGCCCTGCCCTCGCAAGACACGCTGTTGATGGAGCGTTTTTTCGACGAGTCCGGCGGCACCCAACTGGTCATTCATACGCCGTTCGGCAGCCGTATCAACCGCGCCTGGGGCCTGGCCCTGCGCAAGCGTTTCTGTCGCACCTTCAACTTCGAACTGCAAGCCGCCGCCAGCGAAGACGCTATCGTGCTGTCGCTGTCCACCAGCCACAGTTTTGAACTGGACGATGTCTGGCGCTACCTGCACAGCAACAGCGCCGAACACATCCTGATCCAGGCCGTGCTCGACGCGCCGCTGTTCGGCGTGCGCTGGCGCTGGAATGCCGGCGTGGCCCTGGCGCTGCCGCGCTACAGCGGCGGGCGCAAAGTCCCGCCGCAGATCCAGCGGATGAAAAGCGAAGACCTGATCGCCAGCGTGTTTCCCGATCAGATTGCCTGCGTGGAAAACCTCGCCGGCGAACGGGAGATTCCCGACCATCCGCTGGTGGAACAGACCCTCGACGATTGCCTGCACGAAGCCATGGACACTGAAGGCTGGCTGGCCTTGTTGCGGCGCATGGAGCGCGGTGACATTCGCCTGATCAGCCGCGACTTGCCGGCGCCCTCGCCGCTGGCGGCAGAGATTCTCAGCGCCCGCCCCTACACCTTTCTCGACGATGCACCGCTGGAAGAACGCCGCACCCAAGCGGTACTCAATCGGCGCTGGAGCGATCCGCAATCCACCGACGACCTCGGAGCGCTGGACGCCGAGGCGATTGCCGCCGTGCGCGACGAAGCCTGGCCGGTGCCCTCCAGTATCGATGAAATGCACGAGGCCTTGATGAGCCTGGCGTGCATCACCGATGCCGAGGCCGGCGCCAATCCGCAATGGCTCGACTGGCTCAAGACCCTGGCCGACAGCGGACGCGCGAGCCGTTTACAGATCAATGCCGGCCAATCGTTGTGGCTGGCGCTGGAGCGCCTGACCTGCCTGCAGGCCATTTATCCACAGGCCGAATTGACGCCACCGCTGCAAGCGCTGCCAGACTTCGATGAAAGCTGGGCACCCGACGAAGCCGCCCTCGAACTGATCCGCGCACGGCTCAGCGCCTTCGGCCCACTTGCGCTCGAGCGCATTGCCGAACCACTCGGCTTGCCCGCAGCACAAGTGACCCAGGCCCTGACGCAACTGGAACGCGAAGGCTACGTGTTGCGCGGTCGCTTCACCCCGGGCATCGCCGAAGAAGAATGGTGCGAGCGGCATTTGCTGGCGCGAATTCACCGCTATACGGTCAAGCGCCTGCGCCGGGAAATCGAACCGGTGGCGTTGCAGGATTTCATGCGATTCCTGTTTGATTGGCAGCATGTGTCGACTGCAAGCCAGGGCCAGGGTGCTGCGGTGTTGCCAGCCATCGTCGGGCAATTCGAAGGCTACCCCGCTGCCGCTTCCGCCTGGGACAGCGACATTCTGTCCGCACGGATCAAGGACTACTCGGCGACCTGGCTGGATGAGTTGTGCCGCAGCGGCAGACTGGTGTGGACGCGCCTGACTGCGCAAAACAAAAACACCGGCACCGCATTGCGCAGCACACCGATTGTCTTGCTGCCGCGCAACCGGGTCGGCCTCTGGAGCGGCTTGACCGAACAGACACCGGTGAGCGAGCTGTCGCCGAAAACGCAAAAGGTCCACGCCGCCCTCAGCCAGCATGGCGCGCTGTTTTTCGACGAGCTGATCCATGAGGCGCACTTGCTGCGTTCGGAACTGGAAATCGCCCTGCAGGAACTGGTGGGTGCGGGGCTGGTGAACGCCGACAGCTTTGCCGGTTTGCGCGCGCTGATCACCCCGGCCAGCAAGCGCCAGCCGCGCAACAGTCGGCGTGGACGCGGTGCATTCATCGGCGGCATGGACGACGCCGGGCGCTGGGCCTTGTTGCGACGTGCGCCAATGGCCCCTGTGGTGGAAAACCAGCGTCCCGCACCGACGCCGGCCGAGACCCTGGAACACATCGCCATGACCTTGCTGCATCGTTACGGCGTGGTGTTCTGGCGCTTGCTGGAACGTGAGGCGGACTGGCTGCCGAGCTGGCGCGAACTGCTGCGCACCTTCCATCGCCTGGAGGCACGCGGCGAGATTCGTGGGGGACGGTTTGTCAGCGGCCTGGCGGGCGAGCAATTCGCCCTGCCCGAGGCGATTCCATTGCTGCGGGAGATGCGACGTCGGCCCCATGACGGGAGTTTGGTCGCGGTGTGCGGGGTCGATCCGCTGAACCTCGCCGGCACACTATTACCTGGTGCGAAAGTCCCGGCGCTGGCGAGCAATCGGCTGGTGTATCGCGACGGTTTGCCGGTTGCTGCCGAGATTGCCGGCAAGCAACAGTTTTGGGGGGAGCTGGATCAGCAGGCGAGTGCCGAGGTGCGCAGCAAACTGATCCGGCATTAATGTCGTCTGGACCGGCCCCATCGCGAGCAAGCTCGCTCCCACAGGGGATTTTCTGTGAATACAAATTTTTGGCACAACAGAGATCACTGTGGGAGCGAGCTTGCTCCGGGCGGCGTTCCGACGATGGGGCCAGACCAGCCACTGAAAGCCTCAAGTACAAAACCGGCTATTGAGACCGCGGCCGATCCGGCATCAACACCGCCGCATGCTCCGGCTCAGCCTCCGGTGGCGCTTCAACCGGATGCCTCGGCACCAGCGCCTGCTGTGGATAAGTCTGCGCGAAGTTCACCCACGGGCAGTTATCCACAAGCTTTTTCAACCGCTGGTTAAAGGCCCGGCTCACCGCATATTGGCCACCGGACACCGTGCGGAATTGCGCCGTCAGCACCACACCGTTGAGGTCCATCCTGTCGACGCCAAACACATCCAGCGGCCCTTGCAGGTTGTAGCGCAGGAACGGGTCGTTGCTGATGGAATGCCCGGCCTCGCGGATCAGTTCGATGGCCTTGTCGACATCGGTGTCGTAGGTGAATTGCACCGAGAAAAACGCATAGGCGAATTGCCGCGACTGGTTGGTCACGGCCTTGATCTGCCCGAACGGTACCGAGTGCACGAAACCCTTGCCGTCGCGCAGGCGCAAGGTGCGGATGGTCAGGCCTTCGACCGTGCCGGCATGCCCGGAATCAAGCACCACCCAATCACCGATGGACAGGGTGTCCTCGATGATGATGAACAGCCCGGTGATCACATCCTGCACCAGTTGCTGGGAGCCGAAACCGATTGCCAGGCCGATGACCCCGGCACCGGCCAGGAATGGCGCGACGTTGATCCCCAGGTTGGCCATGGTGGTGATCGCGCAGATCACCACCAGGATGATTTTGATCGCGTTGCGCAGCAGCGGCAGGATGGTTTTCACCCGCGTACTCGGCTGGCGTGACGAGCGCTTGTTGGTCGGCGGTTTCAGGGCTTCCTGAATCGCCGTGTCGAGCACCACCCAGACCATCCAGGTCACCAGCAGGATCAAACCGATGTGGCTCAGGGAATCACTGATCGCCCGGCCCACGGCATTGCTCACCGCGAACTCGAACAGCGACACGCCCCAGATCCGCCCGAGGATATCGATGAACACAATGGCCATGCCGATGCGCAGCAAGGCGTGGGACAAGTTGAGAAAACGCTCCTTGTAGGCGCTGCTGCGGCGCAGGTCCGCTTCGCCGCGCGCCTTGAACAGATGGTGCAGCGTGGTGCTGAGAAACACCGTGGCAATCAGCAATACCGTGGTGAACAAGGCGCTGCGCAGTACCCTCTGGTTGTCCGCGCCAACGCCGATCAGGTTGATGATCGAGACCAGCACCATCAACAGGATCGGCCAATACCAGAGCCCGGAGAATATCCGCAGGGTCTCGCGCAATGCCGGCTGGCTTTGACGCTGGGCCAGCGGCAGGATGCGGATCACGTGAGCGACCGGGCGGCGCATGCGGATCACCAGCAAGCCGAAGGAAATCGATGCCGCCAAGCCAGTGAACACGGCAATGCTGCTGGTGAGATTGCTGCCCAGTTGATGGGCGATTTGCGGACTGGTCAGGGCATCGCTCAAGGCCACCAGAAAACCGATGCCGAACAATGGCCGGGCACTCTTCTCACGGAGAATCTGCACCGCTCGGCGCTTGTGGCCAGCATTGAACACCACCACCAGCGACAGCACCAAGGACGCGGAAAATATCCCCGCGCTTGTGGCATAAGCCAGGCACAACGCAAGCGCTCGACCGGCGGATATCGGCAAAAACTGGCTGGCATAAATCGTCAGGGGCAGGCTGGCTACCGCCGGAAGGGTATAGGGCAAGACATAACCGAGCAGGGCCTGGCCGCGTTCGCGGCTGAGCAGCAGGCGATGTTCGCACAGGCGTTTGGCCAACAGTCGCCCAAGCAGCCAAAGACAGGCAAACACGGCGGCCCACACGCAGGTCAGTATCAGGAAATCGCCAGCGACGCTCCAGGGCGAGCGGGCCGAAGGCTGATTGACCAGCTGATCCACTTCATCGGCCGCGCGGTCGGCACGCAGGCGCCAGGCGTCGAGCAGGTTTTCGTTGAGGTCAAGCTTGGTCTGGACCTCGTCGATGCTTGAACTGATGGCCCCCAGTAAGCCGCCTTGCACCAGCGGTTCGGGGTGGGCTGGCGGCGTCGCAGCGGTCGCGGCGGCCGGCAGCCCCGGTATCGCGGCGGCTTCCAGTTGCTCGCTACCCACAAACAGCAACGCCCCCAGCAGTATCGCGGTCTTGAGCCTGATCAAAACACCCGCTCCTTTGGCTGTGTCGGTAAGGAACTGATCGAAAAATGCCGGGCAAGTTCGGGCATTGGCTCTGGATAGCCGAATGGCGATACCCCATGTGGCGAGGGAGCTTGCTCCCGCTGGGGTGCGAAGCGCCCCCAAAACCTACCATTCGGAAACATCTGATACACCGCATGCAATGGGTTAACGACTGCTGCGCAGCCGAGCGGGAGCAAGCTCCCTCGCCACAGATTAACACCCGCTCTTGCGATCTTTGCGTCCAAGGCAAATATCAAATGTCCATCCCTATATTTTTCCTCACGAGCAAAATCCCGACACTGCGCTCCATCGAATCATCTTCCGGAGTTGCAGCCATGCCCATTGCCTTGCTCGCGCTGACCCTCAGCGCCTTTGCCATCGGGACGACCGAGTTCGTCATCGTTGGCCTGTTACCCACTATTGGCGCCGACCTCGGCGTCAGCCTGCCGTCCGCCGGCCTGCTGGTCAGCCTGTATGCCCTTGGCGTTGCCATCGGCGCCCCGGTACTGACCGCCCTCACCGGCAAGGTTCCGCGCAAGTTGCTGCTGTTGTCGTTGATGGTGCTGTTCACCCTCGGCAACCTGCTGGCGTGGCAAGCACCGGGCTACGAGTCGCTGATCCTCGCACGGATCGTCACCGGCCTGGCCCACGGGGTGTTTTTCTCGATCGGTTCGACCATCGCCACCAGTCTAGTGCCGAAGGAAAAAGCCGCCAGCGCGATTGCCATCATGTTCACCGGCCTCACCGTGGCGCTGGTCACTGGCGTGCCGCTGGGAACCTTCATCGGCCAGCATTTCGGCTGGCGCGAAACCTTCCTCGCCGTTTCGACCCTGGGCGTCATCGCCTTCATCGGCAGCCTGATCTACGTGCCGAAAAATATCGCCCACAGCAAGCCCGCGTCGTTCTTGCAGCAATTGCAGGTGCTCAAGCAACCGCGCCTGTTGCTGGTGTATGCGATGACGGCCATCGGCTACGGCGGCACGTTCACCGCCTTTACTTTCCTCGCGCCAATACTTCAGGACCTCTCCGGCTTCAGCGCCAGCGCCGTCAGCCTGGTGTTGCTGGTCTACGGCATCTCCGTGGCCGTGGGCAACATCTGGGGCGGCAAACTGGCGGACAAACGCGGTCCGATCAGCGCCTTGAAAATCATTTTTGCCCTACTCGCCGCCGTGTTGTTCGCGCTGACCTTCACGGCCGGCAATCCCTGGCTGGCGCTGGCCACCGTTCTGGTCTGGGGCGCCGTGGCATTCGGTAATGTGCCGGGATTGCAGGTGTACGTGGTGCGCCAGGCCGAACATCACACACCCCATGCCGTGGACGTGGCATCCGGCCTGAACATCGCCGCGTTCAACCTCGGCATTGCCGCTGGCGCCTGGGGCGGGGGCCTGATCGTCGCCCACATGGGGTTGATCCACACCGCGTGGATCGGTGGCCTGGTGGTGCTGGTGGCGCTGGCATTGACGGCGTGGAGTGGACGTCTTGATCGCCTTGGCCCGGTGTACGCCGAGCCGGCTGAGGGCTCCGCGCGCGTTATCGCTGGCCACTGATAAACCCTGGGTAGAGGTGTGTTCAAGACCTCTACCGTCCGTACCGACGCCGAAACTTTCACCGCCACCACGCAGTCACCCTAAGACAGGGCAGGCAGACCGGAGGCGACATGGCGGCGATTCATATCGGTATTTCAGGCTGGCGCTACACGCCCTGGCGGGGAGATTTCTACCCCCCGGGGCTGACCCAGAAACGCGAGTTGCAGTTCGCCTCGCGGGCGGTCAACAGCATCGAAATCAATGGATCGTTCTATGCCCTGCAGCGGCCCGAACGTTACGCTCAATGGTACGGCGAAACCCCGTTCGACTTCGTTTTCAGCGTCAAGGCCCCACGCTTCATCACCCATATCAAGCGTCTGCGGGATATCCACAAGCCGCTGGCGAACTTTTTTGCTTCCGGGGTTCTGGAGCTAAAGGAAAAACTCGGCCCGATCCTCTGGCAATTCCCGCCCAGTTTCAAGTTCGATGCCGAGTTGTTCGAATCCTTTCTCGACCAACTGCCCCATGATACCCAACAGGCTGCCGCCCTCGCCCGCCAGCACGATGCTCACGTCAACGGCCACGCCAGCCTCAAGGCTTACAAAAAGCAGCCCTTGCGTCATGCCGTGGAAATCCGCCATGAAAGCTTTGTCGATCCGCTGTTCGTGTGCTTGCTCAAGCGCTACAACACGGCCCTGGTCATCGCCGACACCGCAGGCAAATGGCCGTACCGCGAAGACATCACCAGCGACTTCGTCTACCTGCGCCTGCATGGTGCCGAGGCGCTCTACGCCAGCGGTTATACCCCACAAGCATTGAAACGCTGGGGCGAACGAATCGAAGCCTGGCATCACGGCCAACAACCGGCTGATCCACAATTGATCGCGCCCCGGCAGAAGCCAAAGGCACGCACATCCCGGGAAGTGTTCTGTTATTTCGACAACGACATCAAAGTCCGCGCCCCCTTCGACGCACGCCATTTACTGGAGCGTCTGCATCTGGATAAAAACCCCGCCACCGTCCCCGGCGAGCCTGCCGCCGAGGGTGTGTTGCCATGAGCATTCCCGAGCCGGTCGGTGTCACCGACGAACAAACGCCCATCAATACGACCGTTAGCCGTTTCACGGTGCTGACGGTCAACACCCATAAAGGTTTCACCGCGCTCAACCGGCGTTTCATCCTGCCGGAACTTCGTGAAGCGGTGCGCAGCGTATCTGCCGATGTGGTGTTTTTGCAGGAAGTCCACGGCACCCACGAGCACCACCCCAAGCGCTACACCAACTGGCCGGCGATGCCGCAATACGAGTTCCTCGCCGACACCCTGTGGCCGCAGTTCGCCTATGGCCGCAATGCGGTGTATCCGGCAGGTGATCACGGCAACGCGCTGTTGTCGAAATTCCAGATCATCCGCCACGACAATCTCGACGTGTCCATCAGCGGTCACGAAAACCGCGGGATCCTGCATTGTGTGTTGCGCCTGCCCGGCGACGGCCAGGAAGTGCATGCCATTTGCGTGCACCTGGGGCTGCGCGAAAGTCACCGCACGGCGCAACTGAAGCTGCTCGCCCAGCGCCTGGACGCCCTGCCTGCCGATGCCCCGGTGATCGTCGCCGGGGACTTCAATGACTGGCGTCAGCGCGCCGATGCGTTGCTCAAACCCTGCGGTCTGCGCGAAGCCTTCGCCGCGCACCACGGCAAACCGGCGCGCAGTTTCCCCGCGCGCCTGCCGGCACTGCGCCTGGACCGCATCTACCTGCGCAACCTCAAGGCCAGCCATCCGCAAGTGCTGACCAGTCGCCCCTGGTCGCACCTGTCCGACCACGTCCCGCTGTCGGTGGAGATCGAGTTATGAGCAGCCAGTCGATGGAAAAAACCACGCTGGATCACATCCCCGCTCCACCGATCCGCGAGCCGACAGCGGTCGACGTCGAATACGGCTGGCAAGGCAGCAATCGCGTCGAGTTGCTGGAAAACGGCGAGGCGTATTTTCCTCGGGTATTTGACGCCCTGCGCCAGGCTCAACGTGAAATCCTGCTGGAAACCTTCATTCTGTTCGAGGACAAGGTTGGCAATGAACTGCAACAGATCCTGATCGAAGCCGCTCAACGCGGCGTGCGCACCACCGTCAGCCTCGACGGCTTTGGCTGTGGCGAATTGAGTACCGGGTTCCTCACCGCACTGACCGCCGCCGGCGTGCACCTGCAAATGTTCGATCCTGCGCCGAAACGCCTGGGCATCCGTACCAACTGGTTCCGGCGCCTGCACCGCAAGATAGTGGTAGTGGACGGCAGCATTGCCTTCATCGGCGGGATCAACTTTTCTGCCGATCACCTTGCCGACTTTGGCCCCGAGGCCAAGCAGGACTATTCCGTGGAGGTGCAAGGCCCGGCAGTGGCCGACATCCATCACTTCGCTCTGCTGCAATGCGGTCGCCCGGCGCACGCCAAATACTGGTGGCAACGCCGTCGGCAGCGACGTTCGGAACTGGCCTTCAGCGATCACGATGGCCAGGTACGTCTGGTGTACCGCGACAACGGTGAACACCCGAGCGACATTGAAGAGGTTTACCGCCAGGTGTTGCGCCAGGCCAAGCGTCGGGTGGTGATCGCCAATGCCTACTTCTTTCCCGGCTTCCGCCTGCTGCGCGATATCCGCAACGCGGCCCGCCGGGGTGTGGATGTGCGGCTGATCCTGCAAGGGCAACCGGACATGCTGGTGGCCAAACTCGCCGCACGCATGACCTACGATTACCTGCTCAGGTCCGGAGTGAAGATCTACGAATATTGCGACCGCCCGCTGCATGGCAAGGTCGCATTGGTGGATGAAGACTGGAGCACCGTCGGCTCCAGCAACCTCGACCCGTTGAGCCTGTCGATGAATCTGGAAGCCAACGTGCTGATCCGCGACCGTGGCTTCAATCGAGTTCTGTTCGATCGCCTGGAAGACCTCAGCGACAACCATTGCAAGGCCATGTCTCGCGACATCGCGCCGCGCGGGCGTGTCTGGCACATGACCATAGGTTTTCTGGTGTTTCACTTCCTGCGGCATTTCCCGGCTTGGGCCGGTTGGTTGCCGGCGCACAAACCTCGCCTGAAACCCATCCCCCCTCCGACCGGGAGCGCTGACCATGAACCGCGCTGAGCCCCACATGGCAACTGACGCCAAAAGCCCGGGCAAGTCGCACTGGAGCCGCTGGAAGCGACCGCTGACGATGCTGTTTTTCCTGATGCTGATCGTGTTGTTCACGATGCTCGCCCAGCGCCTCGAGTGGAACGAGGTGTTCGATAACCTGGCCGATTTCAAGGTGCGCACGCTGATCATTGCGTCGGGGCTGACCCTGGTGAGCTTTCTGGTATACGCCTGCTTCGACCTGATCGGCCGCACCTACATCCGCCAGAACCTGACGTGGAAGCAGATACTGCCCGTGGGGATCATCAGCTATGCCTTCAACCTGAACCTGAGCGCCTGGGTCGGCGGCATCGCCATGCGCTACCGGTTGTATTCGCGGCTCGGGGTCAGCAAGAGCAACATCGCGAAGATCCTTGGCCTGAGCCTGGCGACCAACTGGTTCGGCTACATGGTCATTGCCGGCGCTGTGTTCAGCAGCGGGCTGGTGCGCATGCCGCCGGGCTGGAAGCTCAGCAGCAGTGCGCTGCAAGGCGTAGGGGTCTTGTTGTTGCTGCTGAGCGCCGGCTACCTGGCGGCATGCCGCTTTGCCAAACGTCGGGAGTGGGCGATTCGCGGCATCGAAATCGACCTCCCGTCCCTGCGCATGGCAGTGCTGCAACTGGCCCTCGGGGCGCTGAACTGGTCGCTGATGGCGGCGGTGATCTTCACCTTGCTGCCGAGCAAACTGGACTATCCACTGGTGCTGGGCGTGCTGTTGATCAGCGCCATCGCCGGGGTCATCACCCACATCCCGGCCGGGCTCGGCGTGCTCGAGGCGGTGTTCGTGGCGCTGCTGCAACACGAGGTTTCGCGGGGCAGCCTGGTGGCGGGGCTGCTGGCCTATCGGGCGATTTATTTCATCCTGCCGTTGTTGATTACCCTGGTGATGTACCTGTTGGTGGAGGCCAAGGCCAAGTCGTTACGAATCTCAAGGAAACCCAAGTGATCTGTGGTGTCTGCTAGTCCGCCATCGCGGGCAAGCCCGCTCCCACAGGGTCTGCTGGTGGATGCAGATTCTATGTACACCCTCGATCCCTGTGGGAGCGGGCTTGCCCGCGATGAGGCCCGCAAGAACATCCCGATATCAGGACGATTGAATAATGCTCAACCGCTCCCCGACCACCATCTCGGTGATCCAGTCGACGAGGATCGAGGTGTAGGCCTGTTGGGAAACCGGGTCGCTCAAGGCGTGGTCGGCGCCGTCGATGATGCGGTGGGTCATTGAGTGCGTCTGCTGGCAGGCCGCCCGGTAGCTCATGATCGTCGCGTGGGGCACATAGTCGTCGGTCTCGGACTGCACCAGCAGGACATCCCCACGGAATTGCGAGCAGGCATGCAAGGCCCGGTTGCCGTCGGCCCGCACCAGGGTGCCTCGGTAATCACGCAGATCCAGCTTGTCCAGGTCGCGTTTCGGCGTGTGCCACTGCTCGTCGCGGTACAGCGCCGGCACCCGCAGCGCCAGCCAGCGCACCGGCCGCAGCGAAGTCAGAATCGAGGCCAGATAACCCCCATAACTGGTGCCGACCACGGCAATCGCCGAAGTATCGAGGGCCGGGTGCGCGAGCAAGCGGTCATAGGCTGCCAGCAGGTCGCGCAGATTGTCCTCCCGGGTCACCCGGGACAAGGGAATGCCGGTGCCGCCGGTGTGCCCGCGCAGGTCGAAGGTCAGGCATACACAACCCAAACCGGCGATGCCTTTGGCGCGTTCCAGGTCCCGCTCCTGACTGCCACCCCAACCGTGCACGAAGAGTACGCCGGGGACTTTCGATTTGGGGCTCAGGAAAGTCCCGCTCATCTGTTCGTTATCGATGTCGATCTGAATGGATTCGCTTCTAGCCGTCATAGGATTTAACCGTTACGTACTTGAGAAGAAAGTCACTGCTTTGCGCCGGCCCGCGATACACCTCGATGGCATCTGCCGGCAGCGGCTGATCGATGTAGGTTTCCACCGAAGACACACGAATCGCGCGCATCCCCGGATGGTTGACGAAACGCTGCAAAGCCGCCACCTCGGCACTGCTCGCACCGCCCATGCGCCAGGATTGTTCGAGCACACCGCTACGCTGTTTGCCGCCGCTATCAATGCCCTGAGCGATGTCGTAGTTGCGCCGTGACGCATAGAAACGCGGATAGGCTTCATCCGCGGCGCTGTCGAACACCTGCGCCTGCTTGATAGCCATGCGCACGTCATCGGCCAGGTCCAGCTTCAGTAAATCGTCATAACTGCCCTGCACCACCAACAGGTTCGAGCCGCCATACACTTCCTCGCCCTCGGCGTCCTTGGTCAAGTATTGATCACCGCAGTAACTCAGCACCTTGTCACCGATGAAACTCTGGCCGACGCTGTGGGTAATCACCTGATCAAGATCCTGTTCCAGCACCACGCCTTCGGTGAAGGTCGCGTCAGCCTCGGGCCTGGCCAGGATTTCATCGAACTCGTCGAGGTTCTGGATCACTTCCTGACCACGTCCGGCGCAAGCGTGTATCGGCTTCAGGCGGATCGGCCCGGTGTACAACAGATGTTCCGCCGCCGGGCGAGCATCCTTCAGGCAGAACACGCTGAGACCGTCGAGTACGACGCTGCGTACCCGCTGGGAAAACAAGGGAGCCCAGCCTGGCGGCGCATGGGCATGGTGGTTGAGCAGCCCATGACTGATGGCTTTGGTGCAGATGAAATCATGGTCGACATACCCCCCCCACAAATCCTCCGGTCCCTTGACCCCCAGTTGCCGGGCAGCCTCAGCGCCCACCAGCGTCTGGGTCGGCAACAGGTAGAGGTCGCGACCGTCGTGCAATTGCGGATCGTAGCTGCCGCCGTACTTGAGTCCCATTATCTGCGCCAGCCAGCGCGCCAGCGCGCGGTTGGTCTCGACTTCGTGCAGCGGCGCGTCGGCGCGTACCGAATGGGCAACCACCAGTTTCTTGCGGTTTGTTGGGGTCATGCATCCCCCTTCAATCGACGCTTGATGAATGTAGTTGAAGGGGGTGCAGGGATCAGGCCAAAGCCCGTTACGCAAAGAGGGGTTTTAAATCAGCCCGTTGCGTAGAAAGTGATGGCATGGGGCCTGTTTTATTCTGCACGACGCCCTTTGATACTCCGGCATTTTGCACGACTCCAGCCCACACACCCGACCCTGTGGGAGCGAGCTTGCTCGCGATAGCGGTGTTCCAGACACATCAATGTTGAATGTCATGCCCTCATCGCGAGCAAGCTCGCTCCCACAGGAGATCGGGTGTGATGTGACTACCGTGCAACCGATCCAGGGCTCACCCCGAACCGCATCCGATAATCACTCGGCGCCAGCCCGGTGATTTTCTTGAATGTCGCGCGAAACGCGCCGGGGTCCTGATAACCCACGGTCCAGGCAATATGGTCGATGGTGCCGTTGGTGAACTCGAGCATTTCCCGGGCCTTGCCGACTCGTAGATGCTGACAGTATTCGGTGGGTTTGAGGCCGGTGGCCGAACGGAAACGTCGCAGGAAGGTGCGCTCTTCCAGCCCTGCCTTTTCGGCCATCGCCGTCAGCGATACATCGGTCGCCCCGGTGCTTTGCAGCCAGTGTTGCACCTTGAGGATCGCCGCATCGCCATGACTGAGGATCGGCGCAAAATTGCTGCCGCACTCGCTGGCGCTGTCGCTGTGTTCCACCACCAGAAAACGCGCGGTACCTGTGGCAATGCTCGGTCCCAGCAACCGGTTGACCAGGCGCAAACCCAGTTCCGACCACGCCATCAGTCCGGCGGTGGTGATCAGGTCGCCGTCATCGACAATCGGTGTATCGGCCTTGAGTCGTATCGCCGGATAACGTTCGGCAAAACTCTTGGCCGAGGTCCAGTGGGTGGTGGCGCTGCGACCGTCGAGCAGACCGCTTTCAGCCAACAGGATCGAGCCCACGCAAACCCCGCCCAGTGTCGCGCCGCTGGCATGTTGCTCGCGCAACCAGCGGATCAAGCCCTGTGGCGCCTGGCCCTCGGAAAAACCGGCAATCGATGGCGGGATCAACACGGCCACCAAGGCACGCTGCGGGCCGGGAAGGCTGTCGAAGACCCGGACCGGCGGCTGATCACCCTCGACCTGCCAATGGCTGACCCGCAGCAGCGGCAACTGTGCAGACTGATGTTCAGCAGCGATCCGGTTCGCCACCCCGAACAAGTCCGTCAAGCCATGCACCGCCGCCATCTGCGCGCCGGGATAGATCAGCACACCGAGTTCGGCGATTGCCCTTTCTGCGTCCATTGTCAGTTTTCCCCCTCTTATTGTCGGTGCGGCCAATCCCCGGACCGCCTGCCAGCGCCAATACTTCATTCCACACCAAACACACTTCGAGGAAACAGTCATGGCCAAGCAAGCGCTCATCGTAGTCGATATCCAGAACGACTACTTCCCCCAAGGCAAGTGGCCACTGGTCGACGCCGATGCCGCCGCCGACAACGCCGTCCGCCTGATCAAGGCCTTCCGTGATGCCGGTGATCCGGTGGTGCACATCCGCCACGAATTCACCTCCGCAGAGGCGCCGTTCTTCACCCCGAACTCCGAAGGCGCGAAGCTGCACCCCAAAGTGATCAACCGCGCTGACGAACCGGTGGTGCTCAAGCACTTCGTCAACTCGTTCCGCGAAACCGAGCTGAAATCGATCCTCGACGAGCAAGGCATCAAGGAACTGGTGATCGTGGGTAGCATGAGCCACATGTGCGTCGACGGCATCACCCGTGCGGCGGCTGACTTCGGCTACACGGTGACCGTGATCCACGACGCCTGCGCTACCCGTGACCTGGAATTCAATGGCGTGTCGGTCCCGGCGGCCCAGGTTCATGCGGCGTTCATGGCGGCCCTGGCATTTGCCTATGCCAGTGTGGTGTCGGCCGACGAGTTCCTCGCGGCCTGAGTCTGCAGTTAACTTTCACCGCCCATAAAAAAACCCGCACTTCAGACCGAAGTGCGGGTTTTGTTTTGTCAGCTTGCTGCTTGTAGCTTGAGGCTTGCAGCTGCTTTAGAACGGAATATCGTCATCAAAGCTGTCGAAATCCGGAGCCGGTTGCGGAGCGGCCTGTTGAGGGGCCGGACGCTGTGGCTGCTGTTGCGGAGCAGGACGTGGAGCCTGCTGGCGCGGAGCGGATTGCTGGTAGTTGTTACCGCCGCCCTGGCCCTGCTGGTCGCCCTGTGGACGGCCGCCCAGCAGTTGCATGGTGCCTTGCATGTCGACCACGATTTCGGTGGTGTAACGCTTGATACCGTCTTTTTCCCACTCACGGGTCTGCAGCTTGCCTTCGATGTACACCTGTGAACCTTTACGCAGGTATTCGCCGGCGATTTCTGCAACCTTGCCGAACATCGATACACGGTGCCATTCGGTCTTTTCGACTTTCTGACCGGTTTGCTTGTCGGTCCACTGTTCGCTGGTCGCCAGACTCAGGTTGGTCACGGCGTTACCGTTAGGCAAGTAGCGAACTTCGGGATCCTGGCCGCAAGTGCCGACCAATATGACTTTGTTAACCCCACGGGCCATAACGTTCTCCTAGGCTACGCACGCTGCCCCGGCCGGGTTGTTCACCAGGCGCTCAAGGGTGGTGCGATCCAATAGTTCGGTGTCCAGTTTGATGTAAATCGCCGCCTCTTCCGCGACGATGACTGCATCTGTTACCCCTACGACCGCCTTCAGGCGCTCGACCAGACCCGCTTCGCGGATCGCCTCGGGCGACAACGGCAAGCGCAGGCTTGTGACGTAGGGAGGTTCGCGCATGGTAACAGCAAAGGCCAGCCAGAGGGCAGCGAGAGCGGCGCATCCGAGGAACACAACCGACAGACCGCCATGCTGGAACAGCCAGCCACCGAGGATTCCCCCCAGTGCCGAGCCGAGGAACTGGCTGGTGGAATAAACCCCCATCGCCGTGCCCTTGCCGCCTGCCGGTGAAACCTTGCTGATCAGCGACGGCAGTGAAGCTTCCAGCAGATTGAACGCGGTGAAGAACACCACCGTACCGATCACCAGAGACCGCAAGCTGTCGCCGAACTGCCAGAAGAATAGCTCAGTGAGCATCAACGTCACGACGGCGCCGAGTAAAACTCGTTTCATTTTGCGTTTCTTCTCGCCGTAGATAATGAACGGGATCATGGCGAAGAAAGAAATCAGCAGCGCGGTCAGGTACACCCACCAGTGCTGCTCTTTGGGCAACCCGGCTTTTTCGACCAGCGCCAGGGGCAAGGCGACGAAGCTGGACATCAACATTGCGTGCAAGACAAAAATGCCCAGGTCCAGGCGCAGCAGGTCGGGATGCTTGAGGGTCGGCATCAATGCCTGGCGCGCGACTCCGGACTCACGGTGCTGCAACGGGCCGGTGGAGCGCGGCACCATGAACATCACGATCACGATGCCGAACAGCGCCATGCCGCCGGTGGCCAGGAACAACCCGGACAACCCGAACGCGCGGGTCAGCAGCGGGCCGACGACCATGGCCACCGCAAACGACAGGCCGATGGTCATGCCGATCATGGCCATGGCCTTGGTCCTGTGCTGCTCGCGGGTCAGGTCGGACAGCAAGGCCATGACCGCAGCGGAAATCGCCCCGGCACCCTGCAGGATTCGCCCGGCGATCACGCCCCAGATCGAATCGGCATTGGCGGCCAGCAGGCTGCCGAGGGCAAAGACGATCAAGCCCAGGTAAATCACCGGGCGACGGCCGATGCGGTCGGAAATGAAACCGAACGGAATCTGGAAGACCGCCTGGGTCAGGCCATAAGCGCCAATCGCCAGGCCGATCAGGGCCGGAGTGGCACCGGCCAGATCCATCCCATAGGTCGCCAGTACCGGCAACACCATGAACATGCCAAGCATACGGAAGGCGAACACCAGGGCCAGACCGCTTGCCGCGCGGGTCTCGCTACCACTCATGCGCTCGCTGTGGGGATCGTGCATGGAAAAACCTCATGTGAACCGGCGGCGATTCTACCAGTCCCATCGATTGGCGGGGTATATCGCGACGCTTTGACGCGCATTGCTGACACACTCTTCATGTAAGACAGTAACCCTCTCGTTTGATAGTGTGCATCCATCCAGTATTTGGCCGTATACTCCTACGTTTTCGACGCCCGCCGAGCGAGGCCACCTTGGACAAGATCCTGATTCGTGGGGCTCGAACCCACAACCTGAAGAACATCGACCTGACCCTGCCACGGGACAAGCTGATCGTCATCACCGGCCTGTCCGGCTCCGGCAAGTCGTCGCTGGCTTTCGACACCCTTTACGCCGAAGGCCAGCGCCGCTACGTCGAATCGCTGTCGGCTTATGCCCGGCAGTTCCTGTCGATGATGGAAAAGCCTGACGTCGATACCATCGAAGGCCTGTCGCCGGCGATCTCCATCGAACAGAAGTCCACCTCGCACAACCCGCGTTCGACGGTCGGCACCATTACCGAAATCTACGACTACCTGCGCCTGCTGTATGCTCGCGTGGGTATTCCCCGTTGCCCGGACCACGACATTCCGCTGGAAGCGCAGACCGTCAGCCAGATGGTCGACCTGGTCCTCGCCGAACCGGAGGGCAGCAAACTGATGCTGTTGGCCCCGGTCATCCGCGAGCGCAAAGGCGAGCACCTGTCGGTTTTCGAAGAACTGCGCGCCCAGGGGTTCGTCCGTGCCCGGATCAACGGAAAGCTCTATGAGCTGGACGAAGCACCCAAGCTCGACAAGCAGAAAAAACACACCATTGATGTCGTGGTCGACCGTTTCAAGGTTCGCGCCGACCTGCAACAACGCCTGGCCGAATCCTTCGAAACCGCGCTGAAACTGGCGGACGGCATCGCCCTGGTAGCGCCGATGGACGACGAGCCGGGTGAGGAGATGATCTTCTCCGCACGCTTCGCCTGTCCGATCTGCGGCCACGCGATCAGTGAGCTGGAACCCAAGCTGTTCTCCTTCAACAACCCGGCCGGCGCCTGCCCGACCTGTGACGGTCTGGGGGTAAAGCAATTCTTCGACATCAAGCGTCTGGTCAACGGCGAACTGACCCTGGCCGAAGGGGCGATTCGTGGCTGGGACCGGCGCAACGTCTATTACTTCCAGATGCTCGGCTCGCTGGCCGCGCACTACAAGTTCAGCCTGGAAGTGCCGTTCAACGAACTGCCCGCCGACCAACAGAAATTCATCCTGCACGGCAGCGGTTCGCAAAACGTCGACTTCAAATACCTGAACGACCGTGGCGACATCGTCAAACGCTCGCACCCGTTCGAAGGCATCGTGCCGAACCTGGAGCGCCGTTACCGCGAAACCGAATCGGCATCGGTGCGCGAGGAGCTGGCCAAGTTCCTCAGTACCCAGTCATGCCCGGACTGCCGCGGCACCCGCCTGCGCCGCGAGGCGCGGCACGTGTGGGTCGGCGAGAAAACCCTGCCGGCGGTGACCAACCTGCCGATCGGCGATGCGTCCGATTATTTTGGCGGGCTCAAGCTGACCGGTCGTCGTGGCGAAATTGCCGACAAGATCCTCAAGGAAATCCGCGAACGCCTGCAATTTCTGGTCAACGTCGGCCTCGACTACCTGTCGCTGGACCGCAGTGCCGACACCCTGTCCGGTGGCGAGGCCCAGCGCATTCGCCTGGCCAGCCAGATTGGCGCCGGCCTGGTGGGTGTCCTGTACATCCTCGACGAACCTTCCATCGGCCTGCATCAGCGCGATAACGACCGGCTGCTGGGCACCCTCAAGCACCTGCGCGATATCGGTAACACGGTGATCGTGGTCGAGCACGACGAAGACGCCATTCGCCTGGCCGACTACGTGGTGGACATCGGCCCGGGCGCCGGCGTGCACGGCGGGCATATCGTCGCCGAAGGCACACCGGCCGAGGTCATGGCGCATCCGGACTCGCTGACGGGCAAATACCTGTCGGGCCGGGTGAAAATCGAAGTCCCGGCCAAACGTACGCCGCGCAACAAGAAGCTGACGCTGTCGCTCAAGGGCGCGCGCGGCAACAACCTGCGCAATGTCGACCTGGAGATTCCGATCGGCCTGCTGACCTGTGTGACCGGCGTATCCGGCTCCGGTAAATCGACGCTGATCAACAACACGCTGTTCCCGTTGAGCGCCACCGCGCTGAACGGCGCAACGACGCTTGAGGCGGCCGCCCACGACAGCATCAAGGGCCTGGAACACCTGGACAAGGTCGTCGACATCGACCAGAGCCCGATCGGCCGTACGCCACGCTCCAACCCGGCGACCTATACCGGACTGTTCACGCCGATCCGCGAGCTGTTCGCCGGTGTGCCGGAGTCCCGCTCCCGGGGCTACGGCCCGGGGCGTTTCTCCTTCAACGTCAAGGGCGGGCGTTGTGAAGCCTGCCAGGGCGACGGTCTGATCAAGGTCGAGATGCACTTCCTGCCGGACATCTACGTGCCGTGCGACGTGTGCAAGAGCAAGCGCTACAACCGCGAAACCCTGGAGATCAAGTACAAGGGCAAGAGCATCCACGAGACCCTCGAGATGACCATCGAGGAAGCGCGGGAGTTCTTCGATGCCGTACCGGCCCTGGCGCGCAAGCTGCAAACGTTGATGGACGTCGGCCTGTCGTACATCAAGCTGGGGCAATCGGCGACCACACTCTCCGGAGGTGAGGCGCAGCGGGTGAAACTGTCCCGCGAATTGTCCAAGCGTGATACCGGCAAGACCCTGTACATCCTAGATGAACCGACCACCGGGCTGCACTTCGCGGACATTCAGCAACTGCTGGACGTGCTGCATCGCCTGCGTGACCACGGCAACACCGTGGTGGTCATCGAGCACAACCTGGACGTGATCAAGACCGCCGACTGGCTGGTGGACCTCGGTCCGGAGGGTGGTTCCAAGGGCGGGCAGATCATCGCCGTCGGTACACCGGAGGAAGTGTCAGAGCTGAAGCAGTCTCACACCGGCTACTACCTCAAACCGCTGCTGGAGCGTGACCGGGCTTAACCGGGCGCCATGAAAAAGCCCCTGTCACTTCATCGGTGACAGGGGCTTTTTTGTATTCACTGAATCAGGCGTGGGATTGCAGGTAGTTCTCAAGCCCGATCAACTTGATCAGACCCAGCTGCTTCTCAAGCCAGTAGGTATGATCTTCTTCGGTGTCATGCAGTTGAACCCGCAGCATTTCGCGGCTGACGTAGTCCTTGTGCTGCTCACAGAGCTTGATGCCCTTGCACAGCGCAGCCCGCACCTTGTATTCCAGGCGCAAATCCGCTTCGAGCATCTCGGTCACCGTGGTGCCGACATCGAGATCGTCCGGACGCATGCGCGGAGTGCCCTCGAGCATCAGAATCCGGCGCATCAAGGCATCAGCATGCCCTGCTTCCTCTTCCATCTCGTGGTTGATTCGTTCGTAGAGCTTGGTGAAACCCCAGTCCTCATACATCCGCGAATGAACGAAATATTGATCACGCGCGGCCAGTTCGCCGGTCAGCAACGTGTTGAGGTAATCGATCACATCTGGGTGGCCTTGCATCGCCCTACATCTCCCTGCTTGAAAGTTGTAGTTTGAACCAACATGCCCGTATCGTCACTCGCAAGACGCAATAAAAGCGAAGATATTCTGAGAAAACCAGCTGAAATAACGCAAAAACCGCCAAAACAAGGGCGGTTCTGCTTCTCATTTAGACTTCGTTAAGCTGTACGTTGAGCAGCTTTGCGATTGCTTCTCCATACGCCGGGTCAGCCTTGTAGAAATGTTGCAGCTGGCGATCAACCACATCACTCGACACCCCCGCCATCGCACCGGCGATGTTGCTGACCAGCAGCGATTTCTGCTGTTCAGACATCAAGCGGAACAACGCGCCGGCGTGACTGTAGTAATCAGTGTCTTCGCGGTGGTCGTAACGATCGGCCGCACCGCTGAGGGCCAACGCGGGCTCTGCGTAACGAGGTGCCTGCTTCGGCGACTCGACGTAGCTGTTCGGCTCGTAGTTCGGCGCCGCACCGCCATTGCTGCCAAAGGCCATCGAGCCATCGCGCTGGTAGGTGTTGACCGGACTGCGTGGAGCGTTGACTGGCAACTGTTGGTGGTTGGTGCCGACACGGTAGCGGTGAGCATCCGCGTAGGCGAACACCCGCCCTTGCAGCATGCGATCCGGCGACAGACCAACGCCGGGCACCATATTGCTGGGACCGAACGCCGCCTGTTCGACTTCCGCGAAGTAGTTCTGCGGATTGCGATTGAGCTCCAGCTCTCCGACTTCAATCAGTGGAAACTCTTTTTGCGACCAGGTTTTGGTCACATCAAACGGATTCTCGTAATGCGCCGCCGCCTGAGCCTCGCTCATGATCTGAATGCACACGCGCCACTTCGGGAAATCCCCCTGTTCGATGGCATTGAACAAGTCGCGCTGGGCGTAATCCGGATCAGTACCCGCCAGGCGCGCAGCCTCGGCAGGAGCAAGGTTCTTGATCCCCTGTTTGGTCTTGTAGTGCCACTTCACCCAGTGGCGCTCGCCTTGAGCGTTGATGAGGCTGTACGTGTGGCTGCCGAAGCCGTGCATGTGACGGTATCCGTCAGGGATACCCCGGTCGGAGAACAGGATGGTGACCTGGTGCAACGCCTCGGGCGAATGCGACCAGAAGTCCCACATCGCCTGGGCACTCTTCAGGTTGCTTTGTGGCAAACGCTTCTGGGTGTGGATAAAGTCCGGAAACTTCAGTGGATCGCGAATGAAGAACACAGGCGTGTTGTTGCCGACGATGTCCCAGTTGCCTTCCTCGGTGTAAAACTTCAAGGCAAAGCCACGCGGATCACGCTCGGTATCGGCCGAACCACGCTCACCGCCCACGGTGGAAAACCGCAGGAAAGTCGGGGTTTGCTTGCCGACTGCCTCAAACAGCTTCGCGCTGGTGTATTGAGTGATATCGCGCGTCACGGTGAACGTACCGTAGGCACCCGAGCCTTTGGCGTGCACACGGCGCTCAGGGATATTTTCACGGTTGAAGTGGGCAAGCTTCTCGATCAGATGAAAATCGTCGAGCAGCAGCGGGCCACGAGGGCCGGCGGAACGGGAATTCTGGTTATCGGCAACAGGAGCGCCACTGGCGGTGGTAAGCGTTTTGTTTTGGCTCATGCGATCTTCCTTCCTCTGTCGGTCTTGAACTGCCGGCTATCGGCTGAGAAGGAGTATTGATCATCAATGTTACACCTACAAATTCATTAACTTGCAGACATCGATAGATAAAAACTAATGATCAGCCCCCAAACCGATAATATGACAAGGGGAAGGATTCAAGGATTATACGAAGGTACATTTCTTACAGGCACAAAAAACCGGGCACTAGGCCCGGTTCCTTGTTTCAGACTGACGTCTTACTCGGCGGATACAGCTTCGCCAGCAGTAGCACGATCAACCAACTCGACGTACGCCATAGGCGCGTTGTCGCCAGCGCGGAAACCGCACTTGAGGATGCGCAGGTAGCCACCCTCACGGGTAGCGTAACGCTTGCCCAGGTCGTTGAAGAGCTTACCAACGATAGCTTTCGAACGAGTACGGTCGAAAGCCAGACGACGGTTAGCAACGCTGTCTGTCTTGGCCAGAGTGATCAGCGGCTCGGCAACGCGGCGCAGTTCTTTGGCTTTTGGCAGAGTCGTTTTGATCAGCTCGTGCTCGAACAGCGACACCGCCATGTTTTGGAACATGGCCTTGCGGTGCGAGCTGGTGCGGCTCAGGTGACGACCACTTTTACGATGACGCATGGTTCATTCCTTACCAAACACTACGTTCGGTGATTACGACGATCAGGCAGTCGCCTTGTCGTCCTTCTTAAGACTTGCAGGCGGCCAGTTGTCGAGGCGCATGCCGAGGGACAGACCGCGGGAGGCCAGAACGTCCTTGATTTCAGTCAAGGATTTCTTGCCCAGGTTCGGAGTCTTCAACAGTTCCACTTCGGTACGCTGAATCAGGTCACCGATGTAGTAAATGTTTTCCGCCTTAAGGCAGTTAGCCGAACGTACAGTCAGTTCCAGATCGTCAACCGGGCGAAGCAGGATCGGATCGATCTCGTCTTCCTGCTCGACAACCACTGGTTCACTGTCACCCTTGAGGTCGACGAACGCAGCCAACTGCTGTTGCAGGATGGTTGCAGCGCGGCGAATAGCCTCTTCAGGATCCAGAGTACCGTTGGTTTCCAGATCAATAACCAGCTTGTCCAGGTTAGTACGCTGCTCGACACGGGCGTTTTCCACCACGTATGCGATACGGCGAACCGGGCTGAACGAAGAGTCAAGCTGCAAGCGACCGATGCTGCGGCTTTCGTCTTCATCGCTCTGACGCGAGTCTGCCGGTTCATAACCACGACCACGAGCTACTACGAGCTTCATGTTCAGGGCGCCGTTAGACGCCAGGTTAGCGATTACGTGATCGGGATTAACGATCTCGACATCATGATCCAGCTGAATATCGGCAGCGGTAACCACCCCCGAACCCTTCTTCGACAAGGTCAGCGTAACTTCGTCACGACCGTGCAGCTTGATAGCCAGACCTTTAAGGTTCAACAGGATTTCAATTACGTCTTCCTGTACACCTTCGATGGCGCTGTACTCGTGGAGCACACCGTCAATCTCGGCCTCGACTACTGCACAGCCGGGCATTGAGGACAACAGGATGCGGCGCAGCGCGTTGCCCAGGGTATGGCCGAAACCACGCTCGAGAGGCTCGAGAGTGATCTTGGCGCGGGTTGGACTGACAACCTGCACATCAATGTGGCGGGGTGTCAGGAACTCATTTACCGAAATCTGCATGGATGCACCTATTTTCTAGCCCTTACTTGGAGTAGAGCTCGACAATCAGGCTTTCGTTGATGTCGGCGGACAGATCACTGCGAGCTGGAACGTTCTTGAAAACGCCCGACTTCTTCTCAGTGTCTACTTCTACCCATTCTACGCGGCCACGTTGGGCACACAGATCGAGAGCTTGGACAATGCGAAGTTGATTTTTTGCTTTCTCGCGAACAGCGACCACGTCACCAGCACGAACCTGGTAGGACGGAACGTTAACGGTCTGACCGTTTACGCTGATCGACTTGTGCGATACCAGCTGACGGGATTCGGCACGAGTCGAACCAAAGCCCATACGGTATACAACGTTGTCCAGACGGCATTCGAGCAGTTGCAGCAGGTTCTCACCGGTTGCACCTTTCTTGCCAGCTGCTTCTTTGTAGTAGCCGCTGAATTGACGCTCGAGAACGCCGTAGATACGACGGACCTTCTGCTTTTCACGCAGTTGGGTGCCGTAGTCGGACTGGCGACCGCGGCGTTGGCCGTGGATACCAGGTGCTGCTTCAATGTTGCACTTCGATTCGATCGCGCGCACGCCGCTCTTCAGGAAGAGATCGGTGCCTTCGCGACGAGCGAGTTTGCATTTTGGACCAATGTAACGAGCCATTCTTTACAATCTCCTGGATTACACGCGGCGCTTCTTCGGCGGACGGCACCCGTTGTGCGGGATTGGCGTCACGTCGGTGATGCTGGCGATCTTGTAGCCACAGCCGTTCAAAGCGCGGACTGCGGATTCACGACCTGGACCTGGACCTTTGACGTTGACGTCGAGGTTTTTCAGGCCGTATTCCAGCGCAGCTTGACCAGCACGTTCAGCAGCTACCTGAGCAGCAAACGGGGTGGACTTGCGGGAACCGCGGAAACCCGAACCACCGGAGGTAGCCCAGGAAAGAGCGTTACCTTGACGGTCGGTGATGGTCACGATGGTGTTGTTAAAAGATGCATGGATGTGGGCGATGCCATCAACCACTGTCTTTTTAACTTTTTTACGAGGACGAGCAGCAGGTTTTGCCATGATTAAATTCCTGTCGATTCGCTGGGGCGATTACTTGCGGATCGGCTTACGCGGACCTTTACGGGTACGCGCGTTGGTCTTGGTACGCTGACCGCGCACTGGAAGACCGCGACGATGACGCAGACCGCGATAGCAACCGAGGTCCATCAAGCGCTTGATTTTCATGTTGATTTCGCGACGCAGGTCACCTTCAGTGGTGAACTTCGCCACTTCGCCACGCAGCTGTTCAATCTGCTCGTCGCTCAGATCTTTGATCTTTGCTGCTGGGTTTACCCCAGTCTCTGCACAAATTTTCTGTGCAGTAGTGCGACCAACACCATAGATGTAGGTCAGCGAGATAACAGTATGCTTGTTATCTGGAATGTTAACGCCTGCAATACGGGCCATTCAGTGGGACTCCAATTGACAGCTACCTACGCCCCGGAAGCCAAGAAATAGGGCGCGAGATAATATCGCTGTAATAACAAATAATCAACCCGGCAGCGCACTAGCTGCCGGGCTTGAAGCACAATCACACTCAGCCTTGGCGCTGTTTGTGACGCGGTTCCGCGCTGCAAATTACTCGAACAACACCTTCGCGGCGAATAATCTTGCAGTTACGGCACAGCTTTTTCACCGATGCACGAACTTTCATCACCAACTCCTCGAACCTTATGGGTCAGCGCAGCATGCCGCTGCCGTAACCCTTCAGGTTGGCTTTCTTCATCAGGGATTCGTACTGGTGCGAAACGAGGTGCGATTGTACTTGGGACATGAAGTCCATCACAACCACGACGACGATCAGCAACGAGGTCCCGCCAAGGTAGAACGGTACGTTGGCTGCAACCACCAGGAACTGGGGCAACAGGCAGACGGCCGTCATGTAAAGAGCACCGAACATGGTCAAGCGAGTCAGAACGCCATCAATGTAGCGCGCAGACTGCTCACCTGGACGGATGCCCGGAATAAAGGCACCGGACTTCTTCAGGTTTTCCGCTACGTCTTTCGGATTGAACATCAACGCCGTATAGAAGAAGCAGAAGAAAATAATCCCTGCACTAAACAGCAGAATATTCAACGGCTGACCAGGAGCGATCGACTGCGAGATGTCCTGCAACCAGCCCATACCTTCAGACTGACCGAACCAGGCACCCAACGAAGCCGGGAACAGCAAAATGCTGCTCGCGAAAATAGCCGGAATAACACCGGCCATGTTCACCTTCAGCGGCAAGTGGCTGGTCTGCGCAGCGAAGACCTTGCGGCCCTGCTGACGCTTGGCGTAGTGAACAGCAATACGACGCTGACCACGCTCAATGAACACCACGAAACCGATAATCGCTACTGCCAGCAAACCGATGGCAACCAGGGCGAAGATATTGATATCACCCTGACGTGCAGACTCGAAAGACTGCCCGATCGCTCTCGGAAGACCGGCGACGATACCCGAAAAAATCAACATCGAGATACCGTTGCCAACACCACGCTCAGTAATCTGCTCACCCAGCCACATCATGAACATCGCACCAGCCACAAACGTGGATACCGCGACGAAATGGAAGCCAAAGTCACCAGTGAACGCAACGCCCTGCCCCGCCAGACCAATGGACATGCCAATGGCCTGAACGAGAGCGAGGACGACAGTGCCGTAGCGGGTGTACTGGCTGATCTTGCGACGGCCAGCTTCACCTTCCTTCTTCAACTGCTCCAGCTGCGGGCTGACGGCGGTCATCAGTTGCATGATGATCGATGCCGAGATGTACGGCATGATCCCCAGTGCAAAGATGCTCATCCGTTCCAGCGCGCCGCCGGAAAACATGTTGAACAAGCTAAGAATGGTCCCCTCATTCTGTCGAAACAGGTCCGCGAGTCGGTCCGGGTTGATACCTGGAACCGGGATGTGTGCGCCTATTCGGTAGACGATAATCGCCAGGAACAGAAAACGCAGACGAGCCCAGAGTTCAGACATACCGCCTTTGCCGAGCGCAGAGAGAGCACCTTGCTTAGCCATTTATTCCTCGAACTTGCCGCCAGCTGCTTCGATAGCCGCACGCGCACCTTTGGTGGCGCCGATTCCCTTGCCGATAGTGACAGCGCGAGTCACTTCACCGGACAGCATGATTTTCACACGCTGTACGTTGACGTTGATCACGTTGGCATCTTTCAGGGACTGCACGGTGACGATGTCGCCTTCCACTTTGGCCAGCTCGGACAGACGCACTTCTGCGCGGTCCATGGCTTTCAGGGAAACGAAACCGAACTTCGGCAGGCGACGATGCAGCGGCTGTTGACCGCCTTCAAAGCCTGGAGCAATGGTGCCACCGGAGCGAGAGGTCTGACCTTTGTGACCACGGCCACCAGTCTTACCCAAACCGCTACCGATACCACGGCCCGGACGATGCTTTTCGCGACGGGAACCCGGCGCTGGACTCAGATCATTGAGTTTCATCGATTAACCCTCGACACGCAGCATGTAGTAAGCCTTGTTGATCATCCCGCGATTCTCGGGAGTATCCTGGACTTCTACAGTGTGACCGATGCGACGCAGACCCAGACCCTTAACGCACAGTTTGTGGTTAGGGATGCGGCCGGTCATGCTTTTGATCAGCGTAACTTTAACGGTAGCCATGATCAGAAGATCTCCTTGACGCTTTTGCCACGCTTGGCGGCAATGGATTCAGGAGACTGCATTGCTTTCAAACCCTTGAAAGTGGCGTGAACCACGTTTACCGGGTTAGTCGAGCCGTAGCACTTGGCCAGAACGTTCTGAACGCCAGCAACTTCGAGGACGGCACGCATAGCGCCGCCAGCGATGATACCGGTACCTTCAGAAGCAGGCTGCATGTACACCTTCGAAGCGCCGTGAGCGGACTTCATGGCGTACTGCAGGGTGGTGCCGTTCAGATCAACCTGGATCATGTTGCGGCGAGCAGCTTCCATTGCCTTCTGGATCGCAGCAGGCACTTCACGCGACTTGCCACGGCCGAAGCCAACACGGCCCTTACCATCACCAACCACGGTCAACGCGGTGAAAGTGAAGATACGGCCGCCTTTAACGGTTTTGGCTACGCGGTTAACTTGAACCAGCTTCTCGATGTAGCCTTCGTCGCGCTTTTGGTCGTTATTTGACATAACTTAGAACTCCAGCCCAGCTTCACGAGCAGCATCAGCCAGCGCTTTAACGCGGCCGTGGTACTTGAAGCCAGAGCGGTCGAAAGCCACCTGCGAGACGCCAGCGGCCTTAGCACGCGTAGCGACCAGCTGGCCAACCTTAGTGGCCGCGTCGATGTTGCCGGTGGCACCATCACGCAGTTCTTTATCCAAAGTCGAGGCGCTTGCCAGGACTTTGTTGCCGTCGGCCGAAATGACCTGGGCGTAGATGTGCTGCGAAGAGCGGAACACGCAGAGACGCACGACTTCGAGTTCGTGCATTTTCAGGCGTGCTTTGCGAGCGCGACGCAGTCGAGTAACTTTTTTGTCGGTCATTTGCTATGCCCTACTTCTTCTTGGCTTCTTTACGACGGACGACTTCGTCCGCGTAGCGCACACCTTTGCCTTTGTACGGCTCTGGTGGACGGAAGTCGCGGATCTCGGCGGCCACTTGACCTACCAGCTGCTTGTCGATGCCCTTGATCAGGATATCGGTCTGGCTAGGAGTCTCAGCGGTGATGCCTTCCGGCAGTTCGTAATCCACTGGGTGCGAGAAGCCAAGAGCCAGGTTCAGCACTGTGCCTTTTGCTTGCGCTTTGTAACCAACACCGACCAGCTGGAGCTTGCGCTCGAAGCCTTGGCTTACGCCTTGGACCATGTTGTTTACCAACGCACGAGTGGTACCAGCCATTGCGCGAGTCTGTTGATCGCCATTGCGAGCAGCGAAACGCAGCTCACCAGCTTCTTCAACGATCTCAACGGACGAATGGATGTTCAGTTCGAGAGTGCCCTTGGCACCCTTCACCGAAAGCTGTTGGCCTGCGAATTTTACTTCGACACCGGCTGGCAGCTTAACGGGGTTCTTAGCGACGCGAGACATGCTTATCCCCCCTTAGAACACAGTGCAAAGAACTTCGCCGCCGACACCGGCAGCGCGCGCAGCACGATCAGTCATCACACCCTTGTTGGTGGAGACGATAGACACACCGAGACCGCCACGAACTTTTGGCAGATCATCGACGGACTTGTACTGACGCAGGCCTGGACGGCTAACGCGCTTCACTTCTTCGATAACCGGACGGCCTTCGAAGTACTTCAGCTCGATGGACAGCAGTGGTTTGATTTCGCTGCTGATCTGATAACCCGCAATGTAACCTTCGTCCTTCAGGACTTTGGCAACAGCTACCTTCAACGTGGAAGATGGCATGCTTACGACGGACTTTTCAGCCATCTGGGCATTACGGATACGAGTTAGCATGTCCGCTAACGGGTCCTGCATACTCATGGGCTAGACGCTCCTAATACAAAAAAATTAGCCTTGCGGCTATTACGTGTCGCCGAGAATCTCCGGGCATGAAAAACACGGGCTCAGGCGAGCCGGGTATTCTAGACACACCCCAGAAATGAATCAAGCCCCAAAAGGGGCTTGATCCAGATTCAAGGCCACCGGTGGTCAGGATCTTGCGATCCTGGACACCGAGACTTTGACAGTACTTACCAGCTGGCTTTAACCAGACCCGGTACGTCACCACGCATGGCAGCTTCACGCAGCTTGTTACGGCCGAGGCCGAACTTGCGGTAAACGCCGTGTGGACGACCGGTCAGGCGGCAGCGGTTACGCATGCGCGAAGCGCTTGCGTCACGTGGCTGCTTCTGCAGGGCTACTGTAGCTTCCCAACGCGCTTCTGGACTTGCGTTCAGATCAACGATGATAGCTTTCAGTGCTGCACGCTTCTTGGCGTACTTGGCAACCGTGAGCTGACGCTTCAGCTCGCGGTTTTTCATGCTCATCTTGGCCATGGTCCTACTCCAATCAGTTGCGGAACGGGAATTTGAACGCACGCAGCAGAGCGCGGCCTTCATCATCGTTCTTGGCAGTGGTGGTCAGGGTGATGTCCAGACCGCGGAGAGCATCGATCTTGTCGTAGTCGATTTCCGGGAAGATGATCTGCTCTTTCACGCCCATGCTGTAGTTGCCACGACCATCGAAGGACTTGGCATTCAGGCCGCGGAAGTCGCGAACCCGAGGCAGGGAGATCGACAGCAGACGATCCAGGAACTCGTACATACGCTCACGGCGCAGGGTCACTTTGACGCCGATCGGCCAACCTTCACGGACTTTAAAGCCTGCGATGGATTTGCGAGCGTAGGTCACAACGACTTTCTGGCCGGTGATCTTTTCCAGGTCAGCAACAGCGTGCTCGATGACTTTCTTGTCGCCGATCGCTTCGCCCAGACCCATGTTCAGGGTGATTTTGGTAACGCGCGGAACTTCCATCACGTTCGAAAGCTTAAGTTCTTCCTTAAGTTTCGGAGCAATTTCCTTCCGGTAAATCTCTTTTAGTCGTGCCATGGTCTCATCTACCTAGCAGTGTTCAAGCATCAACCGCTTTTTGGGTCGACTTGAAGACACGAATTTTCTTGCCGTCTTCTACTTTGAAACCAACGCGGTCAGCCTTGTTGGTTTCGCTGTTGAAAATGGCGACGTTAGAAGCATCCAGTGGAGCTTCTTTTTCGACGATACCGCCCTGCACGCCCGACATCGGGTTAGGCTTGGTATGACGCTTGACCAGGTTCAGACCACCAATAACCAGACGGTTGTTAGCGAGAACCTTAAGCACCTTACCGCGCTTACCTTTGTCTTTGCCGGCGATCACGATGATCTCGTCGTCACGACGAATCTTTTGCATGTCGGATCTCCTTACAGCACTTCTGGGGCGAGCGAGACGATCTTCATGAACTTCTCAGTACGAAGTTCACGGGTCACTGGCCCAAAGATACGGGTGCCGATCGGCTCTTGCTTGTTGTTCAACAGAACAGCAGCGTTGCCATCAAAGCGGATAATGGAGCCATCAGCACGACGTACGCCGTGACGAGTGCGGACTACAACAGCAGTCATCACTTGGCCTTTTTTCACTTTACCGCGAGGAATTGCTTCCTTCACGGTAACCTTGATGATGTCACCGATACCAGCGTAACGACGATGGGAGCCACCCAGCACCTTGATGCACATAACGCGGCGAGCGCCGCTGTTATCGGCCACATCGAGCATGGATTGAGTCTGAATCATATAATTTCTCCGACCCCTAGTCCTTAGACTTCCACAGCGCGTTCGAGAACATCAACCAGCGCCCAAGACTTGGTCTTGGCCAAAGGACGAGTTTCACGAATAGTGACTTTGTCGCCGATGTGGCACTGATTGGTTTCGTCGTGCGCGTGCAGCTTAGTCGAACGCTTAACGTATTTACCGTAGATCGGGTGCTTAACGCGACGCTCGATCAGAACGGTGATGGTTTTGTCCATCTTGTCGCTGACAACACGGCCAGTCAGCGTACGGACAGTTTTTTCGGCTTCAGCCATGATTACTTACCTGCCTGCTGGTTGAGCACAGTCTTCACGCGAGCGATGTCACGCTTAACTTGCGAGAGCAGATGAGACTGCCCCAACTGGCCAGTTGCTTTCTGCATACGCAGATTGAACTGGTCGCGCAGCAGGCCGAGCAGTTGCTCGTTCAGCTGCTGTGCGGATTTTTCACGAAGTTCATTCGCTTTCATCACATCACCGTCCGTTTAACAAAGGAGGTGGCGAGCGGCAGCTTTGCAGCAGCCAGGGCGAAAGCCTCACGCGCCAGCTCTTCAGAAACACCCTCGATTTCATACAGGACTTTGCCTGGCTGAATCTGGGCAACCCAGTACTCCACGTTACCCTTACCTTTACCCATACGAACCTCGAGAGGCTTCTTGGAGATCGGCTTGTCCGGGAATACACGGATCCAGATCTTGCCGCCACGTTTTACGTGACGGGTCAGAGCACGACGCGCTGACTCGATCTGACGAGCGGTGAGACGACCACGAGCAACAGACTTCAGCGCGAACTCGCCGAAGCTGACTTTGCTACCGCGCAATGCCAGGCCACGGTTGTGACCAGTCATTTGCTTGCGGAACTTCGTACGCTTTGGTTGCAACATTTGGCGTACCCCTTACTTAGCAGCTTTTTTACGAGGCGCTGGTGCTTGTGGTTTCAGTTCTTCTTGGCGACCACCAATTACTTCGCCTTTGAAGATCCAAACCTTTACACCGATCACACCGTAAGTGGTGTGAGCTTCGTAGTTGGCATAGTCGATGTCGGCACGCAGGGTGTGCAATGGCACACGACCTTCGCGATACCATTCAGTACGTGCGATTTCAGCACCGCCGAGACGACCGCTCACTTGGATTTTGATGCCTTTGGCACCAATGCGCATGGCGTTCTGTACGGCGCGCTTCATAGCACGACGGAACATTACGCGACGCTCCAGCTGCTGAGCTACGCTCTGCGCAACCAGCATACCGTCGAGCTCCGGCTTGCGGATCTCTTCGATATTGATGTGCACAGGCACACCCATTTGCTTGGTCAGGTCCTGACGCAGTTTCTCAACATCTTCACCTTTCTTCCCGATAACGATACCTGGACGAGCGGTGTGGATGGTGATGCGTGCAGTTTGGGCCGGACGATGGATATCGATACGGCTTACGGACGCGCTTTTTAGTTTGTCTTGGAGGTACTCACGCACATTCAGATCTGCGAGCAAATAGTCCGCATAAGTCCGACCGTCTGCGTACCAGACGGAGGTGTGCTCCTTGACGATTCCCAGGCGAATGCCAATGGGATGTACTTTCTGACCCATCTCTTCGACTCCGTTACTTGTCAGCAACCTTGACAGTGATATGGCAAGACCGCTTGACGATGCGATCAGCACGGCCTTTGGCACGTGGCATGATGCGCTTCAGCGAACGCCCTTCGTTGACGAAAACGGTGCTGACCTTCAGGTCATCAACGTCTGCGCCTTCGTTATGCTCGGCGTTGGCTACGGCCGACTCCAGCACTTTCTTCATGATCTCGGCGGCTTTCTTACTGCTGAAAGCCAACAGGTTGAGCGCTTCGCCCACCTTCTTCCCGCGGATCTGGTCGGCGACCAAGCGGGCTTTCTGGGCGGAGATTCGAGCGCCCGACAACTTAGCGGCTACTTCCATTTCCTAACCCCTTAACGCTTGGCTTTCTTGTCTGCCACGTGCCCGCGATAAGTGCGGGTACCGGCGAACTCGCCCAGTTTGTGGCCGACCATGTCTTCGTTCACGAGAACTGGGACGTGCTGACGACCGTTGTGTACTGCGATGGTCAGACCGACCATTTGTGGCAGGATCATCGAACGACGCGACCAGGTTTTCACCGGTTTGCGATCGTTCTTTTCCGCCGCCACTTCGATCTTCTTCAGTAGGTGAAGATCGATAAAAGGACCTTTTTTCAGAGAACGTGGCACTGTCGTATCCCTCTATTTACTTGCGACGACGGACGATCATTTTGTCGGTACGCTTATTACCACGAGTCTTCGCGCCCTTAGTCGGGAAGCCCCATGGCGATACCGGATGACGACCACCAGAGGTACGACCTTCACCACCACCATGTGGGTGGTCAACCGGGTTCATGGCAACACCACGAACGGTTGGGCGAACGCCACGCCAGCGTTTGGCACCGGCTTTACCCAGCGAACGCAGGCTGTGCTCGGAGTTCGAGACTTCGCCCAGGGTCGCACGGCATTCAGCCAGGACTTTACGCATTTCACCGGAACGCAGACGCAGGGTAACGTACACGCCTTCACGAGCGATCAGCTGAGCCGAAGCACCAGCGGAACGAGCGATCTGTGCGCCTTTACCTGGCTTCAGTTCGATGCCGTGTACGGTAGAACCGACTGGAATGTTGCGCAGTTGCAGAGCGTTGCCTGGCTTGATTGGAGCCAGAGCGCCTGCGATCAGCTGGTCGCCAGCACTCACGCCTTTAGGGGCGATGATGTAGCGGCGCTCGCCGTCTGCGTAGCAGAGCAGTGCGATGTGAGCAGTACGGTTTGGATCGTATTCGATACGCTCGACAGTGGCGACGATGCCATCTTTGTCGTTGCGACGGAAATCGACCATACGGTAATGCTGCTTATGACCACCACCGATGTGACGAGTGGTAATACGGCCATTGTTGTTACGACCACCAGTCTTCGATTTCTTCTCGAGCAGCGGTGCGTGAGGAGCGCCTTTATGCAGCTCCTGGTTGACCACCTTGACCACAAAACGGCGGCCAGGGGAAGTCGGTTTGCATTTAACGATTGCCATGATGCACCCCTTCCTTACTCAGCACTGCTGCTGAAATCGAGATCTTGGCCTGGCTGAAGGGAGATAACTGCCTTCTTCCAGTCATTACGCTTGCCCAGACCGCGAGCAGTGCGCTTGCTCTTACCCAGAACATTCAGGGTAGTTACACGCTCTACTTTCACGCTGAACAGGCTTTCGACGGCCTTCTTGATTTCCAGCTTGGTTGCGTCAGTAGCAACCTTGAAAACGAACTGGCCTTTCTTGTCTGCCAGAACCGTAGCCTTCTCGGAAACGTGCGGGCCAAGCAGAACTTTAAATACGCGTTCCTGGTTCATCCCAGCAGCTCCTCGAATTTCTTCACGGCCGACACGGTGATCAACACCTTGTCGTATGCGATCAGACTAACTGGATCGGAACCTTGCACGTCACGTACATCTACGTGTGGCAGGTTACGAGCAGCCAGGTACAGGTTCTGATCAACAGCGTCCGACACGATCAGAACGTCGGTCAGGCTCATGTTGTTCAGCTTGCCCAGCAGGTCTTTGGTTTTCGGCGTTTCAACGGCGAAATCCTGAACCACGACCAGACGATCAGTACGCACCAGCTCAGCAAGGATGGAACGCATTGCTGCGCGATACATCTTCTTGTTCAGCTTCTGGGAGTGATCCTGAGGACGAGCTGCGAAAGTGGTACCGCCGCCACGCCAGATTGGGCTACGGATAGTACCGGCACGAGCACGGCCAGTACCTTTCTGACGCCATGGGCGCTTGCCGCCACCACGAACGTCGGAACGGGTCTTTTGCTGCTTGGAACCCTGACGGCCGCCGGCCATGTAGGCCACGACTGCTTGGTGAACCAGCGTCTCGTTGAATTCGCCGCCAAATGTCAGTTCGGAAACTTCGATCGCTTGAGCGTCATTTACATTTAATTGCATGTCAGCTTCCCCTTAACCGCGAGCCTTGGCTGCTGGACGTACAACCAAGTTGCCGCCAGTAGCGCCAGGAACAGCGCCCTTGACCAACAACAGATTGCGTTCAGCGTCCACGCGCACTACTTCGAGGGACTGCACGGTCACGCGCTCAGCGCCCATATGACCGGACATTTTTTTGCCCTTGAATACACGACCAGGAGTCTGGCACTGGCCGATAGAGCCTGGAACGCGGTGGGATACGGAGTTACCGTGGGTGTTATCTTGCCCGCGGAAATTCCAACGCTTGATCGTACCCTGGAAGCCTTTACCCTTGGACTGACCGGTTACATCAACCAGTTGACCAGCGGCGAAGATTTCAGCGTTGATCAGATCGCCGGCCTGGTACTCGCCTTCTTCAAGGCGGAATTCCATTACGGTACGACCAGCGGCAACGTTCGCCTTAGCGAAGTGGCCAGCCTGAGCTGCTGTTACACGCGAAGCACGACGCTCGCCGACAGTGACTTGCACTGCACGATAGCCATCGGTCTCTTCAGTTTTGAACTGGGTGACGCGATTCGGCTCGATCTCAATGACCGTGACCGGAATGGAGACACCTTCTTCGGTGAAAATACGGGTCATACCGCATTTACGACCGACTACACCAATAGTCATGTTGTAAACCTCATGAGTGTACGGGGCTTTCACCCGCTATGGCCGCCCATTTCAGAGCGTTACACGACTAAGACCGAGTCTTAGCCGAGGCTGATCTGCACTTCCACACCGGCCGCAAGATCAAGCTTCATAAGAGCATCAACGGTTTTATCCGTTGGCTGGACGATGTCCAGAACGCGCTTATGAGTACGGATCTCGTACTGGTCACGCGCGTCTTTGTTGACGTGCGGGGAGACCAGAACGGTGAACCGCTCTTTACGGGTAGGCAGTGGAATTGGACCACGCACTTGAGCACCAGTACGTTTCGCGGTTTCCACGATTTCCTGGGTTGATTGGTCGATCAGGCGATGGTCGAAAGCCTTCAACCTGATACGGATTTGCTGATTTTGCATTGGATTTCAGACTCCGGCTGCTATTCCCACCGGGCGCAATACGCCCGTTAAAAGGAGGCGCAATTCTATAGACGCCCCAGATAGGTGTCAACCCAATAAAAAAGCCCCCGCTGAGCGGGGGCTTTTCAAAGCATCGAAGCTATCTCAAAAGAGATGCTTACTCGATGATTTTGGCTACGACGCCAGCGCCGACGGTACGACCGCCTTCACGGATAGCGAAACGCAGACCGTCTTCCATCGCGATGGTTTTGATCAGGGTAACAGTCATCTGAATGTTGTCACCTGGCATTACCATTTCAACGCCTTCTGGCAGCTCGCAGTTACCAGTCACGTCAGTAGTACGGAAGTAGAACTGTGGACGGTAGCCTTTGAAGAACGGAGTGTGACGACCGCCTTCTTCCTTGCTCAGAACGTAAACTTCTGCGGTGAACTTGGTGTGCGGCTTAACCGAACCTGGCTTGACCAGAACCTGACCACGCTCAACGTCGTCACGCTTGGTGCCACGCAGCAGAACGCCGCAGTTCTCGCCAGCACGACCTTCGTCGAGCAGCTTACGGAACATTTCAACACCGGTGCAGGTGGTGACGGTAGTGTCACGCAGACCAACGATTTCCAGTGGATCCTGTACGCGAACGATACCGCGCTCGATACGACCAGTCACAACAGTACCGCGACCGGAGATCGAGAATACGTCTTCGATTGGCATCAGGAACGGCTTGTCGATAGCACGCTCTGGCTCTGGGATGTAGGTGTCCAGAGTTTCTACCAGCTTCTTGACGGCAGTGGTGCCCATCTCGTTGTCATCTTTGCCTTCCAGCGCCATACGGGCCGAACCAATGATGATTGGAGTGTCGTCGCCTGGGAAGTCGTAAGTGCTCAGCAGATCGCGCACTTCCATCTCTACCAGCTCCAGCAGCTCAGCGTCGTCTACCAGGTCAGCCTTATTCAGGAAAACCACGATGTACGGAACGCCTACCTGACGGGACAGCAGGATGTGCTCACGGGTTTGCGGCATCGGACCATCAGCGGCCGAGCAAACCAGGATCGCGCCGTCCATCTGGGCAGCACCGGTGATCATGTTCTTCACGTAGTCAGCGTGACCTGGGCAGTCAACGTGAGCGTAGTGACGAATGTTCGAGTTGTACTCGACGTGCGCGGTGTTGATGGTGATACCACGAGCTTTTTCTTCTGGCGCGCTGTCGATCTTGTCGAATTCAACGATTGCGGAACCGAAAACTTCGGAGCAAACGCGAGTCAGAGCTGCGGTCAGAGTGGTTTTACCGTGGTCAACGTGACCGATGGTGCCAACGTTGACGTGCGGTAGGGAACGATCAAATTTTTCTTTAGCCACGACAATTAACTCCTTGCCTAAAGGACTGAATCAGCCTTGTTTTTTGGTAACGGTTTCGACGATGTGCGACGGAGCCGTATTGTATTTTTTGAATTCCATAGAGTAGCTTGCGCGACCCTGGGACATCGAACGAACGTCGGTCGCATAACCGAACATCTCGCCCAACGGAACTTCAGCACGGATCACCTTACCGGAAACCGTGTCTTCCATACCCAGAATCATGCCGCGACGACGATTGAGGTCGCCCATCACGTCACCCATATAGTCTTCAGGCGTAACAACCTCTACCGCCATGATCGGCTCGAGCAACTCACCACCGCCCTTCTGGGCCAGTTGCTTGGTCGCCATGGAAGCAGCCACCTTAAACGCCATCTCGTTGGAGTCGACGTCGTGGTAAGAACCATCAAACACGGTAGCCTTCAGGCCGATCAGCGGATAGCCGGCAACTACGCCGTTCTTCATCTGCTCTTCGATGCCCTTCTGGATAGCCGGGATGTATTCCTTAGGAACCACACCACCCACTACTTCGTTCAAGAATTGCAGACCTTCCTGACCTTCGTCAGCAGGAGCAAAACGGATCCAGCAATGACCGAACTGGCCACGACCACCGGATTGACGAACGAACTTGCCTTCGATTTCGCAGTTCTTCGTGATGCGCTCACGATAGGAAACCTGAGGCTTACCGATGTTGGCTTCGACGTTGAACTCACGGCGCATCCGGTCAACCAGGATGTCCAGGTGCAGCTCGCCCATGCCAGAGATGATCGTTTGACCAGTCTCTTCATCAGTCTTGACGCGGAAAGACGGGTCTTCCTGAGCAAGCTTGCCCAGAGCGATACCCATTTTTTCCTGGTCATCCTTGGTCTTAGGCTCAACGGCAACCGAAATAACCGGCTCCGGGAAGTCCATGCGAACCAGGATGATTGGCTTGTCAGCGTTGCACAAGGTTTCACCAGTGGTGACGTCCTTCATGCCGATCAAGGCCGCGATGTCGCCAGCGCGTACTTCCTTGATCTCTTCACGGGCGTTTGCGTGCATCTGCACCATACGACCCACACGCTCTTTCTTGCCTTTGACCGAGTTGATCACGCCGTCGCCGGAGGCCAACACGCCCGAGTAAACGCGGACGAAGGTCAAGGTACCCACGAATGGGTCGGTAGCGATCTTGAACGCCAGAGCCGAGAACGGCTCGTTGTCGTCTGCATGACGCTCCATTTGAACTTCCTCGTCATCCGGGTCGGTACCCTTGATGGCAGGAATGTCGGTTGGAGCCGGCAGGTAGTCGATAACGGCGTCGAGAACCAGGGGAACGCCCTTGTTCTTGAAGGAAGAACCGCAAACAGCCAGAACGATCTCACCAGCGATAGTACGCTGACGCAGAGCACCCTTGATTTCCTCGATGGAGAGCTCTTCCCCTTCGAGGTACTTGTTCATCAGCTCTTCGCTGGCTTCGGCCGCAGCCTCAACCATGTTGTTGCGCCACTCTTCAGCCAGTTCCTGCAGTTCAGCAGGGATGGCTTCGCGACGTGGAGTCATGCCCTTGTCGGCATCGTTCCAGTAAACCGCTTCCATGGTCATCAGATCGATCTGACCCTGGAAGTTGTCTTCGGAACCGATAGCCAACTGGATCGGCACCGGAGTGTGACCCAGGCGCTGCTTGATCTGAGCGATCACGCGCAGGAAGTTAGCACCGGCACGGTCCATCTTGTTCACGTAAACGATACGTGGAACGCCGTACTTGTTGGCTTGACGCCATACGGTTTCGGACTGAGGCTCAACGCCGGAGGTGCCGCAGAACACAACGACCGCGCCGTCGAGTACACGCAGGGAACGTTCAACTTCAATGGTGAAGTCTACGTGGCCCGGGGTATCGATGACGTTGAAGCGGTATTGGTCTTTGTGCTGCTTGGCCGAACCCTGCCAGAAGGCGGTAATGGCAGCAGAAGTAATGGTAATACCACGCTCCTGCTCCTGAACCATCCAGTCAGTGGTCGCAGCGCCGTCATGCACTTCGCCCATCTTGTGGCTTTTGCCGGTGTAAAAAAGGACGCGCTCGGTGGTGGTGGTTTTACCAGCATCCACGTGAGCAACGATACCGATGTTACGGTAGCGATTAATCGGTGTAGTACGAGCCATAAAGCCCTCGCAAAATGAGTGACGCTAGAATTAGAAGCGGTAGTGCGAGAAAGCCTTGTTGGCTTCAGCCATACGGTGCACGTCTTCACGCTTCTTAACTGCAGCACCTTTACCTTCGGCGGCGTCCAACAGTTCGCCAGCCAAACGCAGAGCCATAGACTTCTCGCCGCGCTTGCGGGCGAAGTCTACCAACCAGCGCATTGCCAGAGCGTTACGACGGGAAGGACGAACCTCGACCGGAACCTGGTAAGTAGCACCACCAACGCGGCGCGACTTCACTTCGACCAGCGGAGCGATGGCGTCGAGTGCTTTTTCGAAGAGTTCCAGGGGATCGGTGCCGGCCTTACGAGCCTTCACGGTATCCAGGGCACCATAAACGATACGCTCGGCAACGGCTTTCTTGCCGCTTTCCATTACGTGGTTCATGAATTTGGCGAGGATTTGGCTTCCGTATTTCGGATCGTCCAGAATCTCACGCTTGGCTGCTACGCGACGTCTTGGCATTGATAAGCCCTCAAACGGTCTTCAGGTTAGCCCGGGACAGATCCAGTGGATACGTGCCCGACCTTACTCTTATCGACTCAATAAAATGAATAACTGCAAAACGGCCGATTACTTCGGACGCTTGGTACCGTACTTCGAACGACCCTGGTTACGACCTTTAACACCGGAAGTATCCAACGAACCGCGAACGGTGTGGTAACGAACACCTGGCAAGTCTTTTACACGACCACCGCGGATCAGTACCACGCTGTGCTCTTGCAGGTTGTGGCCTTCACCACCGATGTACGAGGAAACCTCGAAACCGTTGGTCAGACGCACACGGCATACTTTACGCAGTGCCGAGTTAGGTTTTTTCGGCGTGGTGGTGTACACACGGGTGCACACGCCACGGCGTTGCGGGCAGTTCTGCAGCGCAGGCACGTCGGATTTCTCGACGATACGCTTACGCGGCTGACGTACCAGCTGGTTGATAGTTGCCATCTACTAGCTCCACTGTTGTCTTGCGACGCTATTGTCTTGCAAGAAAAGCAAAATGGCAGGAACGAGTTCCCGCCAAATTTAGGGGTACAAGAGTCTAAAGAGGATCTTGTCCCCAGTCAAGGCAAGGCCCCGCCCTCCCCGCTCATCCAATCTCGACAATTTGTCTCGATTCGATGAACGGAGTGACCAGGGCCTCACACTCATTTACCGCAGAACTCAGTTACCGCTCGAGTTCAGCGCTTCGGTCAGTGCAGCTTCCACTTCACTGGCGCTTACGCGCAACGGTTTGTCTGCATCACGGCGACGCTTACGCTCGCTGTGATAAGCCAGACCGGTACCGGCCGGGATCAGACGACCCACGACCACGTTTTCTTTCAGGCCGCGCAGGTAATCGCGCTTGCCGGTTACCGCCGCTTCGGTCAGTACGCGAGTGGTTTCCTGGAAGGAAGCCGCCGAGATGAACGATTCGGTGGACAACGACGCCTTGGTGATACCCAGCAGTACACGAGTGAACTTGGAGACAAACTTGTCTTCAGTCGCCAGGCGCTCGTTCTCTACCAGTACGTGAGTCAGTTCCATCTGGTCGCCCTTGATGAAACTGGAATCGCCGGATTCAGCGATTTCAACTTTACGCAGCATCTGACGCAGGATGGTCTCGATGTGCTTGTCGTTGATCTTCACGCCTTGCAGACGGTAAACGTCCTGGATCTCGTTGACGATGTACTTGGCCAGCGCACTCACACCCAGCAGACGCAGGATGTCGTGTGGATCGCTCGGACCGTCGGAGATAACTTCGCCGCGGTTTACCTGTTCGCCTTCGAACACGTTCAGGTGACGCCACTTCGGAATCAGCTCTTCGTACGGATCGCTACCGTCGTTCGGGGTAATGACCAGACGGCGCTTGCCCTTGGTCTCTTTACCGAACGCGATGGTGCCGCTGACTTCAGCCAGAATCGACGCTTCTTTCGGACGACGGGCTTCGAACAGGTCGGCAACACGCGGCAGACCACCGGTGATGTCACGGGTCTTCGAAGTTTCTTGCGGAATACGAGCGATAACATCACCGATCGCAATCTTCGCACCGTCCGCTACACCGACCAGGGCGTTGGCTGGCAGGAAGTACTGAGCGATTACGTCAGTGCCTGGCAGCAACAGATCCTTGCCGTTGTCGTCGACCATCTTGACGGCTGGACGAATGTCCTTACCGGCAGCTGGACGATCTTTGGCGTCGAGTACTTCAATGTTGGTCATACCGGTCAATTCGTCAGTCTGACGCTTGATCGTGATGCCTTCTTCCATGCCCACGTAGGTCACGGTACCTTTCATTTCGGTAACGATCGGGTGAGTGTGCGGATCCCACTTGGCCACGATGGCGCCAGCGTCGACCTTGTCACCTTCTTTAACCGAAATCACAGCACCGTACGGCAGCTTGTAACGCTCACGCTCACGACCGAAGTCATCAGCGATGGCCAGCTCACCGGAACGGGACACAGCTACCAGGTGACCATCCACTCGCTCAACGTGCTTCAGGTTATGCAGACGGACGGTACCGCCATTCTTCACCTGAACACTGTCGGCTGCGGAGGTCCGACTTGCCGCACCACCGATGTGGAACGTACGCATCGTCAGCTGGGTACCCGGCTCACCGATGGACTGGGCAGCGATAACGCCGACCGCTTCACCAATGTTCACCTGGTGACCACGAGCCAGGTCACGGCCGTAGCACTTGGCGCAAATGCCGTAGCGGGTTTCGCAGCTGATCGGCGAACGCACGATCACTTCGTCGATGCTGTTCAGCTCGATGAACTCGACCCACTTCTCGTCTACCAGAGTGCCGGCAGGAACGATGACGTCCTCGGTACCCGGCTTGAATACGTCACGGGCAATAACACGACCCAATACGCGCTCACCCAACGGTTCTACAACGTCACCGCCTTCAATGTGCGGAGTCATCAGCAGACCGTGTTCGGTGCCGCAATCGATCTCGGTTACAACCAGATCCTGCGCCACATCTACCAGACGACGAGTCAGGTAACCCGAGTTCGCCGTTTTCAACGCGGTATCCGCCAGACCTTTACGAGCACCGTGAGTGGAGATGAAGTACTGAAGTACGCTCAAACCTTCACGGAAGTTCGCAGTAATCGGCGTTTCAATGATGGAGCCGTCCGGCTTGGCCATCAGGCCACGCATACCGGCGAGCTGACGAATCTGTGCTGCGGAACCCCGCGCACCCGAGTCGGCCATCATGTACATCGAGTTGAACGATTCCTGGTCGACTTCGACGCCATGACGGTCGATGACTTTCTCTTTCGAGAGGTTGGCCATCATCGCCTTGGAAACTTCGTCGTTCGCCTTGGACCAAAGGTCGATCACTTTGTTGTACTTCTCGCCCTGGGTTACCAGGCCGGAGGCGTACTGGCTCTCGATCTCTTTCACTTCGTCGGTGGCAGCACCGATGATGCGGGCTTTTTCATCCGGGATAACGAAGTCGTTAACACCGATGGAAACGCCGGAGATGGTCGAGTAGGCAAAACCGGTGTACATCAACTGGTCAGCGAAGATAACGGTCTCTTTCAGACCAACCACGCGGTAGCACTGGTTGATCAGCTTGGAGATCGCCTTCTTCTTCATCGGCAGGTTGACGACGTCGTACGACAGACCTTTTGGCACAACCTGGAACAATAGCGCACGGCCGACAGTGGTGTCGACGATACGGGTGTTGGTCACGCTGCCGCCGTCACGGTCGTTGACGGTTTCGTTGATCCGGACTTTGACCTTGGCGTGCAGTGCGGCTTCGCCGGCACGGAACACACGGTCAACTTCCTGCAGATCCGCGAATACACGACCTTCGCCCTTGGCGTTGATCGCTTCACGCGTCATGTAGTACAGACCCAATACAACGTCCTGCGACGGAACGATGATTGGCTCACCGTTGGCTGGCGACAGAATGTTGTTGGTCGACATCATCAACGCACGCGCTTCCAGCTGGGCTTCCAGCGTCAGCGGTACGTGCACGGCCATTTGGTCGCCGTCGAAGTCGGCGTTGTACGCGGCGCAGACCAGAGGGTGCAGCTGGATAGCCTTACCTTCGATCAGTACCGGCTCAAACGCCTGGATACCCAGACGGTGAAGGGTCGGTGCACGGTTGAGAAGAACCGGGTGTTCGCGAATCACTTCAGCGAGAACGTCCCAAACTTCCGGCAGCTCGCGCTCGACCATCTTCTTGGCAGCTTTGATGGTGGTCGCGAGACCACGCATTTCCAGCTTGCCGAAAATGAACGGCTTGAACAGCTCGAGAGCCATCTTCTTCGGCAGACCGCACTGGTGCAGACGCAGGGTCGGACCTACGGTAATTACCGAACGGCCGGAGTAGTCAACACGCTTACCGAGCAAGTTCTGACGGAAACGACCCTGCTTACCCTTGATCATGTCAGCCAGGGATTTCAGAGGACGCTTGTTGGAACCTGTGATAGCGCGGCCACGACGACCGTTGTCGAGCAGTGCGTCGACGGCTTCCTGCAACATACGCTTTTCGTTGCGCACGATGATGTCCGGAGCGGACAGATCCAGCAGGCGCTTCAAACGGTTGTTACGGTTGATCACTCGACGATACAGATCGTTGAGGTCGGAAGTCGCGAAGCGACCGCCATCCAGCGGGACCAGTGGACGCAGGTCTGGCGGCAGAACCGGCAGAACGGTCAGCACCATCCACTCTGGCAGGTTGCCGGAACCCTGGAAGGCTTCCATCAACTTCAGACGCTTGGACAGCTTCTTGATCTTGGTTTCCGAGTTGGTTTGCGGAATTTCTTCACGCAGACGGCCAATCTCGTGTTCCAGGTCGATAGCGTGCAGCAGTTCGCGGACAGCTTCGGCACCCATGCGGGCATCGAAATCGTCGCCGAACTCTTCCAGCGCTTCGAAGTACTGCTCGTCGTTCAGCAGCTGACCTTTTTCAAGGGTGGTCATGCCTGGATCGATAACGACGTAGCTCTCGAAGTAGAGAACGCGTTCGATATCACGCAGGGTCATGTCCATCAGCAAGCCGATACGGGACGGCAGCGATTTCAGGAACCAGATGTGGGCAACCGGCGAAGCCAGTTCGATGTGCGCCATGCGCTCACGACGAACTTTTGCCAGCGCGACTTCAACGCCGCACTTCTCGCAGATCACACCGCGGTGCTTCAAGCGCTTGTACTTACCGCACAGGCACTCGTAATCCTTTACCGGGCCAAAGATCTTGGCGCAGAACAGGCCGTCACGCTCAGGTTTGAACGTACGGTAGTTGATGGTTTCCGGCTTTTTAACTTCACCGAACGACCACGAACGGATCATCTCAGGCGATGCCAATCCGATACGGATGGCGTCGAACTCTTCGACTTGACCCTGGTTTTTCAGCAAATTCAGTAGGTCTTTCAAGGCCTTTCCTCCTGGCGGAGCAGAGAGCGGGCAATCCTGCCCCGCTCTCGATTCGCGTCACGTGTTATTCGGTTTCCAGATCGATATCGATGCCGAGGGAACGAATTTCCTTGATCAACACGTTGAAGGACTCGGGCATGCCCGGCTCCATACGGTGATCGCCATCCACGATGTTTTTGTACATCTTGGTACGGCCGTTCACATCGTCCGACTTCACTGTGAGCATTTCTTGCAGAGTGTAAGCGGCACCGTATGCTTCCAGTGCCCAGACCTCCATCTCCCCGAAACGCTGACCACCGAACTGCGCCTTACCACCCAGCGGCTGCTGGGTAACCAGGCTGTACGAACCGGTAGAACGCGCGTGCATCTTGTCGTCTACCAAGTGGTTCAGCTTCAGCATGTACATGTAGCCAACGGTAACCGGGCGCTCGAACTTGTTGCCGGTACGGCCGTCGGTCAGCTGCATCTGGCCGCTTTCTGGCAGGTCCGCCAGTTTCAGCATGGCCTTGATTTCGCTTTCCTTGGCACCGTCGAACACTGGAGTGGCCATTGGAACGCCGCCACGCAGGTTTTGAGCCAGGTCCAGGATTTCCTGGTCCGAGAAGTCATCGAGGCTTTCCTGACGACCGCCGATCTCGTTGTAGATCTCGTGCAGGAACTTACGCAGCTCGGCAACCTTGCGCTGCTCTTCGATCATGCGGTTGATCTTCTCGCCCAGACCTTTGGCCGCGAGGCCCAGGTGGGTTTCAAGGATCTGACCAACGTTCATACGCGAAGGTACGCCCAACGGGTTGAGGACGACGTCGACCGGGGTGCCATTGGCATCGTGCGGCATGTCTTCAACCGGCATGATCACGGAGACCACACCCTTGTTACCGTGACGACCGGCCATCTTGTCGCCCGGCTGGATGCGACGACGGATTGCCAGGTAGACCTTGACGATTTTCAGCACGCCCGGAGCCAGGTCATCGCCTTGCTGCAGTTTGCGCTTCTTGTCTTCGAACTTGTCGTCCAGCAGGCGGCGGCGATCAACGATGTAGGCCTGAGCCTTCTCGAGCTGCTCGTTCAGAGCATCTTCAGCCATGCGCAGTTTGAACCACTGGCCGTGCTCAAGACCGTCGAGAACTTCATCGGTGATGTCCTGGCCTTTCTTCAGACCGGCGCCGCCTTCGGCTTTGTGGCCGACCAGAGCGGAACGCAGACGTTCGAAAGTAGCACCTTCAACGATACGGAACTCTTCGTTCAGGTCCTTGCGGATCTCGTCCAGCTGGGACTTCTCGATCGACAGGGCACGAGCATCACGCTCAACGCCGTCGCGAGTGAAGACCTGTACGTCGATGACAGTACCTTTGGTACCGGTAGGTACACGCAGGGAAGTGTCTTTAACGTCGCTGGCTTTTTCACCGAAGATCGCACGCAGCAGTTTTTCTTCCGGAGTCAGCTGGGTCTCGCCTTTCGGAGTGACCTTACCCACCAGGATGTCGCCTGCGCCAACTTCAGCACCTACGTAAACGATACCGGCTTCGTCCAGTTTGTTCAGAGCCGCTTCACCCACGTTCGGGATGTCGGCAGTGATTTCCTCTGGGCCAAGCTTGGTGTCACGGGCCACACAGGTCAGTTCCTGGATGTGGATCGTGGTGAAGCGGTCTTCCTGAACAACACGCTCGGACAGGCAGATGGAGTCTTCGAAGTTGAAGCCGTTCCATGCCATGAACGCGATGCGCATGTTCTGACCCAGAGCCAGTTCACCCATGTCGGTGGACGGACCGTCGGCCATGATGTCGCTACGCTGAACCCGATCACCTTTACGCACCAGCGGACGCTGGTTGATGCAGGTGTTCTGGTTGGAGCGGGTGTACTTGGTCAGGTTGTAGATGTCGACACCGGCTTCACCGGTTTCAACTTCGTCATCGGCAACACGAACCACGATACGGCTGGCGTCGACGGAGTCGATCACGCCGCCACGACGAGCCACGACGCAAACGCCGGAGTCACGGGCTACGTTACGCTCCATGCCGGTACCTACCAGCGGCTTGTCAGCGCGCAGGGTCGGTACAGCTTGACGCTGCATGTTCGAACCCATCAACGCACGGTTGGCGTCGTCGTGCTCGAGGAACGGAATCAGCGACGCAGCAACCGAAACTACCTGCTTCGGCGATACGTCCATCAAGGTGACGTCTTCCGGCGCCTTGACGGTGAATTCGTTCAAGTGACGAACAGCTACCAGCTCGTCGATCAGGACTTTCTTGTCGTTCATCGTGGCCGAAGCCTGAGCGATCACGTGATCAGCTTCTTCGATGGCGGACAGGAATACGATCTCGTCGGTGACCAGAGCGTCTTTCACCACGCGGTACGGGCTCTCGAGGAAGCCGTACTGGTTGGTGCGCGCATAAGCGGCCAGGGAGTTGATCAGACCGATGTTCGGACCTTCCGGCGTTTCAATCGGGCATACACGACCGTAGTGAGTCGGGTGTACGTCACGCACTTCAAAGCCGGCACGCTCACGAGTCAGACCGCCAGGGCCGAGTGCAGAAACACGGCGCTTGTGGGTGATCTCGGACAGCGGGTTGTTCTGGTCCATGAACTGGGACAGCTGGCTGGAACCGAAGAACTCTTTCACCGCCGCAGCCACTGGCTTGGCGTTGATCAGGTCTTGCGGCATCAGGCCTTCGCTTTCAGCCATCGACAGACGCTCTTTGACCGCACGCTCAACACGTACCAGGCCAACGCGGAACTGGTTCTCAGCCATTTCGCCTACGCAGCGAACACGACGGTTACCCAGGTGGTCGATGTCATCGACGATGCCTTTACCGTTACGGATGTCGACCAGGGTCTTCAGTACCGCGACGATGTCTTCCTTGCACAGCACGCCCGAACCTTCGATCTCGGTGCGACCGATACGACGGTTGAACTTCATCCGGCCGACCGCAGACAGGTCATAGCGCTCAGGGCTGAAGAACAGGTTGTTGAACAGGGTCTCGGCAGCGTCTTTGGTTGGCGGCTCGCCAGGACGCATCATGCGATAGATCTCGACCAGGGCTTCCAGTTGGTTGCTGGTGGAGTCGATCTTCAAGGTGTCGGAGACGAACGGACCGCAGTCGATATCGTTGGTGTACAGAGTTTCGATGCGAACAACGCCGGCCTTGGCGATTTTTGCCAGGATCTCGGTGTTCAGCTCGGTGTTGCACTCTGCCAGGATTTCGCCGGTAGCCGGATGCACGATGACCTTGGCGGTTGTGCGGCCCAGGACGTAGTCCAGAGGCACATCCAGCTCTTTGATCCCGGCTTTTTCCAGCTGGTTGATGTGGCGAGCGGTGATACGACGACCCTGCTCGACAATAACCTTGCCTTTGTCATCCTGAATATCGAGGACAGCGATTTCACCGCGCAGGCGCTGAGGCACCAGTTCCAGGCTCAGGGTCTCGCCCTTCACGTGGAATACGTTGGTGGTGTAGAACGCGTCCAGCACTTCTTCGGTGGTATAGCCGAGCGCGCGCAGCAGTACCGATGCAGGCAGCTTGCGACGACGGTCGATACGCACGAATACGCAGTCTTTCGGGTCGAACTCGAAGTCCAGCCACGAACCGCGGTAAGGAATGATGCGCGCGGAGTACAGCAGTTTACCGGAGCTGTGCGTCTTGCCACGGTCGTGGTCGAAGAACACGCCCGGGGAACGGTGCAGCTGGGAAACGATAACACGCTCGGTACCGTTGATTACGAAGGTACCGTTTTCAGTCATCAGGGGAATTTCACCCATGTAGACTTCTTGCTCTTTGATGTCCTTGATCGCTTTGTTCGACGATTCTTTGTCGAAAATGATCAGGCGCACTTTTACCCGCAAAGGTACGGCGTAAGTTACACCGCGCAATACGCATTCTTTGACATCAAATGCCGGTTCGCCCAGACGATATCCGACGTACTCCAGCGCAGCATTGCCGGAGTAGCTGATGATCGGGAAAACGGATTTGAAGGCCGCATGCAGGCCCACGTCGCGGAACTGATCTTTAGTCGCTCCCGCTTGCAAGAATTCACGATACGAATCCAGCTGGATGGCCAGGAGGTACGGCACATCCATGACGTCCGGCAACTTGCTAAAGTCCTTGCGGATACGTTTTTTCTCAGTATATGAGTAAGCCATCAGCGTTCCCCAGCTTGGTCACCTGCTTGTTTGGCCCCTCCCGACGGGAGCAGCCAGAAAATCGTGCAAACCCCATGGTTTGCGCCACCGCATCGGGTGGTTACAGCACGTTATCGGCACCGACCCAGTCGGCTGCCAATAACGGAAAAAGGCCGGTGGCAAGAGCCACCAGCCATCAGCCTGTCGCTTAACGCTCGGGCTGGAGGAGCAAAGTCGATGCTTACTTCAGCTCGACTTTAGCGCCTGCTTCTTCCAGAGCTGCTTTGGCTTTGTCAGCTGCGTCTTTGGCAACAGCTTCCAGAACCATGGCAGGTGCGCCGTCAACTACAGCCTTGGCTTCTTTCAAGCCCAGACCGGTCAGTTCACGTACAGCCTTGATCACGTTAACTTTCTTCTCGCCAGCTTCGGTCAGCATGACGTTGAATTCGGTTTGCTCTTCAGCAACGGCAGCAGCAACAGCTGGACCAGCCGATGCAGCAGCAGCGGTAACGCCGAATTTTTCTTCGAAAGCTTTGATCAGCTCAACAACTTCCATTACGGACATGTTGCCAACTGCTTCAAGGATATCGTTCTGAGAGATAGACATGAATCTAATTCCTGATATTGGGGACGGCCTACGCGACCATCGAAAAAAACAAAAAACGCGAGAAGTTGACGAGCCTTAGGCTGCAGCAGCTTCTTTCTGGTCGCGAATTGCCGCCAGAGTACGAGCCAATTTGCTGGTAGCGCCTTGAATCACGCTCATCAGCTGAGAAATTGCTTCGTCACGGGTCGGCAGAGTTGCCAGTACGTCGATTTGGTTAGCTGCGAGGAACTTGCCCTCGAACGCAGCTGCCTTGATCTCGAACTTGTCCTGACCCTTTGCGAATTCCTTGAAGATCCGGGCAGCAGCGCCTGGATGTTCCTTGGAGAACGCAATCAGGGTAGGGCCGGTGAACACGTCGTTGAGGACACTGAATTCAGTGTCAGCAACAGCGCGCTTGAGCAGGGTGTTACGTACAACACGTACGTAAACGCCAGCTTCACGAGCCTCTTTACGGAGTCCGGTCATCGCGCCTACTGTTACGCCACGGGCATCAGCCACGACAGCGGACAGAGCGACTTTGGCAGCCTCGTTGACTTCAGCGACGATGGCCTTCTTGTCTTCGAGTTTAATTGCCACGGGTTTAACTCCTGCTTGTTACCGTTTCATCTGGTCGAAACCGGATGTCGTTTTGGTGTCTGATTCGGTAAGGAACCGGGAGCACCATCTGCGTAGGCTTGTGGTTTAAGACTTGCGTCGCCTACGGTCTTGGATAGCCCCCGCCAGGCAGGGACCCCAATTTTTCAATTGGCGCAATCGCTTGCGCCAATCTGTGTCTTACGCGTCGAGCGAGCTCTGATCGATAACCAGACCTGGGCCCATGGTGGTGCTCAGGGTAACGCGCTTGACGTAGATGCCTTTCGAGGAAGCTGGCTTGATACGCTTCAGATCAGCGATCAGGGCTTCAACGTTTTCCTTCAGCTTGACGGCGTCGAAGCCGATCTTGCCAACGGAAGTGTGGATGATGCCGTTTTTGTCGGTGCGATAACGAACCTGACCAGCCTTGGCGTTTTTAACCGCGGTAGCTACGTCTGGAGTCACGGTGCCGACTTTAGGGTTAGGCATCAGGCCACGTGGACCGAGGATCTGACCCAACTGACCTACAACGCGCATTGCATCCGGGGATGCGATCACTACGTCATAGTTCAGGTCGCCGCCTTTCATTTCGGCAGCCAGGTCGTCCATGCCTACACGGTCAGCGCCGGCAGCCAGAGCGGCTTCAGCAGCTGGACCCTGGGTGAACACAGCAACGCGAACGGTCTTGCCAGTGCCGTGTGGCAGCACGGTAGCGCTACGAACGACCTGGTCGGATTTACGCGGGTCAACACCCAGGTTTACAGCTACGTCGAACGACTCGCTGAACTTGACAGTCGACAGCTCGGCCAGCAGGGCAGCAGCGTCTACAAAGTTGTAGGCCTTGCCTGCTTCGATTTTGCCGGCGATAGCCTTTTGACGCTTGGTCAGCTTAGCCATTACACACCCTCCACGTTAAGGCCCATGCTACGAGCAGAACCGGCGATGGTACGCACGGCTGCTTCCATATCAGCTGCAGTCAGATCCGCGTTTTTGGTTTTCGCGATTTCTTCCAGCTGAGCACGAGTTACGGTGCCAACCTTAACGGTGTTCGGACGAGCGGAACCGCTGGTCAGACCGGCCGCCTTCTTCAGCAGAACCGAAGCAGGGGTGGATTTGGTTTCGAAAGTGAAGCTACGGTCGCTGTAGACAGTGATGATCACTGGAGTCGGCAGACCTGGCTCAAGACCCTGAGTACGGGCGTTGAAAGCCTTGCAGAATTCCATGATGTTCACGCCGTGCTGACCCAGAGCAGGACCAACAGGTGGGCTTGGGTTAGCCTGAGCGGCCTTCACTTGCAGCTTGATGTAAGCGGTAATCTTCTTGGCCATGAGGCACTCCAATTACGGGTTCGAACGCCTCGAGAGGCTCCCCGGTTACTTGCGCGTTTATCCCAGTGACGACAAAACCCCACAGCCTACGGCTGCGGGGTTGGGATTGTTGCTCAGCTAGACCTTTTCGACCTGGCTGAACTCGAGCTCCACCGGAGTAGAGCGACCGAAAATGAGCACTGCGACCTGAATCCGGCTCTTTTCGTAGTTAACTTCTTCAACAACACCGGTAAAGTCCGCGAATGGACCGTCATTGACACGTACCGACTCGCCCGGCTCGAACAACGTCTTCGGCTTCGGCTTGTCGCTACCGTCAGCAACGCGACGCAGAATCGCTTCTGCTTCCTTATCGGTGATCGGTGCAGGCTTGTCGGCGGTACCGCCGATGAAACCCATCACCCGAGGCGTATCCTTGACCAAGTGCCAGGTACCCTCGTTCATATCCATCTGCACCAGCACGTAGCCAGGGAAGAATTTGCGTTCGCTTTTGCGTTTCTGGCCATTACGCATTTCAACCACTTCTTCAGTGGGAACCAGAATTTCGCCGAAGCCGTCTTCCATACCGGCCAGCTTTACGCGCTCGATCAGCGAGCGCATTACATGCTTCTCGTAACCGGAGTAAGCATGCACAACATACCAACGCTTAGCCACGGGACACCCTTAGCCGACAATCAAGGAAACAAGCCAGCCGAGCAGGGAATCAAGCCCCCACAACAGCAACGCCATAACCAGAACAACAGCCACCACAATCAGGGTGGTCTGCGTGGTTTCTTGGCGAGTTGGCCAAACGACTTTACGAATCTCGGTGCGAGCTTCCTTAACCAGTACAAAGAAAGACTTGCCCTTGACCGTCTGCAGGCCTACAAAGGCAGCTACGGCAGCAATGGCAAGCAATGCGAGTACGCGGTACAGGATCGGCGAAGCAGAAAAGTACTGATTGCCAACAACGCCAACAACCACCAGAGCGACTACTACAAGCCACTTGAGGAGGTCGAAACGAGAGCCTTGAGCTTCAGCTTTAGGAGTCATCTATGAAGATCCTGTGAAAAGAAAGCCAGACACACCAGGTGAATCTGGCAGGTCAGGAGGGAATCGAACCCCCAACCTACGGTTTTGGAGACCGTCGCTCTGCCAATTGAGCTACTGACCTAAAACAAAATCAGGCCGACCATTATGCCGACCCGAAAAAGACTTTACAACACTTACCAGGCAATCCCGACTGCAACACCAGCATCTGAGACACCGGCAACCCCGAAAACACAACGAGGCGCAACCACAACCACCTAAAACAAAGGCAGATATTTTCATATCTGCCTTGTTATATGGAGCTCTTGAGCGGATTTGAACCGCTGACCTCACCCTTACCAAGGGTGTGCTCTACCAACTGAGCTACAAGAGCGTAACACTGTGCAAAACCTGTAAACTTGGAGCGGGTAGCGGGAATCGAACCCGCATCATCAGCTTGGAAGGCTGAGGTTCTACCACTAAACTATACCCGCGAGGCTTACAGCTCTCGCTAAAAATGGTGGAGGGGGAAGGATTCGAACCTTCGAAGTCGTAGACGTCAGATTTACAGTCTGATCCCTTTGGCCGCTCGGGAACCCCTCCTAAGCGAGCCGGCATTCTACATCATGCCAGCCTTCTGTCAAGCATTTTCTCAATTAAATCTTGAGGTTAGCTGCGTTGACCTCGCTTCACATCGCTAACCGTTTCCGGTGTTCGCTGTGGAGCGGGCGCCATTCTATGCAAACTACTCAGTGGGCGCAACCCCCTCGCACGGCATTATTTTATGTTTTAACTCATTGAATTCTTTAGAAAGGTTTTGCAGCTGCAGATCGTCCAGCCAACGCCGGCTTTCCGGCGCAATACGCACCCAATACCCTGCGCTTTCCGAGCCTCTGGGCAGGGATTGGTATTTGACCTCCATCCCGCTCAACCGCCGCTCAACCGCCTGCGCGGCGTCCTGGCGCGTATATCCCCCCAGATAAAGGCAGCCATTGTCTGGCGAGACAGCTTTAGCCTTGTCTTTGGAGGCGTCACCCGCCTCGCTCAACAGGCGTATATCCTGCTGAGACCCGCGATACAGACTCAAAGGCGTGACATCCTTCGCGCGCAGTGGAGCCTCTTGTTGATGCCAGATGTAGTAAAAGCCATTGAGGACAAGCAGCAGCAGAAACAACCAACGCATAAAAACCTCAGGACAAGGGACAGGCCATGGCCAATCCGACAAACACCAAGTCCGGAACCACCCTGGCCCGAGGCACGACCTCAGAAACCAGGCTCGCATCCCCCCCGGTGAGGAATACGACAAAGTTCTCACCCCAGTAGCTGCGCGCCAACTCGAGCTGAGTCATTACGAAGCCGCGCAACATCAGCAAACAACCACGCTCGACAGCCTCGACAGTCGCACGACCCGGGACAAGACTCTCCAGAGCCTGCTCCGCCGCCAGATCTCCGTAACGAATTTTGCGCGTATGGGTACGCAACTGGTTGCGCATCAACGGCATGCCCGGACAGATGAAACCACCCAGGTGCTCTCCATCAGAAGCGATAAAGTCCGCAGTCACGGCCGTACCGAAGTCGAGCACCAGGCACGCACCTGAAGCCAGATGAAAGCCTCCAAGCATTGCAAGCCAGCGATCCAGACCCAGCCGCTCAAACTCTTCATAACCGTTGCGTACGCCTGACATTTCGCGAGCAGGCGCCGCGCAAACTATCGGCACATCAAAGGTATCCTTCAGCAATGACGTCAGCGCACCGGTCTCTTCCGCCGTCCTGACGCTCACCAGCCGGCAAAAAGTGAGGGCAAGCCCCTTGAGCTCCCCCAACCCCTCAAGCAATGCGAGATTGGAATCGACAACCCCCTCACCAAGCACCTGCCCGGCATTCGCCGCAAGCACGCGCCACTTGATGAAACTATTCCCACAATCGAGCTCAAGAATCATCACGCAACCTCAGGCTCAATTCACCACCACTGAAGACTTTCTCCACACCATCCACCTTCAGGCGCAGTGCACCTTGGCCATCAATACCAAGCACTTCACCATCAATTTGATTGACACCGGCAATCAACGACACGCTTCGCCCTTGCCACAGGTGATTTTGCTCCCACTCCGACTGTATGGCCAAAAAACCACCCGCTTGATGACGAGCCAGGTATCGCTGCAGCATCTCCCCCAACATGGCGACCAATTGGTTGCGATCAAACAACTTGCCCGATTCGAGCCGCATGGATGTCCATTGCTGGTCCACCTCGTCAGCGGACTGCATGTTCACATTGATTCCCACCCCCAGAACCACGTGGCACACATCAGCAGGGTCACCGACCAGCTCGAGCAATATTCCAGCGATCTTTTTCTGACCCACCAGAACATCGTTGGGCCACTTCAATCCAGCGGCTGCAATACCCAGCTCACGCAACGTCTGCAAAACAGCGAGCCCGACGACGAGACTCAACCCCTCCAACTGGCGCATCCCACCATCAATACGCAGTACCAGGCTGTAATAGACGTTTTCAGCGAAGGGACTGACCCATTTGCGACCCCGTCGCCCGCGCCCGGCCGTCTGCCGCTCCGAGAGCACAAGAAAGGGCGCAGCCTGCCCCCGCTCTATGGCACGCAGCGCCTCGGCGTTCGTAGAATCGATTGAGTCGTAAACCTGGACTGGCCAGTCGCAGGAAATCGCCCGGGCAGTGATCTCCGAAGGATCGAGCAGCGCCAAAGGCGCGGACAATTGATAGCCGCGCCCACGAACTTTATGAATGGACAATCCCAGCTCAGCTTCTAAATGCTGAAGCTGCTTCCACACGGCGCTACGACTGACGCCCAGGGCAGCACCCAATGCTTCACCCGAATGGAATCGGCCATCTTTAAGAAGCTTTAACAACGTCAGCATGCAGGTCTCGCCTCACAATGAGGCCCGCATGATAGCTACGCGCCGAGCTATTGCATAGAAATCCAGTAGCCGTGACTTTTCTGCGGACAAAAACAAAACCCCAACTGCTTTCGCAATTGGGGTTTCGGAATTTAATCTTGACGATGACCTACTCTCACATGGGGAAACCCCACACTACCATCGGCGATGCATCGTTTCACTTCTGAGTTCGGGA
>NZ_PYUK01000025.1:0-98916 GCF_003097365.1 Pseudomonas sp. B1(2018)
GCTGGGCCAATGTACTGAGCAATTGGCCGCGGTTGGTTTTTTTGCGCAAGACCTGGTGGCCTTTAGAGTCCTGGCCATGCAAGTGGAAACTGTGTTTGCCGATGTCGATACCGAGAAGCGTCATCGTATTCATGAGAGATCCTCCGGCCGAAAACGAAAAAAGCCCTGCAAGCGTAAACCTGCAGGGCTTCTCGGTCAGGCTGACCATCTCATTAAACCGCATCGCTGCGGTTTTTTTGTGTCTGTCGAATCGCTTAGACGAACAGCGACAACAACAGGATAAAGCCCAGGCCCACCACCGACAGGATGGTTTCCATCGCCGTCCAGGTCTTGAAGGTTTCAGCCACGGTCATGTTGAAGTACTGCTTGACCAGCCAGAAGCCGGCGTCGTTGACGTGCGACAGGATCAGGGAGCCGGCACCGGTGGCCAGCACCAGCAACTCACGGTTCACACCCGGAATCATCCCCACCACCGGCACCACGATGCCCGCGCCAGTGATGGTCGCCACGGTCGCCGAACCGGTGGCGATACGAATCACCGCCGCCACCAGCCAGGCCAGCAGGATCGGCGAGATCTGTGCGTTCACCGCCATATGGCCGATCACGTCACCCACGCCGCTGGTCACCAGCATCTGCTTGAAGCCACCACCGGCACCGATGATCAGGATGATCGCGGCGGTCGGCGCGAGACTGGCATCGAGCCACTTCATCATCTGGCTGGAACCAATGCCCTGCTTGTAGCCGAAGGTATACAGCGACAGCAGCAACGCCAGCAGCAGCGCCGAAATCGGGTGACCGATCAGGTCCATGAAGGCGCGGAAGATGTTGCCATCGGGCAGCACCACGTCGGCAAAGGTCTTGAGCAGCATCAGGAACACCGGCAGCAGCACGGTCACCAGCGTGATGCCGAAGCTCGGCAGTTCAGCCGAATCCGTTTCGCGGGCCAGTTGATCCACCAGCTCCTGGTTCGGATGACCGGGGATGTGCTTGGCAATGAACGTACCGAAGATCGGGCCGGCGATGATGGCCGTTGGCAGCGCAACGATCAGACCGTACAGAATGGTCTTGCCGATGTCGGCACCGAACACGCCGATGGCCAGCAGCGGACCCGGGTGCGGCGGCACCAGGCCGTGTACCGCGGACAGACCCGCCAGCAGCGGGATACCGATCTTGATGATCGACACGCCCGTGCGGCGAGCGACGATGAACACCAGCGGGATCAGCAGTACGAAGCCGATTTCGAAGAACAGCGGAATACCGACCAGGAACGCCGCGAACATCATCGCCCACTGCACCTTGTCCTTGCCGAAGGCGCGGATCAACGTCTGCGCGATCTGATCCGCACCGCCCGATTCGGCCATCATCTTGCCGAGCATCGTGCCCAGCGCGAGGATGATGCCGACAAAACCAAGCACGCCACCGAAGCCGTCCTGGAACGCCTTGATGATGGTGCCGATCGGCATGCCGGAGGTCAGCCCGAGGAAGGCTGCGGCGATGATCAGGGCAAGAAAGGGGTGCAATTTGAACTTGGTGATCAGGACGATAAGCCCGATCACCGTGACCACTGCATCGAGCAGCAGGAACGTCTCGTGGGACATGCCAAACATTAGGGGTGTCTCCTGGTTGTTGTTGTTATTAAAGCGGGTTAATCAGAAGCCGCGAGGACAGCGCTGTCTTTGCAAGCACAGTCATACCGCCTGCTTCAGGCCGTTCGCCTGCCACCAGACATGAGCCTGCGCAGCCAGTTGCTCGACGCTATGGGTCGAAGCATCCAGCGCCAGGGTCAACGGCTCGCCGACGGGCGATTCGAGGGTGGCGAACTGGCTGTCGATCAGGGTCGACGGCATGAAGTGGCCCGGCCGATGGGACACGCGGTCGGCAGCCACCTCGGGGGTCAACTCAAGGAACACGAAGCCCAGGCCCGGCAAGGCGCTGCGCAGACGTTCGCGATAGATGTGTTTGAGCGCCGAACAGGTCAGCACCGGGCGCTCGCCCTTGGCGTCGACACGGCGCAGCTCATCGCACAGGCTGTCGAGCCAGCCGGCGCGGTCTTCATCGTTCAGGGGGATCCCCGCGCTCATCTTTTCGATATTGGCGGCAGGGTGAAAAGAGTCGCCTTCAATGGCCGTGGCGCCGCTCAGTTGGCACAGGGCCTCGCTGACGCACGTCTTGCCGCAACCGGCAACGCCCATGATGACCAGGGCGGTGATGGGATGGTTCATGTAACACCTCAGCGCGCAGACAGCGCTACCTTTGCCAGTTATGACACTAGACCAAAAGCAGAAGTTGCCGACGCCTTTCTTGTCATTTTATGGGTTGCAGCAGGTTAGGTCCCAACGCCAAAAAGCGAGGATCAGGCGAACCCTCGCTCACGCATTTGCAGCTGCATCGAGACAGCGCTACCTTAGTGCCTTGAATTTTGTTTGGCAAGCCGTCGATGAACACAACCAAGAACGATAAAAATACCCGCACCACTGGCCGCCCTACCCTGAACGAAGTTGCCCGACTGGCCGGCGTCAGCCCGATCACCGCCTCCCGCGCCCTGCGTGGCGTCAGCACCGTGGCCACCGAACTGGTGGAAAAAGTGCAGAAAGCGGCGCTGGAACTCAACTATGTCGTCAACCCTGCCGCCCGCGCCCTGGCCTCGGCCCAGAGCCATTCGGTGGTGGTGTTGGTGCCTTCATTATCCAATTTGCTGTTCATCGATACCCTGGAAGCCATTCATCAGGTTTTGCGCCCCAAGGGCTTCGAAGTGCTGATCGGCAACTTCCACTACTCACGTGATGAAGAAGAAAACCTGCTGCGCAACTACATGGCCTATCAGCCACGCGGCTTGCTGCTGACCGGGTTCGACCGCACCGAAAGTTCGCGGCGGATGATCGAAGCCAGCAACATTCCCTGCGTGTACATGATGGAACTGGACAGTGCGGCCGGGCTCAATTGCGTTGGCTTTTCGCAACTGGCGGCCGGCGAAACGGCGGCCGAACACTTGCTGTCCCGCGGTCGCAAGCGCCTGGCCTACATCGGCGCGCAACTGGACCAGCGTACCTTGCTGCGCGGCGAAGGTTTCCGCAAAGCCCTGCAAAAGGCCGGTTTGTACGACCCGGCGCTGGAAGTGCTAACGCCCCGCCCGTCCTCGGTCGGCCTGGGCGGCGAATTGTTCCTGCAGATGATCGCCAGCCGCCCGGATGTCGATGCGATCTTCTTCGGCAACGACGACCTGGCCCAGGGCGCGCTGCTCGAAGCGATGCGACACGGAATCAAGATCCCCGAGCAAGTGGCGATCCTCGGCTTCAACGATTTGCCCATGTCCGAACACATGGTTCCGCGCCTGAGCAGCATCAACACTCCACGCGAAGCCATCGGCCGCCGCGCGGCCGAGCAGATGCTGACGCTGATGGCCGGCAACAGCGTGGCCAGGCCGGTGCAGGACATGGGGTTTGAGTTGAAGGTGCGGGAGAGTACATAAGCACCGGCATCAATGTGGTCAGGCAAGGGACATTGTGGCGAGGGGGCTCGCCCCCGTTCGGCTGCGGAGCAGTCGTAGTCCGGTTCACAGGGTTTAACTGTATGACCGCAGTGTCTGTTTTTGGGGTCGCTTCGCAACCCAACGGGGGCAAGCCCCCTCGCCACAGAAAAGCCCCCTCACCTTCGCTCAGTGTTCAATCCTGCGGATCGAGGTTATCCAGCACCCGATTCACCGCCAGTTCCGCCAGCATGATGATCTGTGCGATCGCCAGCGCCGTGTTGCGCTGGCTGCCTTCCAGATACGTTGCAAAGTCATTGGTCATCACACTCGCCGAGGCCAGGGATTCGCAGGCGTGCGCCAACAGCGTTTCGTTATTGATGCCGGGTGAGATGGAGAACATCGGGCTGGGATTGCGTGGGGGGTTGGGCGTGGGCTTGAACATGGCAATACTCCTAGAGTAGTGGAGCTGCCACGATTCGCTGCTAGACGAAAATAAGGTGGCAGCCGTGCGCGGGCTAGCAGACCAGGACTCTAGAACCCGGTAGACCCGAAGGTCTTCCCACGCACAGCCGCCATAACGTGAACTGGCGGGCAGATCACGATGGGTGGGCGTCATGCGTCTAAAGTATCCAGGCTGCTAGACCCGATCGCTGAATTTGCAGCGACACGGAACGATAGAGTCCGGATACCAGGCGCACAAGTCGGCGGATTCTGGCGTAGTTGTAGGCAAGGGTGCAAGAAAGCGTAACCTGCACAATTCATCTGAAGCCGCCCTCCTACAGCGCCCTCCTACAGCGCCTTCCTACATGCCACCACCTACAATTGCCTGTACGTCATTCTCGCTGGAGCAGAACATGGAACATGCACTGAAGATTCTCGGCAAGGCGTCGTCCATTAACGTCAGAAAAGTCCTGTGGACCTGCGAGGAACTGGGCATCACCTACGAACGCGAGGATTGGGGCAGCGGTTTTGCCTCCACCCACAGCCCGGAGTTCCTCCGGTTCAATCCCAACGCGCAGGTGCCGGTGATCATCGATGAAGCCGGGGTGTTATGGGAGTCCAATACCATCTGCCGCTACCTGGTGGGCAAACACCATCACCATCATACCGAGCTGCTGCCTACCGAACCGGCCGCCCGCGCCCGGGTGGAACAGTGGATGGATTGGCAAGCCACCGAGCTCAATCCGTCCTGGAGATACCCGTTCATGGCGCTGGTGCGCAAGGACCCGGAATTCCAGGACCCACATAGCCTCGAGGTCGGCATTCGCGGCTGGAACCAGAAAATGGCCATCCTCGAACACCAACTCGCAACCACCAAGGCCTATGTCGCCGGACCGCGGTTTACCCTGGCCGACATCGTCATCGGCCTGTCCGTCAACCGCTGGCTGATGACCCCGATCGAGCGTCCGGACTACCCCGCCGTCGATGAGTATTTCAAACGCCTGGCGCAGCATCCCGGCTTCCTGAAGCATTGCTGCAACGGCTTGCCTTGAATGGCCGCAGGTTGCCGCCCGGCGGCAACCGCTGACCGAACCCCCGCTAGAGACATAACGCTAACCATTTGATTTTGTTGTTTTTAACCCACGAGGCACACTATTTGCTGAGACCACGCATCGCCATCACCCACAAGGTCTCTTCATCATGTTGGTCAGTGCAAAACAATCGTTGGTGACCCCACTCCCCAAGCGTCCCGGTGACGAGCCCTCCGCCGATGCCGCCGCCGGTCTTCAGGGCGGCATGCAGGCGGTCATCGCCCAGGCCATGCAAAACAATGTGCAGGCGCAAACCACAGCCACCCAGCAGGTGCAGGACTCCGCCACCCGGATCGCCACGCAGCAAGTCAACGAGGCGAGCAAGATCAGCGACAACGTCGACGCAGCGTTCGCCAAGACCCGCGTGAACCTGCAAGCGACAGACGCCACCCGGCTCAACGAAGGCTCGGCCACCGCCGAATTCAAGGACTACATGAGCAAAACGCCTGAAGAGCGTCTGCGCGACAGCATTCTGAAAGAGATGGGCATTACCGAGGAGGACCTGAAAGCCATGCCGCCGGAGAAACAACAGGCAGTGGCGCAAGAAATTGCCGATCGCATGAAGGACAAAATGCAATTGGCGCAAGCGGATAAAGACAACGGCAGCAGTCAGGTGGTCGACAAGTTCCTCGCCTCACTCTAACCACTGCGCGATAAAAAAGGTCCCAAGCCCGGGACACTGTGGGAGCGAGCTTGCTCGCGATGGCGGACTGTCAGGCACCCCTTGTGTGACGGTCCAATCGTCATCGCGAGCAAGCTCGCTCCCACAAGGTTTGCAGTGTTTCAACTGACTGACAGTGCCCTCTACCGGGACCCTTTGTCAGTTACCGTGACTAGTTCAGTTGCAACGTCGAGTTGAACTGACTGATCGCATCCACCACATGCCGTGAGCCCTGCTGGATTTCCAGGATCACCTCCCCCGCCTCGTTCGCCAATTCCACGCCCAGGCCTGTTCGGCTCAGGCTCGATTGCATGCTCGATACCGCACTCAGCGACAAATCGTGGTTCTTGCGCACCACCTCGACGATCTCCAGCGTCGCTTGGCTGGTACGCGCCGCGAGGCTACGCACTTCATCGGCCACTACCGCAAACCCGCGCCCGTGCTCACCGGCCCGCGCCGCTTCAATCGCCGCGTTGAGTGCCAGCAGGTTGGTCTGATCGGCAATGCCGCGGATGGTCTGCACGATGGTGCCGATGATGTCGGACTGTTTGCTCACGGCATCGATACTCAGCGCCGCTTCGTTCAGGTCGCGGGAAATGTCCTGGATTATCTGCACCGTCTGCTGCACCACTTCGGAGCCCTTGCGCGCACAGACGTCGTTTTGCACCGAGGTGCTGTGGGCCGATTCGGCGGCGGTTTGCAGGGTGGTCATCTGGTGGGTGATATCGCTGGCAAACTTGACCACTTTGTACAAACGCCCCTTGGCGTCGAACAACGGGTTGTAGGACGCTTCGAGGAATACCGTCTGACCTTGCTTGTTCCTGCGCTCGAAACGATGGGAGTGATATTCGCCGCGGTTGAGCGAAGCCCAGAAATTGCGGTAACCCTGGGACTCGGCTTCGGCACGGTGGCAAAACAGGCTGTGATGCTGCCCCACCACTTCGTTGAGCGAGTACTGCATGGTTTTCAGGAAGTTGTCGTTGGCGCTGATGACCTTGCCTTCGGGCGTGAATTCGATCACGGCCATGGAGCGGCCGATCGCGGCGAGTCGGCTTTCGTTTTCGTGCTCCTTGTTGACCCGGGCGGTGATGTCGGTAGCGACCTTGATCACGCTCTTGACCTGCCGGTCGGGTCCCAGCACCGGCATGTAGCTGGCTTCGAGCCAGATTTCACGGCCGCTTTTGTGCAAGCGCAAAAAGGTCCCGCTCAGCGGCTCGCCCCGCGCCAGGTCGCGCCACAGTTTGGTGTAGTCGTCGCTGCGGTAGTACTGCTCTTCACAAAAAATCCGGTGATGCTTGCCGCGTACGTCTTCGGCGCTGTAACCCATGGCACTGCAAAAGTTTTCATTGGCATCGATGACGATGCCATCCGGGGTGAATTCAATCATCGCCATCGAACGACTGACCGCCGCCAGCTTGGCGTTGGCCTCGGTCAGCGCACAGCTGAAACGTTCGATTTCCAGCAGGTCAGCCTTGTGATGTAGGTTGAACATTGTTGTATCACCTTGCGCGCAATTTTTTGATTGATGAAAGTTGCAGGTCTTTCACATCCACCACTACGTTCCGTGGAACAGGCACACGCATCCCTCCAAAAAGAAGGACTAGTCAGGTGATAAACGATGATCAATCGGAGGGTCCTTACAGCGACACGCTCATCAAGACATCCTTCTCTTGATAGCCCGCATGCGGGCCAGCCCTAACAGGTTCGAATCAAATTCCATTTAGCGGACAGCTCCCTGTGTTCAAGTGTCGGTGCCTTTGATTGCGCACTCTGGCGGCCAGTCGACCGCCTCATCACGGTCGACATAGTTAGTTACACCTGATCATAGACAGCGACGAAGGGCTTGCAAGGCCACTAGTCGGCCAGTATCGAGCAGAAAAACGATTCAGCGAATTGTTGCTAATTGAGCCTGGCCAGAAGTGCCTGCATCACGGGTTCTGGAGAGGGGGATCAGCGGCCAGCGGGGAAAGCGGCACTGACCACTCAATTGGCGTAAGACTTGAGACCATTCGCGAGCAAGCCCGCTCCCACATTGGGTCTGTTGTGTCCACAAATCCTGTGGTCAACAAAGATCCCCTGTGGGAGCGGGCTTGCTCGCGAAGACGGCAGTTCAGGCACCGCAGAAACTTCAGACAGTACTACAAGCTGGCGCTCACCCTGGTAGCCACCTCCCCTGGCACCCAGCCCTTCCACACCTGCGGTTGATCACGCAAAAACGCTTCGGCGACTTCGCGGGGTTTCTGGCGCTTTTCACTCATCTGGCCCAGGGTCTGGTTCAACAGATCAATCGGCAGGTCGACCTTTTCGAAGAACGTCACCAGGTCCGGGTATTGCGCCTTGAACGGTGCCGACACGCCGATGGCCAGGCTCGCCGGCATCGAGCGCGTGCCTTTGGGGTTCGGGTTGTTGGCGTCGGCCAGGGTTTTCCAGGCTTCGGCGTCGAACGGCGGTTCGTCGAGCTTCACCAGTTTGAATCGCCCCAACAACGGTGTCGGCGACCAGTAGTAGAACAGCACCGGTTTGCCACGGCGGATCGACGACGCCACTTCTGCGTCCAGCGCTGCGCCGGAACCGGTGCGGAAGTTGACGTAGCTGGCGGTCAGGTCATAAGCCTTGAGTTTCTGGCTGTTGACGATTTCCGAGGTCCAGCCGGTGGGGCTGTTGAGGAAGCGTCCGCGGCTCGGGTCTTCGGGGTCGCGGAATACATCCTTGTACTTCGCCAGGTCGGCAACGGACTTCAGCTCCGGGGCCAAGGGCTTGATGCCGCGCTCGGGATCGCCCTTGATCACGTACTCCGGCACCCACCAACCCTCGGTGGCGCCTTTGACCGTATCGCCGAGGCCGAAGACCTTGCCTTCGGCGGCAGCCTTGACCCAGGCCGGGCTGCGTCCGGCCCACTCTTCACCGATGACCTGGATATCGTTTTTGGCCAGCGCCGCTTCCAGGCTGACGGTGCTGCCCGGCAGCGTGTCGGTCGGGTAGCCGTAACCTTTTTCAACGATCAGGCGCAGGATTTCGGTGATGAGGCTGCCGCTTTCCCACGTGATGTCGCCAAAATGGATAGGCGCCGCTTTTTCCGTGGCCGATGCCGGGTGGGACAACAGGCTCAGGGCCAGCAGCGAACTGCCGAGCAGGGTTTTGATCGATCTCATGCGGACCTCTTGTTCTGGAGTGGGCGGTTCAGGGATTGGTTGGCGCTGTGCCGGTCACACAGGGCCTGGGAACGGGTCATGTAGTCGCTGACCGAGCGCAGGGAGATGCCCAGCGCAGCGGCAATTTGCGGATAGGTCAGGCCGTCGATCCGCGACAGCAGGAAGGTCGAGCGCACTTTGCCGGGCAGCCGCTGAAGACTGCGCTCCACACGGGTCAGGGTCTGGGACCGTTGAGCCAGTTCCTCCGGCGATTCGGCGTGGATCGGCTCGGCCTGTTGCAGTTGCTGAAGGTACTGGCGCTCCAGATCACCTCGACGCCAACGCTGATAAAGCAGGCGCCGGGCGATGGTGGTGAGCAAGGCGCGGGGTTCACGAATTGCCGTCAGGCTTGGCGCCTGGAGCAGTTGCACGAAGGTTTCGCAGGCAATGTCTTCGACAGCGGCGGCATCGTTCAGAGACTGACGCAGGCGTGTGCAGAGCCAGTGGTAGTGAGCGCGGAACAGTCCGTCCACGTGTTTGCGGTGAAGAATATCGGCGCCGGACATAGGGGCTCCTGGGTTAGGGGTCGCTGAATGTCCGGTGGTCCGGTGAGGCGAATCCTAGCAAGGAGCCTTATTCATTAATAATACTTAAAACTTATTTTTATATTCACTTATGGAATTAACCCACAGATACACCGAAACCCTGTGGGAGCGGGCTTGCCCGCGAAAAATAAACCTGTCGACCCAACATTTGCGCGCTATCGCAAATCCCAATACCCCAGCCCCTCAGCTTCACGCTGATAATCAAGCACAACCTGATAGTCGCGTTCACTGGCGGGCAGCACCTCTGGCAACCCGAGGATTTCGGCAACGTCAGGCAATTCGCTCAACGCCTGATTCATCGCCTGCAATAGCCCTTCAGCCTGCTGATCGCTGACGCTGGCGGCCGTGATGTAGGGCAACGTCGGACTCAATGCACTGCAAGCGATCACGCGCAAACCGGTCACTTCTTCCTCGGCGTATCGGGCCAGACAGGCAAATGTCACGCTGTCGATCGCCGCCAGATCGGCAAGCCCCTCGCGTAACCAGCGCAGGCTTTCACGATGACTGCCGCTGATGCCGACCTCGGCAAAAAAACGCCCGTCACGCTGCAACGGCGCCAACCGGTGGCGCAGTAAATTCATGCCGCTGTTGGAGTCATGGCCATTGATCACGCCTCGACTGCCGCGAAAATCCGCCAGGATCTGGCGCGGATCATCGACCCGTCCCAGGATCAGACTGCAGTGATTGCCGCCGCTGCTGTCCGGCAGTTCGTAACGCGGCCGCCCCAGCACCCGCACCTTGCCGCGCAACGCTGTCATCAGCGGATAGCCGCAGGTTTGGGTGAGCAGCAAATGCGGCGACAACCACATCTCCATCAGTGACAGGCCTGCGGCATCGCCGCGGGTTTCGCCCAAGTGCTCGAGGATTCGCGCCAGCCAGCGTTCGTTGGCCTGGTGGATGGGTTCGGGGGCGGTGTACATCAGCAGTTCGGCGATGTGTTGGGTCATCATCGTATCTCCATACAACGAAGTTCCCTGTGGGAGCGGCGGTGCGACGATTCGACTTGCCCGCGATAGCGTTGGATCAGTCACCAGGTGTGCTGGATTTGAAATCGCCATCGCGGGCAAGCCCGCTCCCACAGGGGAAAGCGTCTGGCAAAAAAATCAGTGAAACGGATGCCTCGGGCTGTCGATGGCCTTTACACCGTATTCACGCCACAGCTGCCCATACCCCTGCACCAGGAATCCACCACTGCGTGCCAGCCATTGCTCGCGGCGGGCCCAATAGGCGCGGGGCAAATCGTACCAGGGCAACCCCGGCAACTCGTGGTGCACCAGGTGGAAATTGAGGTTCAGGAACAGCCAGCGCCACGGCCACGCCGCTTCATTGAGCACGGTACGTTGCTCCGGCGCCGCGTGAGGTCGATGTTCATAGTAGGAGCGAATCATCGCAATCGACAGCGCCGGTACGCTGATCAGCAACAGGTAATGCCACACCGGCAACAGGCTGTAGCGCGCGATGAACAGCAGCATCAACAGGGTCAAGGCGCCATGGCTGAGCCACATCAACCAGGCCTGGCGCTCGCCGCTTTTCAGGCGTTGCAGTTCTTCCCGGGCCAGCGTCAGCAAGGCGATTGGCGCACCGAGCAGAAAGCGCCCGAGCACGGTTTTGTTCAACCAGTGCAGGCCTTGTTCGAACAACGAACTGCCCTGCCACTGCTCGGCATTCAGGTAACGGCTTTCCGGATCGCGACCGGGAATGGTCAGGTCTTCATCGCGGTGATGCAGCAAATGGCTGTCGCGATACAAGGTGTAGGGATACCAGACGGCAAACGGTGCGTAGCCGAGGATTTTGTTCAGGGTTACCCAGCGCGTAGGGTGACCGTGCAGCAGTTCGTGCTGCACCGACAGCCACAACACCACCACGGGAATCAGCAACAACGTGCTCAACCACAGGCCCAATGAATTACTGGCCAGAACAAGGGCGAACCACGCGCCGTACACGCCGATCAACAGCAACCAGGTCGGCCACTCGGTGCGGGCGGTGAGGCGTTGGCGCAGGGTTTCGATTTCTTCTCGGTGGGCTGCATCGAAATAATGAGGCATGGCATTGCTCGGATCGGGGACCAATCCTCTTCTGTGCAACGACGCCCGGATTTCTTGCAGATTATTTTCAATGTGATCGCTCCCGCATTGCGCGGGAGCGATGGGTCAGCGCAGGCTCAATGCCCGAACACATTGACCTTTTTGGCTTTCTTGTCGGCGCGCTTTTCGATTGCGGTTTTCGCCGGCTTTTTCTTGTCTGCTTTCTTTGAATCCATACCTTTGGACATGATGCGTACTCCACTCGGGGGGATGTGAGATCAGGTATACACCTATCCCGGCACGCGTGTTCTTTTATAATCGCCGCTTTGCACACCGACAGTCCGAGACCATGCCCGACACCCAGTACGCCCTGCTTGACGAGCCGTTATGGCCATTGATGAACAAGTTCTATCGCGCTCACCAATCGTCGATGAAAGCCGTGCGCGACGCGCAGCTCTGGGTGGCCCGGCGTGACCAGATAGTTGCTGCTCTGTGTTTGCGTCCGGTGTCCGGCGGGCATTGGCTGACCGGGTTGTTTGTCGATCCGCAGTGCCGGGAACAAGGCATAGCCGCCGGATTGATTGCGGCAGCGGTGAAGGATTGCGAACTGCCGGTGTGGTTGTTCTGTCATCCGGACTTGCGCGGATTTTATGAGCGTCGCAGGTTTACGTTCGACCCGCCGATGCCTTATGCGATGGTAGAACGGTTGAGCCGGTATGCCCGTAGTAAACCGATGATTGCCATGGGGTTGGCGCCAGGCGTTTAACTTACTCAACCCTGTTGGAGATCCAATGTGGGAGCGAGCTTGCTCGCGATGAGGCCCGGTCAGTCAACATTGTTGGCGACTGATACACCGCCATCGCGAGCAAGCTCGCTCCCACATTGGTTTGTGGTGTGCTCAGTCGTCGGCGTTGGGGTCCAGGTCCGGGAACATCACTTCGGTGAAGCCGAACTTGCTGAAGTCGGTGATGCGCGACGGGTACAGGCGGCCGATCAGGTGGTCGCACTCATGCTGCACCACACGTGCATGGAACCCCGAAGCAACGCGCACGATGGGCTCGCCCTTGGGGTCGACGCCTTCGTAGCGGATCTGCTGGTAACGCTGCACCGCGCCGCGCAGGCCGGGCACGGACAAACAGCCTTCGAAGCCCTCCTCCGTGATCGGACTGAGCGGCGTGATCAAGGGGTTGATCAGGATCGTCTGCGGCACGGCCTCGGCATCCGGATAACGCTCGCTGTGCTCGAAACCAAAGATCACCAGTTGCAGGTCGACGCCGATCTGCGGAGCCGCCAGGCCAACGCCTCCCACACTTTCCATGGTCTGGAACATGTCATCGATCAGTTGCCACAGCTCGGGGCTGTCGAACATCTCGGCCGGCACCGGCGGGGCAATGCGCAGCAGGCGCTCGTCGCCCATTTTCAGAATTTCACGAATCATGATCAGGTTTCATCAATGGTCGGTTTGATTGAGTGATCGCGGCCCAGGCCCGAGACGTGGTGTTTTTCCTCATGGACGGGACCATGCTCGCCAGCCACTTTTTCCCCAGGGTCCTTGCCCTCTCGCGACATGTGTTCGATCACCGCGTTCATCTCCGCACCCAGCAGCAGCACCGCGGCGGAAATGTAGAAGTACAGCAACAGCACGATGATCGCACCGATACTGCCATACATGGCGTTGTAGTTGGCGAACTCCTTGACGTACAAACCGAAGCCCAGGGAGGCAATGATCCACACCACCACCGCCAGTACCGAGCCCGGCGTGATGAAGCGGAATTCCTGTTTGACGTCGGGCATGACGAAGTAGATCAACGCCACCGCGACCATCAGCAGAATCACGATCACCGGCCAGCGCAAGAGGGTCCAGAGCGTGACGATAAAGTACTCGAGGCCGACTTGCGCAGCGATCCAGCCCATCACCTGCGGCCCGAGCACCATCAGCGCGGCGGCGATCAGCAGCATGCCGGCAATGCCGACGGTGTAGATGATCGACAACGGAAAGCGCTTCCACAGCGGGCGCCCTTCAACCACGTCGTAGGCCGCGTTCATCGCGCTCATCATCAGCCGCACACCGGCAGAGGCGGTATACAGCGCAATCACGATACCCACCGAGAGCAAACCACCCTTGGACTGCTGAAGCTGGTCGATCACCGGGTTGACCTGTTCCAGCGCCTGGGGCGGCAGCACCAGTTCCGATTGCAGGCGCAGCCAGGAGAAGAAGTCCGGCAGGTGCAGGAAGCCGATCAGGGCGATCAGGAACAGGATGAACGGAAACAGCGAAAACAGCATTTGATAGGCCAGCGCCGAGGCATAAGTCGACATCTCGTCGGCGATGAACTCGGTGACCGTGCGCATCATCACACGGTGCAGGGGCAGGCCTCTCATGTCCGGAAAAATCATTCGCGTCTCCATTCGCCGCATACGGATTTGGGTTGGAGTCGTGGCGACTCAGGGGCCGTTTTCTATCATCAAGGTAGCCCAGTTGGCGACTTTGAAACAATTTCAGGATGCAAGTTCAGGCTGACACAAAAACGGCCATCGGAGATGGCCGCGTCGTGTTTTCATTAAACGGCCGGATCACGCGTCGTCGATACCTTTTTTAAGCGCATCCTTGGCCTTGCCCACTGCTTGCTGGGCCTCGCCTTTCTTTTCCTGCATCACGCCCTCGGCACGCAACTTGTCGTTGCCGGTGGCCTTGCCGACGCCCTGCTTGACGTTGCCGGCGGCTTCATTGGCCATGCCTTTGACTTTATCGCTTGTGCTACCCATGGTGATTCTCCTGCGAACAGTTCAGTGGGAAGAAAAGTCGTTACACAAGGTTGACCGGGGGCTTTTGCAGGGAGTTTCATTTATTTTCACCACGACATTTCATCGTTCAGTGCAGGTTGCGCTTTATGTTTGCGGGCCAACCCCCGAGAATGCGCAACACGTTCAGGCCATGGCGCTGAAGATCCAATCCCGTAGGAATGTTATGAAACTCGATAAAAAGCAGGCCATTGCCCGCAGAAACCAGGAACTCGGCGGTGCTGTGCTTGGCGTCAACAACTGCCACTTCGCCGAATTGAACCGTAATCGCAACATCTGGTGGTTCGACCTCCCGGTGACGCGCCTGGCAATCGGTCAGTACGAGTGGATCCACCTGCTGATGCACACGCCGGCCACCGACGAGCTGCTGCACCTGAAAGTGCCGACCGTGTTCTTGCGCGAGAAGCTCGAAGGGCTGGTGGTGCGCAATGAAGGCAAGCGCAAGGCGGCATTGAGCCTGGAACTGAGCGCCGACAAGGACTCCTTCCTGCAAGACATGCGCCCGGCGGGCACCAACGTCAACTTCGCGCCGTTTCGCCAACAATAAAGAAAAGATCGCAGCCTTCGGCAACGCCTACATGGGATCGCGGTCACCTGTAGGAGCTGCCGAAGGCTGCGATCTTTTGATCTTCAACAAAAAGCCCCGCATCTGCGGGGCTTTTTGATAATTACGCGGTAGCTTTCTTCGCGTTGATCTTCTTCAGCTCTTCATCGCGCAATTCACGACGCAGGATCTTGCCGACGTTGGTGGTCGGCAGTGCATCGCGGAACTCCACGGAGCGCGGGACCTTGTAGCCGGTGACATTGGCACGCATGTGCTCCATCACCTGTTCCTTGGTCAGGGTCACGCCTGGCTTGGCGACGATGAAAATCTTGATCGCTTCGCCCGACTTCTCGTCCGGAACACCGATGGCCGCGCATTGCAGTACGCCCGGCAGGGTCGCCAGCACGTCTTCGAGTTCGTTCGGGTATACGTTGAAACCGGACACCAGGATCATGTCTTTCTTGCGATCGACAATGCGCATGTAGCCATCAGGCTGGATCAGTGCGATGTCACCGGTCTTCAACCAGCCTTCACTGTCGAGGATCTCATCGGTGGCTTCCTGGCGTTGCCAGTAACCCTTCATGACCTGCGGCCCCTTCACGCACAGTTCGCCGATTTCGCCCATCGGTTGTTCGACACCGGCATCGTTGATGACCTTGCACAGGGTCGACGGCACCGGAATGCCGATAGTGCCGATCTGGATGTTCTGGATCGGGTTGACCGTGGCCACCGGGCTGGTTTCGGTCATGCCGTAGCCTTCACAGATGGCGCAACCGGTGACCGCCTTCCAGCGTTCGGCCGCGGCCAGTTGCAGGGCCATGCCGCCCGACAAGGTGACTTTCAGCGCGGAGAAGTCCAGCTTGCGGAAGCCTTCGTTGTTGCACAGGGCCACGAACAGTGTGTTCAAACCGACGAAGCCGCTGAACTTCCACTTCGACAGTTCCTTGACCATCGCCGGCAGGTCACGCGGGTTACTGATCAGGATGTTGTGGTTGCCGATCAGCATCATCGCCATGCAGTGAAAAGTGAAGGCATAGATGTGGTACAGCGGCAGCGGTGTGATCAGGATCTCGCAGCCTTCATTGAGGTTGGACCCCATCAGCGCCTTGCATTGCAGCATGTTCGCCACCAGGTTGCGGTGGGTCAGCATCGCGCCCTTGGCCACACCGGTGGTACCGCCGGTGTATTGCAGCACCGCGACATCGCTGCTGGCCGGATTGGCTTCCGCCACTGGCTGGCCCTGGCCTTTGCTCAGCACGTCGTTGAACTTGACGGCTTTTGGCAAGTGATAGGCCGGCACCATCTTCTTCACGTACTTGATGACACTGTTGACCAGCAGGCGCTTGAGCGGCGGCAGCAGGTCGGCGACTTCGGTGACGATCACGTGCTTGACGCCGGTTTTCGGCACCACGGTTTCCGCCAGGTGCGCCATGTTGGCCAGGCACACCAGGGCCTTGGCACCGGAGTCGTTGAATTGGTGTTCCATCTCCCGCGCGGTGTACAGCGGGTTGGTGTTGACCACGATCAGCCCGGCGCGGATGGCGCCGAAGACGGCAACCGGGTACTGCAACACGTTGGGCAGTTGCACGGCGATTCGATCGCCTGGCTGCAAATCGGTATGCTGTTGCAGGTAAGCGGCAAACGCACCGGACAATTCGTACAGTTCACCGTAGGTGAGTGTCTTGCCCAGGTTGCTGAATGCCGGCTTGTTGGCGAAGCGTTGGCAGGATTGCTTCAACACTGCCTGAATATTCGGATACTCGTCTGGATTGATGTCGGCAGCAATTCCAGCTGGGTACTTATCCTTCCAAAAGTCTTCGATCATGGAAGCCCACTCCTCAGCAACGCGAATTCAGCACCGCATTTGATGCGATTATTATTGGTGTTTGGTCATTGGTGAATCTGGCTGATAGAAGGCCGAGAAGTCACAAAGCGCGCCGAGAGTAGCAGCTTTGCCAAGGGTCGACTAGAGCCAAAAGCGGCCTCTACGGTCACATTTGTGACTCAAGACTTACAAGCAGTCATTTTAGAGCAAAAAACCTATTAAGCCCTGAAAGCCACGGAATTCGGGGCTCTAGCGTACGCCGAAAAGCATCGCGGGCAAGCCCGCTCCCACAAGGTCCGCGTCGTACACAAAGTGTGTGCACAACAGTGAATCTGTGGGAGCGTGGCTTGCCCGCGATCCGTGCGAAGCGCGGCCATTCACCGATCAGGCGATATCACGCAACTCCCGCCGCAAAATTTTGCCCACCGGCGTCATCGGCAGCGACTCACGCAGCACGATGTGCTTCGGTACTTTATACGCCGTGAAGTTCTCCTTGCAGTAAGCCTTCAGCTCTTCAAGGCTGACGCCCGCTTCACGGGCCACCACGAACAGCTTCACCGCCTCCCCCGACCGTTCGTCAGGCACACCGATGACTGCACAGTTGGCGACGTTCGGGTGAGCCATCACCACGTCTTCGATTTCGTTCGGGTACACGTTGAAACCCGAGACAATGATCATGTCCTTCTTGCGGTCAACGATGCGCACGAAACCGTCCGGGTCGATCACCGCAATGTCACCGGACTTGAACCAGCCCTCGGCATCCAGCACTTCGGCCGTGGCTTCAGGTTTCTGCCAATAGCCCTTCATGATCTGCGGGCCCTTGATGCACAACTCGCCGCGCTCACCCAAAGGTTGCTCGACGCCGTCATCGCTGATGACTTTCAGCGTGGTGCCCGGCACCGGCAGGCCGACCGTGCCGATCCGGGACTGCTCGCCATAGGGGTTGGTACAGGCCACCGGCGAGGTTTCGGTCAGGCCGTAACCTTCGGTGATGCGGCAACCGGTCAGTTGTTCCCAGCGCTCGGCCGTAGCCTTGACCAGTGCGGTGCCGCCGGAGTTGGTGAGCTTGAGGCTGGAGAAGTCCAGGGTCTTGAAGTCCGGGTGATCCATCAGCGCGACGAACAGCGTGTTGAGCCCCAACAGCGCCGAGAACCGCCAGTTCTTCAGTTCCTTGATGAAGCCGGCAATGTCCCGTGGATTGGTGATCAGCACGTTGTGGTTGCCCGTCACCATCATGCACATGCAGTTCGCCGTGAAGGCATAGATGTGGTACAGCGGCAGCGGCGCGATCATCACCTCCTGGCCTTCACGCAGCAGCGGCTGACCGTCGCTGGCCGACTGGCTGAGGCAGGCCCGTGCCTGCTGCATGTTCGCCACCAGGTTGCCGTGGGTCAGCATAGCGCCCTTGGCCAGGCCGGTGGTGCCACCGGTGTATTGCAGTACGGCGATGTCGTCGAGGCTGACCTTCAGCGGCTTGATGCCCAGGCCACGGCCCATGCGCAGCGCGCTCTTGAAAGAAACGGCCTGGGGCAAGGAATAGTCCGGGACCATCTTCTTGACCTTGCTCACCACGGTGTTGACCAGCCACCCCTTGGCGGTGGGCATCAGGTCGCCCATCTTCGCTTCGATCAGGTACTGGATGTCGGTGTCGGGGAGCACTTCCTGGACTTTCTGGCCGAACACGTTCAGGTACACCAGCGCCCGGGCACCGGAATCCTTGAACTGGTGACGCATTTCCCGCGCGGTGTACAACGGGTTGGTGTTGACCACGATCAACCCGGCGCGTAAAGCGCCGAACACGGCAATGGGGTAATGCAGGACGTTGGGCATCTGCACGGCAATGCGGTCACCCGGCACCAGGTCGGTGTGGGCTTGCAGGTAGCCGGCGAAAGCAGCGCTCTGGCGTTCCAGTTCGGCGTAGGTCAGGGTCACGCCCATGTTGCTGAACGCCGGGCGGTCAGCAAACTTCTTGCAGGAACGCTCGAACACCTCGATCACCGACTTGTAGGCACCCAGATCGATATCCAGGGGGACGCCGGCCGGGCGTTTGTCATTCCAGAAATCAGGTTGCATTGTTCTTGTCCTCTTTACCTGAATCTATCCGGGGCCGCATTTCTGTCATTTCTCCCTGATCCCTCAAAGGCAGAAAGCGAAAAGCGGAGCTTCACGGACACTAGCAGCTATGGCGATTCAGGCAAATATGCGCAAAGCCGTCATTGATCGCGTGAATCTTCCTGCCTTGCTGTGGGCTGATCAGACGCATGCAACGGGATGCGCTATACAATGCAACGACTCAGTGCAAAGGAACCGCCATGATCCATGACACTTTCTGGCTGACCACGAGCGACCACAGCCGCCTCTTCGTCAACCAGTGGCTACCCGACGGCAGTCTCAAGGCAATGATTCTGCTGGCCCATGGCATGGCCGAACACAGCGGCCGCTATGGAGCCCTTGCGGAAAAACTCTGTGATCAGAGCTATGGCGTGTGTGCGCCGGACCTGCGTGGACATGGCAAAACTGCCGAAAACGGGACCCTGGGGCATTTCGCCGATGACGACGGCTGGTGCAAGGTCGTCAGCGACCTGGCGTGCCTCAACCAGCACATCGGCCAGCAGCACCCTGGCATACCGATCGTGCTGCTCGGTCACAGCATGGGCAGTTACATCGCCCAGGCCTATCTGCTGCACCACAGCGCCAGCCTGCACGGGGCCATCCTCAGCGGCTCGAACTTCCAGCCCGTGGCGCTTTATCGCGCGGCACGGCAAATCGCCCGTTTCGAACGCCTGCGCCAGGGCGGCAAAGGCCGCAGCGCATTGATCGAATGGCTGTCGTTCGGTTCGTTCAACAACAAATTCAAACCGGCACGCACGCCGTTCGACTGGCTCAGCCGTGATCCGGCGCAGGTCGACCTGTACGTCAACGACCCGCTCTGCGGTTTCCGCTGCACCAATCAACTGTGGATCGATTTGCTCGGTGGCTTGCAGCAAATCAGCAAAGCGTCCAATCTCGCCCAGATCGACCCGGGCCTGCCGCTGCTGGTGATTGGCGGTGAATGTGATCCGGTGAGCGAAGGCAAACGTCTCAAGGATCTGGCCGACGCGTTGCGGGCGGCCGGCAGCCGGCACCTGCAACTGACCGTTTACCCGCAGGCACGGCACGAACTGTTCAACGAGAGCAACCGCGATGAAATCGTCGCCGATGTGCTGAACTGGATCGCCCAGGTCTTGAGCACCCCTCGGCCGCACCGAGCCGAATAGTTTTTTTGTGAATTTTTTAATTCGTCACAGGAATTGAGACAGATGACCCAGGTTACCAACACCCCTTACGAAGCCCTCGAAGTGGGCCAGACCGCCAGCTTCAGCAAGACGGTCGAAGAGCGTGACATCCAGTTGTTCGCCGCGATGTCCGGCGATCACAACCCGGTGCACCTGGATGCCGAATACGCTGCCAGCACCATGTTCAAGGAGCGCATCGCCCATGGCATGTTCAGCGGTGCGTTGATTAGCGCGGCGGTCGCCTGCGAATTGCCTGGGCCGGGCACCATCTACATCGGCCAGCAAATGAGTTTTCAGAAACCGGTGAAGATCGGCGACACCCTGACCGTACGCCTGGAGATTCTGGAAAAGCTGCCGAAGTTTCGCGTGCGCATTGCTACTCGCGTGTTCAATCAGCGGGATGAACTGGTGGTGGATGGCGAAGCGGAAATCCTCGCGCCACGCAAGCAACAGAGCGTGACGCTGACAGAGCTGCCGGCGATCAGCATCGGCTGATTGACCAGTTAAAAAACAATGTGGGAGCGAGCTTGCTCGCGATAGCGCCAGATCAGTCAACATCAATGTTGAATGTCAGGCCCTCATCGCGAGCAAGCTCGCTCCCACAGTTGTTTCGGCCAGGCTTACGAACGCGCACGCGCCTGGTTACGCAGGGCCTTGACCTGATCGTGATTGCGTTGCACGCCATGGTACTGGCGCTCAACCAGGTCACGAATGCCCACCAGGTTGTGCTTGTTGATTTTCTCCATGGCATCCCGATAAGCCTTCAATGCATGGTCTTCACCACGCTCGGCTTCATTGAGCACGGCCTCCTCGCCCTTGCCGGTGAACATCGACTTCACGTCGACCCAGCGACGGTGCAGGTCACCGCTGACACTGGTGGAGGTTTCCGGATCGCCACCCATCGAACGCACCGCGGACTGCAGCTCCGCAGCGGCCGTAGCACAATCGGTCGAACGCTTGATAAACAGCGTTTTGAGTTCAGGGTGCTTGATGTCTTCAGCGCAAGTCTTGAACCCGGCCTGACCGTCCTTGCTGGTTTCAATCAGGTCGTTGAGTACAGAAATCGCTTCTTTATTCATGTCAGTCATTTTTCAATTCCTTCGGTGGATGAAAGATGCAATGAGTACTGCACCCTGCATGCCAGCTCGGAATCGTTTAACTATTCTTTGTTTTTCAAACAGTTATCCATTCTCAAAAAATCTGTATCCGTTTTATTTGCATGATCTGTCATTTGGCCTGCATGCAGAATGCCTGTATTTTCCAGACTGACTGAATCAAGACGACCGATCGATGAATCCTGAAAAGCTCGAACTGCTGATCACCCGTGAAATGCCCTTCGGCAAATACAAGGGTCGAATCATTGCCGACCTGCCCGGCCCTTACCTGAACTGGTTCGCCCGGGAGGGTTTCCCTCACGGTGAATTGGGCGGCCTGCTGGCCTTGATGCAGGAAATCGATCACAACGGTTTGTCGGACTTGCTCGAACCGCTGCGCGCCAAACACGGCAAACCGGCCCCGCGTCACTGAATCATCTACCGAGCACCCTCATGCCTGACAATACCCGCCGCGCCCGTGATGAAGCCTTCTGGCAAACCTTTGCCGACCGCTACGATGTCGAACCCGGCCCGCTCAACCTGGAGAACGGTTACTTCGGACGCATGTCGCGCACGGTCGTCGAGGAGTACCAACGCAACATAGAGCTGATCAATCGCAGCAATTCGGTGTACGTGCGCCAGCGCTTCGAACAGGGCGACAGCCTGAAGATCCGTGCGCAACTGGCCAGGTTGACAGGCGTCCCCGGCGACAGCATCGCCCTGACCCGCAACGCATCGGAAGGTTTGCAGTCGCTGATCCGCAACTACAACCGGCTGCAGCCCGGCGATCAGGTACTGGTTTGCGATCTGGAATACGATACGGTCAAAGGCGCCATGCGCTGGCTGGCGCGTAATCGCGGCGTGGAAGTGATCGAAATCGAACACGCACACCCGGCCACCTTCGACAGCCTGCTGAACACCTACCGCGAAACCTTCGCCCGGTACCCACGGCTGAAGCTGATGGCCCTGACCCACGTCACCCATCGCACGGGCCTGGTGATGCCGGTGCAGGCGATTGCGGCCGCGGCGAAGGAACAGGGCATTGACGTCATCCTCGACGGTGCCCATGCCCTCGGCCAACTCGAATTTGACCTGACCGAACTGGGTATCGCCTTCGCCGGCTACAACCTGCACAAGTGGATCGGCGCACCGCTGACGCTCGGCTATATCTACATCGCCCCCGAACGCCTGGCCGACATCGACCCGGACATGGGCGAGATGCATTTCCCGCTCACCGACATCCGCGCCCGGACCTCGTACAGCACCCCCAACATTCCGGCGCTGCTGACCCTGCCGCTGGTGCTCGAAGAACATTGGGCGATGGGAGGGGCCGCGGCCAAGGGCGCGCGGCTCAATTATCTGCGCAACCGCTGGGTCAGTGCGGCGCGGCGGTTGCCGGGCGTTGAAGTCCTGACTCCGGACGACCCGCGCCTGTATTGCGGCATCACCTCGATGCGCTTTACCCGGCAGGCCGACCAGCAAGTCATGACCGAGCGCCTGCTCAATGAGTACAACCTGTTCACCGTGACCCGCAGCGGTGCGGCATGCGGTCCGTGCATCCGCATTACACCGGGGCTGACGACCAGGGCCGCCGACATGGATGTGCTGACCAGGGCACTGACTGAACTGGCCTGACGTCAGACGGTGTCTTTATCAAAGTCTTCGGGGGTGATGTAAGTAGAAAAGGCGTCAGGATCCACACCGATCACGACCGTTCCCAATAAACGCTCTTGAGCTGTGCCCCGGTTGACCCAGTCCATATTCAACAGTGTGCCGGCCCCGTGCATTTCACTGTAGATTTCGTCCTGTTCATTTCTCAGCCGGGCAATCTTTCGACCAGCGTAGCCTGGAAGTTCATTTATCTGCGAAGAGATAAGTTCGGGCACATACAGTTGTCCAACATAGGCCACATGCCGGTCGTTATGCTGTTCATCCAACTTCCTGACCGTCACATGAATATGGACGGATCGGCCGGCATAGAATCCGGGAAACACCGAGAGAAAACTGCAATTACCGTACTCGTTGGTCAGGCCACAACCTCTGAGGTAGCTGTCCTCATCGGTTCGCGGTATCGAGCCAATCTCTCCGGAAGGAGCCTCCTGATCGGGGTCTACCTCACTCCATCCCGAGTAAAGCCCTTGGGCATTACAATGCCAGATATCCACCAACAGGCCTTCGACAGGCTCGCAGGTATTAAAGTTGACGATGTTGAGCACCAACTCCATCGGCACTCCATCGGCACCCTCGGTTATGTCATATCGTTCAAGTCGGTCGTTCCGGAAATAAGGTCCGGCAATTTGCTCAGGCGAAAACACACACAGGGTTGCCTGGGTCTTTTCAAGATCGTTAGAGTGCGCAGCTTTAATGAAATCTTCCATTTTAATATCCCTATTCATTTTTAATACCTGTTCCATACAGGTGGCCGGCTCAGAATATCCAAACTGAGTGAAAACAGGGCGGCATTATGTTTTAAGTTATGACGTTAGTTCGTGCTATCAAATACGACGGGCAAAAAAAACGGTGCACCGACCAAGTGCACCGTAAAGCCGTAGAACACACAACGAAGTGTAGGGTGAAGCGATCAGTCCAGCAGCGCCAAGGCCTCGGCGGTGCATTCCTGAATGCGGGCCCAGTCGCCGTTCTTGATCCACTCCGGATCAAGCATCCAGCTACCGCCCACGCACATGACGTTTTTCAGCGCCATGTAGCTCTTGATGTTGGCAGGTCCCACGCCGCCGGTCGGGCAGAATTTCACTTCGCCGAACGGGCCGCCCAACGCCTTGATGGCCGCAACGCCACCGCTGACTTCGGCCGGGAACAGCTTGAAGCGGCGGTAACCCAGGCCGTAGCCTTCCATGATGCCCGAGGCATTGCTGATGCCTGGCAACAGTGGAATCGGGCTGGCGACGCTGGCTTCCAGCAAGTCGCGGGTGATGCCCGGCGTGACGATGAACTGCGAACCCGCCGCTTCCGCCGCCGCCAGCATGTGGCGATCCAGCACGGTGCCGGCACCGGTCACCAGCTCCGGACGCTGCTCGCGCAGAATCTGGATGGCCTTGAGACCGAATTGCGAACGCAGGGTCACTTCCAGGGCTGTCAGGCCACCGGCCGCGAGCGCGTCGGCCAGCGGCAGGACGTCCTGCTCGCGGGCGATGGTGATCACCGGCAGGATCCGCGCTTTCGCGCAGAGGCTGTCGATCAGGGCAACTTTGTCCGCCATGGAAACGGTCGGGGATGGGTTTGTCATAGCGGCTGTTCCTTGGCTCATGGGCACCAGAAAATCTCTAACGTGGGTTGCAGAAATGCGCGCACCGGCATTGCGGCGACATCGTCGCCGGCCAGTGCGGTACTCAGGGTGGTCAGCTTGGACTGACCGGAAATCGATAGAACCTTGTGCTTGGCCGAGGCCAGCAACGCGCGGCTCATGGTCAGGCGCTGGTGCGGCACGGTCGGCGCCAGCATCGGCCAGCAACGACGGACGCCATCGGCCTGCAATGCCTCGGCAAGGTTCGGGCTGTTGGGGAACAGCGACGCGGTGTGGCCGTCATCGCCCATACCGAGGATCAGCACGTCGATCACCGGCAGTTCGGACAGCAAGCGGTCGGCCTGTTCCGCCGCCTGTTCAAGGTTGGCGCTGGCGCTGTACAGGCTCAGGAACTGCGCCTTGGCCGCAGGACCTTGCAACAGATAACGCTTGATCAGGCCCGCGTTGCTGTCGGCGTGTTCCACCGGCACCCAACGCTCGTCGGCCAGGCTGACCACCACGTTCGACCAGTCCAGCGACTGCTTGGCCAGGTGCTGGAAAAACGCCACCGGACTGCGGCCACCGGAAACCACCAGGGTCGCAGTGCCCTGGGTGTCGATCGCGTCGCTCAATTGTTTGGCCACATTCAGTGCCAGGCTTTCCGCCAGCAACACCGGGCTCTTGAACCCATGGGCGCTGACGCCCTGCGGCAGTTTCAGTTTAGATATCGCCATACCACGACCTCCCGTCCCGCGTGATCAGAGCAATGGAGCTCATCGGCCCCCAGGACCCGGCCGCGTACGGCTTGGGCGCATCACCGGATTTTTTCCACCCGGCGATCAACTGGTCACACCACTTCCACGCGGCTTCGATTTCATCTTTACGGACAAACAGGTTCTGATTGCCGCGCATCACTTCCAGCAACAACCGCTCGTAGGCATCGGGAATCCGTGCGCTGCTCCAGGTGTCGGAAAAATTCAGCTGCAACGGACCACTGCGCAGCTGCATGCCTTTGTCCAGGCCTTGGTCTTTGGTCATCACGCGCAAGGAAATGCCTTCGTCCGGTTGCAGGCGGATAATCAGCTTGTTGCTGATTTGCAGGCGCTGCTCGGGAGCGAAGATGTAGTGCGACGGTTCCTTGAAGTGGATGACGATCTGCGACAGCTTCTGCGGCATGCGCTTGCCGGTACGCAGGTAAAACGGCACGCCGGCCCAGCGCCAGTTGCGGATGTCGGCACGCAGGGCGACGAAGGTTTCGGTATCGCTCTGGGTGTTGGAATTTGGTTCTTCCAGGTACCCCGGCACCGCTTTGCCTTCGCTGTAGCCGGCGATGTACTGGCCGCGCACCACCTGGGTGGTCAGGCCTTCCGGGCTGATCGGCGCCAGGGCCTTGAGCACCTTGACCTTCTCGTCACGAATACTGTCGGCGGACAGGTCGGCCGGCGGGTCCATGGCGATCAGGCAGAGCAGTTGCAGCAGGTGGTTCTGGATCATGTCGCGCAGCTGGCCGGCCTTGTCGAAATAACCCCAGCGACCTTCGATGCCGACCTTCTCGGCCACGGTGATTTCCACGTGGGAGATGTAATTCTGGTTCCACTGGGTTTCGAACAGGCTGTTGGCGAAACGCAGGGCGATCAGGTTCTGGACGGTCTCTTTGCCCAGGTAGTGGTCGATGCGGTAGGTGCGGTTCTCCGGGAAGAACTGCGCCACGGCGTCGTTGACCTTGCGCGAGGATTCCAGGTCCGAACCGATGGGCTTTTCCAGCACCACACGGGTGTTTTGCGCCAGGCCGACCTTGGCCAGGTTCTCGCAGATCGCACCGTAGACGGCGGCCGGCGTGGCGAAGTAGGCAATGACCCGTTGCGTGGTACCGGCCACTTCGGCCAGGGCCACATAATCTTCGGACTTGAGGAAGTCGACGTGCAGGTAGCTCAGGCGCGCCAGAAAACGCTCGACCACGGCTTCGTCCAGCTCTTTGGCACCGACATAGCGGCGCAGCTCGGAGGCGATGAACGTCAGGTGTTCCTGCTCGCTGCCCGGCTCACGGGCCAGCGCGATGATTCGCGTGTCTTCGTGCAACAGGCCGGCGCCGTCGAGTTGATAAAGGGCAGGAAACAGCTTGCGCAAGGCCAGATCGCCAAGGGCGCCGAACAAGGCAAAGGTGCACGGTTCAACCGTAATCGAGAGCATGATGTTTGTTCTTTTATCAAGTTAAGCTACAAATACCTTTTTTCAAGGCATCACTCAAGGGAAAATGTAGTAATAACCACAACATTTTCGCAAAATACAGATTCCGAGTGGTGGTCGGTCTGAGCCATCAGTAGGATAGGCCACCGTCATGGGCCTCACCAAAGGCCCTTTTTGCATTAGCCGCGCGCTTATCGGCGCCGGTGAATCAAGGATACTTATATGGACCGCGTGCGAAATTTACTGGAGCAAATCCAGAATCGCCTTGAAGAGCTGAACAAGGCCGAACGCAAAGTCGCCGAGGTGATCCTGCTCAACCCGCAGCAGGCCACCCGCTTCAGCATCGCCGCCCTCGCCCAGGCCGCCTCGGTCAGCGAACCGACGGTCAACCGTTTCTGCCGTTCGTTCGGCGTCAGCGGCTACCCCGAACTCAAGCTGCAACTGGCCCAGAGCCTGGCCAGTGGCGCCGCGTACGTCAGCCGTGCGGTGGAGGCCGATGACAATCCGGAGGCCTACACCCAGAAGATCTTCGGCAGCGCCATCGCCTCGCTGGACAGCGCCTGCCAGGCACTGGACCCGAACCTGATCAGCCGCGCCGTCGACCTGCTGATCCAGGCCCGGCAGATCCACTTCTTCGGCCTCGGCGCCTCGGCTCCGGTGGCCCTGGACGCGCAGCACAAGTTCTTCCGCTTCAACCTCGCTGTCACCGCCCACGCCGACGTGCTGATGCAGCGCATGATTGCCTCGGTGGCCCATACCGGCGAACTGTTCGTGATCATTTCCTACACCGGGCGCACCCGCGAACTGGTGGAAGTGGCGCGTATCGCCCGGGAAAACGGCGCCTCGGTGCTGGGCCTGACCGCCGAGAACTCGCCGCTGGCCAAGGCCAGCACCCTGAGCCTGAACATTCCGCTACCGGAAGACACCGACATCTACATGCCGATGACGTCGCGGATCATCCAGCTGACCGTGCTGGACGTACTCGCCACTGGCATGACGTTGCGCCGGGGCGTGGATTTCCAGCCGCACTTGCGCAAGATCAAAGAGAGCCTGAATGCCAGCCGGTATCCGGTGGGTGACGAGTTCAATTAATTAAAAGATCGCAGCCTTCGGCAGCTCCTACAGGTGTGCACACGCCCTTGTAGGAGCTGCCGAAGGCTGCGATCTTTTGATGTGCTGTTAACCCCCCACCCGCGCCTGCAAACTCAAATGCGCCCGCTCCCCCGGCGCCAGACTCAAACTGTCCGTCCCGCCACTTGCGGCTTCTACACAAACAAATTCGGATATCTCGTTCCAGGTCACGCCGAGCAACGGCCGCGAACCGGGATGCCACACCACCGTGTCGGCCGTTTTGCCCGTGTCGATGCACAACGCCCGCTGCCAGGCGTGGTCGTTGAGTTGTAATTCGCCGTCATGCTGGAACACCCGCTGGCAACCGCCGTCCACGCGCAACTCGCCTTCCTGCTGACAAACCTGTCGGCTCAACTGGTCATAACCCTGCGCGCCTTCGAGCCCAGACAGCGCTATCTCACTGATATCGCCTATACGCCAGTAAGCATGCAAAGCCTGGCTCATCTGGCACGGCATGTCGTCCTGATGCTCGGTGCTCAGGCGCAAGTCCATGCGCTCACCCAGGTGCGCGTGCAGGTCCACCTGCCAGTCGCACAACTTCAGCTGCCAGTGCAACCGCACGCCTTCGTCGTCACTGCTGCTGTCGAGCAGCTTCCAGTCGAGCAGTCGCGCCCAGCCATGGGACGGCCAGGCGTTTTCGCTCGGATGCCGGCCATACCAGGGCCAACACACCGGCACACCACCGCGAATGGCCCCGACCTGCGGCCACTTTGCCGCGCACCACAGCCAGGGTTTTTGCCCCTTGGGCTGGAAGTGCAGCAACTGCGCGCCCTGCCGACTGAACACCGCCTGACACAGCGGATGATCGATCACCAGCACGTCGCGCATCTGATAGCGCTCCCACGCAAACACCGGACGTTCGCGCAAGGATTTGAAGAAGCGTTGTAGCGGATGCTCAAGCATGTGCCACGGTCCTGAAAAACATGGGTGTACTCATCTCTCCAAACGGCCTGTGCTTATTGTTGTGGCGAGGGAGCTTGCTCCCGTTGGGGTGCGAAGCGCCCCCAAAAAAGGGACTGCTGTGCAGTCCAGCGGGAGCAAGCTCCCTCGCCACAAGGCATCCCCTCAAGCCCACCTTGTTGCTGCAAAAAAAAGCGGACAGCCATGGCTGTCCGCAAATATGCGCACATGGAGAGAAGCTTATCGCAGACGCGTTAGAACACCGACTGAATTTTCAGGCCGGCCACCAGCGCGTTGTCCACTTCATCCACACCACCCGGGTGAGTGACGTATTGCAGGTTGGGACGTACGGTCAGCCAGTTGGTCACGTGGAAGCCGTAATTGATCTCGTAGTTGTATTCGGTTTCACGAATAGGCGAGAACAGCGGATTGTCGTATTCCGAAACACCGTTGGCCGCGTTGGTCAGCTCGGCGTTTTTCTTCACGTCATCGTTGACATGGATACGGGCGAAACCGATGCCCACGTCATCCTTGGGACGTGCGTCGAACGGGCCCTTGTACACGAACATCAACGACTGGTAGTTGTCGATGAAGTTGGTGTCCTTGTCGTGGAAGGTGGCGTTGGCCGCGATGTTCAGGCCACGGGAAGCATCGCCGTTGTGGCTGGTGAGTTGCTGCTGCGCAACGAACCAGTAGCCGTGCTTGCTATCGTGGACGCGATAAGGGTTGCCGGTGGTCGCGGCATCCTGGCCGTTGTCGTCCTTGAGAACGTCGTCGGCATCGGAGGTGCTTTTGTAGTAGCCGACGCGGTATTCGCCCGGCAGGCTGTTGACCTTCGGCGACCAGACCAACTCCACCGGCAGGACGGTGCCATTGGTGCCACTGCCGCTGAGCTTGAAGCCGTTACCGTGCTCCAGTTGCGACGTGTTCTGGTTGTACGCGCCGATCTGGGCGTAGAGCTCGTCATTGATGTGGTACTTCACGCGGATCGCCGCCTGGCTGACCGGCCAGTTGTACCAGATGTTGGTGGCCCAGTTACCGACCTGGGATCCGCAGAACGCCAGGTTCTGGAATTCGCACGGGAAGGTGTTGAAGTCTTCACCTTCACCGAAGTAACCGGCCTTGACGTCCAGTTTGTTGTCGAAGAACTGGTGCTGAATCCACAACTGGGTCAGACGCACCATGTGGCCACGACCGTAGACTTCCTGGGAGGAACTCAAGGTGCCGGCACGCGGGTCGCCGATACGGTCGTTGGAGATGTTCTCGCCGTTACGGTTGGTGAGCTGGATCTTGGCCTGGGTGTTGTCCCAGCCGAACAGTTTTTCCAGGTCCAGCGCCGCACCCAGGCCAAACTGGTCGGCGTAGCGTGCGGTCTTGTCATCGTTGAAGCCGCCATGCAGGTTGCCGCCGACTTCACCGACGTAGTCCATCTTGATGTCGATGCCTTGCTCGATCAGCTTGGTACGCTCGCCACCCCAATCGCCCGTCATCCACTTGGAGTCGGAGCTGAACGCTTCATCGGCCATCGCATTGCCGGCCAGAACCAGTGCTGCCGCTGCTGAAACCTGGCAGATCAACCGGGCCTTGTTCTTCATCTTCATCCCTACATCCTCGTTTTATTGTTATTAACTTTTCTTCTTTAACGCGGTTACAACCGGTGCAATGCGCGACAGGCCGTGCATTGCGAATCCCCCCCTGTGGGAGCGAGCTTGCTCGCGAGAAACCTGAGAACACCGTGGGGTGTCAGATTTCCAGTGTCATCGTTGACGTCCATCGCGAGCGGGCTCGCTCCTACAGGTTTGTTCTTCAGCGGCCTTTGAATTGGGCGACGTTGGCGCTGTGCGCTTCGGTTTTTGGCACGCCGGCAACGCCCAAGCGCTCCCCTGTCCTGGCATCGAACAGCAGCACTTTCGCCGGATCGAATTGCAGGGTCAGGGTCTCCCCCACCGCAGGCGCCACGTCCGGCGCCAGGCGGCAGCAGACCTTGGTGTCATTGAGGTTGACGAAGACCAGGGTGTCCGGCCCGGTCGGTTCGGTGACCTGGACTTCGGCACGAATGGTCGGCAAACCGTTCGCTTCACCGTTGGCCAGGATGATCTGTTCAGGGCGCATGCCGAGGATCACTTCGCGGTCTTCGAGACCGGCGTCCTGCATGCCCAGCGGCAACTCGCAACGGGCCTGGCCGCTGTCGAGCAGCGCCAGCAGGCGACCGTCCTTGCGCTGCAGGCGCAGCGGGATGAAGTTCATCGGCGGCGAACCGATGAAGCTCGCCACGAAGAGGTTGGCCGGGTTGTTGTAGATGTCCTTCGGCGTACCGAACTGCTGGATGATCCCGTCCTTCATCACCGCCACCTTGTCGCCCAGGGTCATGGCTTCGATCTGGTCGTGGGTCACGTAGACCGTGGTGGTTTTCAGGCGCTGGTGCATCAGTTTCATTTCGGTGCGCATCTCGACCCGCAGCTTGGCGTCGAGGTTGGACAGCGGTTCGTCGAACAGATAAATCTTCGGCCGCCGTGCCAGGGCACGGCCCATCGCCACGCGCTGCTGCTGACCACCGGAGAGCTGGCCGGGTTTGCGGCTGAGCAGGTGTTCGATCTGCAACAGCTTGGAAACCCGAGCGACTTCTTCGTCGATTTCCGCGGTCGGCATTTTGCGGATCTTCAGGCCGAAGGCGATGTTGTCGCGCACGCTCATGGTCGGGTACAGCGCGTAGGACTGGAACACCATGGCGATGTCACGATCCTTGGGGCTCATGCCGCTGATGTCGGCGTCATCCACCAGGATCGCGCCACCGCTGATGGTTTCCAGGCCGGCGATGCAGTTCATCAGCGTGGATTTACCGCAGCCCGACGGGCCGACCAGGATCAGGAACTCACCGTCATCGATTTTCAGTTCGATGTTTTTCAGGGTGTCCGGCAAGCCGGGGCCGTAGGTCTTGTTGACGTTGCGTAATTCGAGAGTTGCCATCTTTCTACCCCTTGACCGCGCCGGACGTCAGCCCACGCAGGAAATACTTGCCAGCGAATATGTAGACCAGCAGTGTCGGCAGCCCGGCGATCATCGCGGCGGCCATATCAACGTTGTATTCCTTGGCCCCGGTGCTGGTGTTGACCAGGTTGTTCAGGGCCACGGTAATTGGCTGGGCATCGCCGCTGGCGAAGACCACGCCGAACAGGAAGTCGTTCCAGATCTGGGTGAACTGCCAGATCAGGCAGACCATCACGATCGGGATCGACATCGGCAGCAGGATTTTCAGGAAGATCGTGAAGAAGCCCGCGCCATCGAGCCTTGCGGCCTTGACCAGCGCATCCGGAATGCTCACGTAGTAGTTGCGGAAGAACAGCGTGGTGAACGCCAGGCCGTAGACCACGTGCACCAGCACCAGGCCGGTGGTGGTGTTGGCCAGGCCGAATTTGCCGAGGGTGAACGAGGCCGGCAGCAGCACGGTCTGGAACGGCAGGAAGCAGCCGAACAGCAACAGGCCGAAGAACAACTGCGAGCCACGGAAGCGCCACATCGACAGCACGTAGCCATTCATCGCGCCGATGAAGGTCGAGATCAGCACCGCCGGCACGGTGATTTTCACCGAGTTCCAGAAGTAGCCGCCGACCACGTCCCAGGCCTTGATCCAGCCGATGCCGTCGATCACGGTCGGCCAGCTCAGCAGGTTGCCGGTGCGGATGTCTTCCGGGGATTTGAAGCTGGTCAGCAGCATCACCACCAGCGGGATCAGGTACACCGCCGCTGCCAACAGCAGGGTGGCGTAGATCGCGATGCGGCTGAAACTGATGCCCGATTTTCCGAGTTGATTAGTCATGGCGTTTGCCTCGCAGCTCGGAGTACAGGTACGGCACGAGGATGGTCAGCACGGCACCAAGCATCAGCATGGCGCTGGCCGAACCGATGCCCATCTGGCCACGGCTGAAGGTGAAGGAATACATGAACATCGCCGGCAGGTCGGATGAATAACCCGGGCCGCCCGCGGTCATCGCCGCGACCAGGTCGAAGCTCTTGATCGCGATGTGCGCCAGGATCATGAAGGCACTGAAGAACACCGGACGCAGGCTCGGCAGGACGATCTTCAGGTAGATGGTCGGCAGGCTCGCCCCGTCGACTTGCGCGGCGCGGATGATCGATTGATCGACACCGCGCAGGCCGGCCAGGAACATCGCCATGACAAACCCGGAGGCTTGCCACACGGCGGCGATCACCAGGCAGTAGACGACACGATCCTGATCCACCAGCCAGTCGAGACGAAAGCCTTCCCAGCCCCAGTCACGCAGCATCTTGTCCAGGCCCAGGCCAGGGTTGAGCAGCCATTTCCAGGCGGTACCGGTGACGATCATCGACAGCGCCATCGGGTACAGGTAGACGGTGCGGATGAAGCCTTCCTTGCGAATGCGCTGGTCCAGCAGCACGGCAAGGAACACGCCCAGCACCAGGCTGATGCCGATGAACATGCCGCCGAACACCGCGAGGTTCTTGCTCGCGACCCACCAGCGGTCGTTGTCCATCAGGCGCATGTATTGCTGCAGGCCGACCCACTTGTAGCTCGGCATGAAGCTGGAATTGGTGAAGGACAGAATGAACGTCCAGATGATGTAACCGTAGAAGCCAACCAACACGATCAGCATGCTCGGCGCGAGTACCAATTTGGGTAGCCAGCGTTGCAGCGCATCGAACGGTGAGGCTTTGCTGAAAACCGCCACAGAGCTCATCGGGATAATCCAGGTTTAGAGAAATGAAGCGACACAAGGACCCCTGGCTGGAGCAGGATCCTGTGGGAGCTGGCTTGCCAGCGATGAGATCAACCGGGTTCATAGTCAAACCGAGTCGCCTGCATCGCGGGCAAGCCCGCTCCCACACAATCCCATTCCAGTCAGGAACGGGTTGTGTCAGGGATTACTGGGCAGCTTTGACAGCCGAAGCCAGTTGGGCGCTGGCCTTGGCCGGGTCAGCGTTCTTGTCGTTCATGAAGTTGGTGACGACGTCGAAGATCGCACCCTGCACGGCCAGGGAGGTGGCCATGTTGTGCGCCATGCTCGGTTGCAGGCCGCCAGTCTTGTCGTCCGCAATGAAGTCTTTCGCCGACTTCTGGGCGCACTCGTCGAAGCCGAGCTTGTCCATTTCGCCCAGCATGTCGTTACGCACCGGGATCGAACCCTTGTTCATGCTGAAGACTTTCTGGAAGTCGGTGCCCAAGGCGACCTTGGCCAGGTCTTGCTGGGCAGCGATGTCACCCTTGCGATCAGCCTTGAGCTTGAACACCGCCAGGGAGTCGATGTTGTAGGTGAAGGCCTTTTCAGTGCCCGGGAACGCTACGCACAGGTAGTCCTTGCCCGCGACTTTCTTGGCCGCGGTCCACTCGCTTTTCGCCCAGTCGCCCATCATCTGCATGCCGGCCTTGCCATTGATGACGTCGGCGGCGGCGATGTTCCAGTCACGACCGGCGCGGTTCGGGTCCATGTAGCCGGTGATCTTTTTCAGCTCGGCGAACGACTGGGTCATCTCCGGGCCGGACAGGGTTTTCTGGTCCAGGTCGACCAGGGCTTTCTTGTAACCGTCGGCGCCCATGACCGAGAGCACCACGTCTTCGAACACGGTGCTGTCCTGCCAAGGCTGGCCACCGTGGGCGAGCGCAATGAAGCCTGCGGCCTTGAGCTTGTCGCCGGCGGCATAGAATTCTTCGAGGGTGGTCGGGGCTTTTTCGATCCCGGCTTTCTTGAACACTTCCGGATTGATCCACAGCCAGTTGACGCGGTGGATGTTCACCGGCACGGCGACGTAATCGCCTTCGTACTTCACGGTGTCGGAGACTTTCTTCGACAGCAGGCCATCCCAGTTTTCCGCCTTGGAAACGTCTTTCAACGCGTCGGTGCTGAGCAGGCCGGTGCTGCCCCATTCCTGGATGTCCGGACCCTTGATCTGCGCAACGCCTGGCGGGTTGCCGGCTACGGCGCGACTCTTGAGCACGGTCATGGCCGTGGAACCGCCGCCACCGGCGACTGCGCCGTCCTTCCAGGTGAAGCCGTCTTTTTCGACTTGAGCCTTCAGGACATCGACCGCTGCTTTTTCACCACCGGAGGTCCACCAGTGAACGACTTCAACGGAACCTTTGGATTCGGCGGCCAGGACACTGAGGGGGAGCGCAGACAGGGAAGCGAGAGAAATGACAGTAGCGAGGCGAGAAATCGCATTCATCTAGGAGCACCTTTCTTGTTGTTATGCATGCAAGTCTGTTGCTTGCGCTGCATAGGATTCTAAACAGGGGATATCCCCTCGCAGGTAACGAAGGGATGCGCGAATGTCACCGCATGGTTACATAGAACCGCTCTGGGACAACTGCGCCAGCGCCGTTGCCATGCTCGGCGCCAGCGCCAGGCGCGGAATCAGCACGGCTTGCCAGGCATGGTAAAGGTCAGGCTTTCCGGGCCAGATGTCGGCACTCGGGCGGTTTTGCGGATCGAGTTCGTGATACCAGCTGCCATCGCAGCGGTCGATGAAATGACTGTCACAGAATTCCCAGAACAGGCGATACCACTGCTCGTACTGCACGTCACCCGTGCGCTTGATCAGCGCACTGGCGGCGGCACTGGCTTCGCAATGGGTCCAGTGCAGGCGATGGCGGACCACCGCTTTGTTGTCCCAATCCAGGGTGTAGACAATCCCCGGCGCGCCATCGATGTTCCAGCCGTGACGACAGTTGTGCTCGAAGAGTTGTTGCGCATCGGTGACCAGCCAGCCCGGCGTGAGCATCCCCGCGCTCACCCGCGAAGCTTCGAGGTGCAGCAACAGCCGCGCCCACTCGAAACCGTGGCCCGGGGTGGTGCCGTAGGGGCGAAAACCGTCCGCCGGATTGTCACGGTTGTAGTCTCGCAGTGGCTGCCAGTCGCGGTCGAAATGCTCGATCACCAGGTAGTCGTTGGCAGCGGCGTGACCATGGATCACCCGCTCGACGATGCGCTGGGCGCGGCACAACCAGCGGTTGTCTTCAGTGACATCGGCCAGGGCGAGGAAGGCTTCGGTGGCGTGCATGTTGCTGTTGGCGCCGCGATAGGCTTCCTCTTCACTCCAGTCGCGATTGAAGGATTCGCGCATCGCGCCTTCTTCTTCACTCCAGAACCAGGTGTCGATGATGTCAATGGCATCATCGAGCAAGGCTTGCGCACCGGGACGCTGTGCGACCACCGCAGAACTGGCGGCCAGCGCGACGAAGGCATGCAGGTAGGCGTTCTTGCCGGTATTGCCATCGCGATGTTCGGCAGTGGCGAACCAGCCGCCGTGAACCGCATCGCGCAACGGACCACGCAGGGCCGCAACACCGTGATCGACCAGCTCGGCAAAGCCCGGCAAGCCCTGGATATGGGCCATGGCGAAGCTGTGGGTCATGCGTGCGGTGTTCATGGTCTGGGCTTGCGCATCGGCCGGGAGGCGGCCCCTTTCATCGAGGTTGCCGAAGCCTTCAGGGAGCCTGGAAGCCTTGGCAAAGCTCAACAGGCGCAGGCCTTCGGCGGCGAGCCATTGCTGGTGGGCCGGTGCGTTCAGCCAACTGCTGAAGGCGGGTTGGAGGGTGTCCATGGCGTACCTTTTTTGTTGTTATGACTGAGGGGGAGCATAAACAACGGAAGGCGACGGGCTTGTAACGAAGGGGGTGGGTTATGTCACTGACTTGTGACATTTCCTAATTGAGTGATTTTTTGTGGCGAGGGAGCTTGCTCCCGCTGGACTGCGCAGCAGTTCCTCTTTTGGGGGCGCTTCGCGCCCCAGCGGGAGCAAGCTCCCTCGCCACAGGGTCGGAGTCATTCCACTGAGCGGGGTAACTGCAGGGTCACCCGCAACCCGCCCTCACGCAGGTTCTGCAAGCTGACCTCACCACCATGGCTATGGGCAATGTTGCGGGCAATCCCCAGCCCCAACCCATACCCCTGCTGCTGCCCGGCCAGGCGGAAATGCGGTTCGAACACCTGCTCCAGCCGCTGCTCCGGCACGCCGGGGCCTTCATCATCGACATGCAGGATGAACGCGCGGTCATCGTCATCGATGTGCAGGTGCGCGTTCTGCCCGTACTTCAACGCATTGTCGATCAGGTTGCCGATGCAGCGCTTGAGCGCCAGGGGTTTGCCCGGATACGCCGCCAGCGCCCGCCCCTGCTGGGTCACGCGACCATTGCCGTTGGGCGCCAGGTACGGTTCCACCAGGCAGTCGAGCACATGGTTGAGGTCAACCGGCTCGATGTTCTCGTGGATGTCGGTGTCCTTCACGCATTGCAGCGCGCCCTTGACCAGCAACTCGAGCTCGTCCAGATCGCGCCCGAACTTGGCTTGCAGCGTTTCGTCTTCGAGCAATTCAACGCGCAGGCGCAAACGGGTGATCGGCGTGCGCAAGTCGTGGGAAATCGCACTGAACAACTGGCTGCGCTCGGTCAGGTAACGGCTGATGCGCTCGCGCATGGTGTTGAAGGCGCGCCCTACCTCGACCACTTCACTGCCACCGCCCTCGGCCACCGGTTCCACGTCGGCACCCAGCGACAGATCGCGCGCGGCCCGCGCCAGGCGCTTGAGCGGACGACTCTGCCAGTGCACCAGCAGGCCGATGAACAACAGCAGAAAGCCGCTGGTCAGGACGATGAACCACACCTGTTGTGCCGGCAGGCCCTGCTCTTCAAGACTGGTATAGGGCTCGGGCAGCAGCGAGGCGATGTACAGCCATTCACCCGGTGCCATCTGGATCTGCGTGACCAGCACCGGCGGGTTCACCGGTTCCAGGGTCAAGGCGTAGTGCGCCCAGGAGCGCGGTAACTCATCGAGTTTCAGGCCGCCATTGAAGATGCGCAGGTCTTCCGGGCTGACGAAGGTCACCGAGATGTCCGTGTCCTGGCCGAGGGACTGGCGCAGCACCTCGTCCACCGCCTTGAGCACCGCCTCTTTGCGCGGGGTGATGGGCAGCACTTCCATGCCCAGGGGTTTGTCGTTGAGCGTGACCACGAACCGGGTGCCGCCCATGCTGCGCAACTGATCGAGCACCAGGGGCCGAAACGCCACCGGCAACGAACGGAAATAACTGACACTGGCCGTCATCGAATGGGCGAGGCTGCGGGCGCTGGTGACCAGGCCCTCGAGCTGCGTGGCGCGCAGTTGCGACACCCAGATCACACTCGACAGCGCCTGGGCGAACAGCACGGCCAGCAAGGTCAACAGCAACATCCGCCCGAGCAGCGAACGCGGCATCGGCACCCTGGCGGCGAGCTTGCGCAACATCTCAGTGGCCATTGCCGGCAACCACATTGGCCGCCAGTTGGTAGCCGCTGCCACGTACGGTGCGGATCAACCGTGGCGGCTTTTCCGTGTCGCGCAGGCGCTGGCGCAACCGGCTGACCGCCATGTCGACGATGCGATCCAGCGGCATCAGTTCACGGCCACGGGTCGCGTTGCCGATGGTGTCGCGGTCGAGGATTTCCTGCGGATGGTCGAGGAACAGTTTCAGCAGTGCGAAGTCGGCGCCCGAAAGAATCACCTCTTCGCCATCGATGTGAAACAGCCGATGGCTGACCATGTCCAGGCGCCAGTCATCGAAGGCCAGCACCTCACCGCCGTTACGCTCCTGACCGAACTGCGCGCGGCGCAGCAACGCCTTGATCCGCGCCTGCAATTCCCGTGGGCTGAACGGCTTGCCGAGGTAATCGTCGGCACCCAGTTCCAGGCCGATGACCCGGTCGGCTTCGTCGGAACTGGCGGTGAGCATGATGATCGGCACCTGCGCCTGGCGCGGATGCTGGCGAATCCAGCGACACAGGCTGAAGCCGTCTTCGTCGGGCAACATCACGTCAAGGATCACCAGGTCGGCCGGCGCTTCGTTCAGCGCCTGGCGAAAACCGGAGCCATCGGCAGTGGCACGTACCTGGAACCCGGCGCGAGTCAGGTAGGTGTCCAGCAACTCGCGTATCTCTTGATCGTCATCGACCAACAAAATCGACTTGTTGACTGAGCTCACTTCGAAGGCATCCTTGTTGTTTGAATTGGGCGGATTATGCCTGATGAACCTTGAAAAATTGTTGCCTGTTCTGGCCTCATCGCGGGCAAGCCCGCTCCCACAAGGTTATGTACACATTCTGAAAATGCCGGTGATCCTGTGGGAGCGGGCTTGCCCGCGATGAAGGCGACTCGATCTCAAGCCTGTTCGAGCGCTACTCCCGCGCCAACAAGTCCGGAATACGGCGCCGTCACCAGCCACACCGGAATCCCCTTGAAGTAATCGCTCATGCACCCCTTGTCGGCGAAGCAGCGGGCGAAACCGCTTTCGAGGAAGAAATCGGCAAACCGTGGAATCACTCCGCCCACGATGTACACGCCACCGCGTCCACCGCAGGTCAGCACGTTGTTGCCCGCCACGCGACCGAGCCAGCAGCAGAACTGCTCAAGCACTTCCACGGCAATCGGGTCGCCCGCCAGCCCGGCGGCGGTGATGGCTTCCGGCGTGTCGAGCACCGGCGTGTGCCCGTCCACCGCACAGATCGCCCGGTAGACACGGGGCAAGCCGCCGCCGCTCAACGCGGTTTCAGCGCTGACGTGACCGATCTCGTTGAAGATGTGCTGCCAGAGTTGGGTTTCACGCGGGCTGCTCAATGGCAGGTCGACGTGGCCGCCCTCCCCTGGCAACGCAGCAAACCGGCCCTCGCCCAGATCGAGCAAGGTGCCGACGCCCAGGCCTGTGCCCGGGCCAATCACCACGGCCGGGCGCAACGGTTCCGCCGTGCCTTCGCAGACCACGCGGAATTCGCCGGGCTGCAAGCGAGTCATGCCCAGGGCCATGGCCGAGAAGTCGTTGACCAGCAACAGTTGATCCACCTGCAAGGTCTGGCAGAAACCCTTGCGGCTCAGACGCCAGTGATTGTTGGTGAACTTGAATTCGTCGCCGCTCACGGGACCGGCCACCGACAGGCACACCGAACCGATCGACCCCGGCGCCAGCCCCAGACCGTTGAGGTAGAGGCTGATCGCTTCTTCCGGGCTGGGGAAATCCGCCGTTGCCAGCACCTGGACCGATTCCAGCTGCTGGTTTTTCCACAACGCGAAACGTGCGTTGGTCCCACCGATGTCACCGACCAAAGCCAGTTTCAATTAAGCGTCTCCAGGGCAGAAGTAAAGGCGCTGGCGCCCTGCTCCGCCGAGCTGAAGGCCATGCGCATGAAACCAAACAGTTCGCGACCGGTGCCGATGTTGTTGCCCAACAGGCCCTTGGCCGGTGTGCGCGCTGCGAATTCTTCGGCGTCCACCTTAAGCTCCAGGGTGCCTTTGACGCCATCGACGCGGATGATATCGCCCTCTTGCACCCGCGCCAAAGCGCCGCCGACATAAGCTTCGGGGCTGACGTGAATCGCCGCCGGAATTTTCCCCGACGCACCGGACATGCGTCCGTCAGTCACCAGCGCCACTTTGAAGCCGCGGTCCTGCAACACGCCGAGGAACGGCGTCATCTTGTGCAGCTCGGGCATGCCATTGGAGCGCGGCCCCTGGAAGCGCATCACCGCGACAAAATCCTTCTCCAGCAAACCGGCCTTGAACGCATCGGCCAGGTCCTGCTGATCCTGGAACACCATGGCCGGCGCTTCGACGATCTGGTTCTCCACAGCGACGGCGGAGACTTTCATCACCCCGCGACCGAGGTTGCCTTCCATCACCCGCAGGCCACCTTCGGCCGAGAATGCACGGGCGACCGGACGCAGGATGCTTTCATCGAGGCTGTCGGTCACGCCTTCGCGCCACACCAGCTCGCCGTTGTCGAGGAACGGCTCCTGGGTATAGCGGCTCAGACCATGGCCCATCACGGTGTTGACGTTTTCGTGGAGCAGCCCGGCTTCCAGCAGTTCGCGGATCAGGAACGACATGCCGCCCGCAGCCTGGAAGTGGTTAATGTCGGCTTTGCCGTTCGGGTAGACGTGGCTCAGGGTCGGCACGACTTCGGAGAGGTCGGCCATGTCCTGCCAGGTCAGTTGAATGCCCGCCGCCATGGCGATGGCCGGCATGTGCAGGGTGTGGTTGGTCGAGCCGCCCGTGGCGTGCAACGCGACAATCGAATTGACCAGCGAACGCTCGTCGACGATTTCGCCGATCGGCATGAAATCGCCGTTCTGCTTGGTCAGGCGCGTGACCTGGTGCGCGGCTTCGCGGGTCAGGGCATCACGCAACGGCGTGTTCGGGTTGACGAAGGACGCACCCGGAAGATGCAGGCCCATGACTTCCATCAGCAACTGGTTGGTGTTGGCGGTGCCGTAGAAGGTGCAGGTGCCAGGGCTGTGGTAGGACTTCATCTCCGATTCCAGCAGCTCCTCGCGGGTCGCCTTGCCTTCGGCGTATTTCTGGCGCACGTCGGCTTTCTGCTTGTTGGAAATGCCCGAGACCATCGGCCCGCCCGGCACGAAGATCATCGGCAGATGGCCGAAGCGCAGCGCGCCCATCATCAGGCCCGGCACGATCTTGTCGCAGATACCGAGCAGCAGCGCGCCGTCGAACATGTTGTGGGACAGCGCCACGGCGGTGGACAACGCGATCACTTCGCGGCTCGGCAGGCTCAGCTCCATGCCCGGCTCGCCCTGGGTCACGCCATCGCACATGGCCGGGGTGCCACCGGCGAACTGGCCGACGGAGCCGATTTCGCGCAGGGCCTTTTTGATCAGTTCCGGAAAGACTTCGTACGGCTGGTGCGCCGAGAGCATGTCGTTATATGACGAAACAATCGCGATGTTCGCGGCGTTCATCATCCGCAGGCTGTGCTTGTCGTCGCTGCCGCAACCGGCCACGCCATGGGCGAAGTTGGCGCATTGCAGCTTGCCGCGCATCGGCCCGTCGCTGGCCGCACCGCGAATCAATGCAAGGTAAGCCTCACGCGTGGCGCGACTGCGGGCGATAAGCCGTTCGGTGACCTCAAGGACGCGGGGATGCATGTGTAGAACTCCAGGCTAACGGATGTGGCGACCTGATTGTCTATGCTGATCAAAGGCCGGTGTCGATGGGATGACAGACGGTTTTCTTGATCGGTTGGACCAGTTGATTCAGGTCACTCGTTGTAGATTGAACAAAATATTGCCATCAAAAAGGCTTGTTTTCTATTTTTTTGCGAATAATCTTGTAATTCCAACAACAAAACGACGGTAGCGCCGCACTATGACTCTTCGAATCGCAATCAATGGTTTTGGCCGCATCGGCCGTAATGTCCTGCGCGCACTCTATACCCAGGGCTACCGTCAGGATCTGCAGATCGTCGCCATCAACGACCTGGGCGACAGCGCGATCAATGCTCATCTACTCAAGTACGACACCGTTCACGGCACGTTCGATGCCGATGTCCAGCACGACCTGGAGAGTCTGACGGTCAACGGCGACCGCATTTCGGTCAGCGCCATTCGCAACCCCGCCGACCTGCCCTGGGCTGCGGAAAAGATTGATGTGGTGTTCGAATGCACCGGCCTGTTCACCGACCGGGCCAAAGCCGCCGCGCATATTACGGCCGGCGCGCGCAAAGTGATCATCTCGGCCCCGGCCAAAGGCGCCGATGCCACCGTCGTTTATGGGGTGAACCACGACATTCTGCGCCAGTCGCACCAGATCATTTCCAACGCGTCGTGCACCACCAACTGCCTGGCCCCGGTGGCCCAGGTGCTGCACCGCGAGCTGGGCATCGAAAGCGGTCTGATGACCACCATTCATGCCTACACCAACGACCAGCACCTGACCGATGTCTATCACGTCGACCCGTACCGCGCCCGTTCGGCCACCCAGAACATGATCCCGAGCAAGACCGGTGCTGCTGAAGCGGTGGGCCTGGTGCTGCCGGAACTGGCGGGCAAATTGACCGGCATGTCGGTGCGCGTCCCGGTGATCAATGTGTCGCTGGTGGATCTGACCGTGCAGCTCAAGCGCGAAGCGTCGGCCGATGAGGTCAATGCGCTGATGAACGAGGCCAGCCAGCACTCGAAGATCCTTGGGTACAACACCCTGCCGCTGGTCTCCAGCGACTTCAACCACAACCCCCTGTCGTCGATCTTCGACGCCAACCACACCAAGTCCAGCGGCAAGCTGCTCAAGGTCCTGGCCTGGTACGACAACGAGTGGGGCTTCTCCAACCGCATGCTCGATAACTGCCTGGCGCTGTGTAACGCCGAATAAAGCGCTGCCTGTTCACCTGTAGGAGCTGCCGCAGGCTGCGATCTTTTGATCTTGAATTTCAGCAGACCAAGATCAAAAGATCGCAGCCTTCGGCAGCTCCTACACGGGTATTTGCAACACTCACAGGCGTCTGGAGCAGCACGCAACTCACACAAAAGACCCTAGCGGCATCGCCGGGTAAAGCACTGCCTACTCACCTGTAGGAGCTGCCGCAGGCTGCGATCTTTTGATCTTGATTTTCAGAAGACCAAGATCAAAAGATCGCAGCCTTCGGCAGCTCCTACACGGGTATTTGCAACACCTCACAGGCGTCTGGAGCAGCATCAATGATCGGCATTACTTTTACGCAAAAGACCCTGGCGGCGCGCAAGCGTATCGCCCTGGTTGCCCATGACCACTGCAAGGTGTTCTTGCTCGACTGGGCCGAACGGCAGAAAGACAAGCTGGCCCAGCATGATCTGGTCGCTACCGGCACCACGGGGTTGTTGTTGCAACAACGCCTCGACCTGCCCGTGGAAAGCATGATCAGTGGTCCGTTGGGTGGCGATCAACAGCTCGGTGCGCAAATCGCCGAGCAGCGGGTCGACATGCTGGTGTTCTTCTGGGACCCGTTCGAGCCACAACCCCACGACCCGGATATCAAGGCATTGCTGCGGGTCGCGGCCGTGTGGAACATCCCGGTGGCGTGCAACGAATGCAGCGCCGACTACCTGCTCAGCAGCCCGTTGATGGATCAGGCGCATCCCCATCGGATTCCCGATTACGCGAGCTATTTGCAGGGTCGCGCGTAAAGCTTCTGTTATGTGCCGGTCTGATGCTGCTGACGCTCGATCACGGCTGGCCGATCTACCTGGCGATTGCCGGGATGGGGCTGGGCAACCCTCCTGAATTCACCCCGCGCTTTTTCCTCTTTTTACCCCCTTTTTCGGCACATTTTTCTGCGCAAACGTTCAACCACTACCGTTCGTCGGCAGCCCATTCATGTAACCTGGCCTTCACGCCGATGTGCATTGATCGGCGCTAAATGGATTTAGCGAGTGAGCCGCAACGGCTCACAGCCAACACTTCATCCATTCGCGAGTTCGCCCTATGTTCGACTCACTGTCCATCCGCCTGAAAATCGTCCTGCTGTCCGGTCTGTGCCTGCTGGGGGTAGTCGCCCTGATAGTGGGCATGAACATCTACCAGACCGATCAGAACGATGACCTGGTCAACGATTCCAGCAGCAGAATGCTCACCGCCAGTGTGCAGGACCTGCTGCAGGCCAAGGCCGCCGAGCAGGCGGTGCGGGTGCAGAAGACCTTCGGTGAAACCCTGACGGTGGTGACCGCCCTGGCGGATCAGATCAAGGACATGCGCGCCATGGCCGCCAAGCGCTCGCTCGAGTCCGGCGCCTTGCGTGAAGAGTTGAACCAGAGCCTGAAAACCGCCTTCGAACGCAACGGCAAGGTGCTGGGCATCTGGCTGGCCTTCGAACCCAACGGCCTGGATGGCAAGGACAGCGAATTCGCCAACGACGCCGCCCGTCAATCCAACGAGGTCGGTCGTTTCGCCACCTACTGGAGCCGTGCCGGGGGTGAGTCGCTGAACACGATCATGGTCGAAGAGGACATGACCAAGACCACCCTGAACCTCAGCGGCAATCCGTACAACGTCTGGTACACCTGCCCTCGGGACAGCAAACGCACCTGCCTGCTCGACCCCTACGCCGATACTGTCGGCGGCAAGGAAGTGTTGATGACCACCATTTCCGTCCCGCTGCTGGTCGACGGCAAGTCCATCGGCGTGGTCGGTGTCGACATCGCCCTCGACGCCCTGCAAGCGGCGGCGATCGACTCTCAGCACGACCTGTTCAACAGTGCCGGGCACATGCTCATCGTTTCCGGCACCGGCGTGCTGGCCGCCTACAGTGTCGATGCCGGTAAGGTCGGCAAGAGCATCGGCGACACCCTGGGTGCCGACGGCAAGGACATCCTGCAACTGCTTGGCAGTGGTGCACCGAAGATTCTCCAGCAAGGCGACCTGATCCGTGCGGTGTACCCGGTCAGCCCGATTGCCGATGCCAAGGCCTGGGCTGTGGTCATCGACCTGCCCAAACAAGTGCTGCTGGCTGACTCGGTGAAGCTGCAAGCGGTACTCGACGATGCCCAGCAAAGCGGCACGATCAAGGCCTTGTCGGTGGCGGTGATTGCCGGTGTGATCGGCCTGCTGCTGATGTGGCTCACCGCGTCCGGCGTGACCCGACCGATCAACAGCGTGGCGCAAATGCTCAAGGCGATTGCCAGTGGCGACGGTGACCTGACCCAGCGCCTGCACTACAGCAAGCAGGACGAACTGGGCGAACTGGTGAACTGGTTCAACCGCTTCCTCGACAAGCTGCAACCGACCATCGCGCAAATCAAGCAAAGCATCACCGATGCCCGCGGCACGGCCGACCAGTCTTCGGAAATCGCCCGCCAGACCAGTGAAGGCATGCAGGTGCAGTTCCGCGAAATCGACCAGGTCGCCACCGCGTCCAACGAAATGAGCGCCACGGCCCACGATGTCGCCAACAGCGCCTCGAACGCGGCCAACGCCGCCAAGGGTGCCGATCAGTCGGCGCGCGACGGCATGTCAATCATCGAGCGCAGCACCCGCGACATCAATCAACTGGCCGACGAAGTCAGCAAGGCCGTGACCGAAGTCGAAGCCTTGGCGGTGAACAGCGAACAGATCGGCTCGGTGCTGGAAGTGATCCGCAGCATCGCCGAGCAAACCAACCTGCTGGCCCTCAACGCGGCGATTGAAGCGGCCCGTGCCGGCGAAAGCGGTCGCGGCTTTGCGGTGGTCGCCGATGAAGTGCGCAACCTGGCCAAACGCACCCAGGATTCGGTGGAGGAAATTCGCCTGGTGATCGAACGCATCCAGTCCGGTACCCGCGGTGTGGTCGCCACCATGCACTCGAGCCAGACCCAGGCCCACAGCAATGCCGGGCAGATCCAGCAGGCGGTCCAGGCCCTGAGCAAAATCAGCGACGCGGTCACTGTGATCAGCGACATGAACCTGCAAATCGCCAGCGCCGCCGAGCAGCAAAGCGCCGTCGCCGAAGAGGTCAACCGCAATGTCTCGGCGATCCGCACCGTCACCGAAACCCTGACCGGCCAGGCCACCGAGTCGGCGCAGATCAGCAGCCAGCTCAACACCCTGACCACCCACCAGATGAAGTTGATGGATCAGTTCCGGGTGTAAGCAGCACCACCGATAAATGTGGGAGCGGGCTTGCTCGCGAAAGCGTTGTGTCTGACAACAATGATGTCGACTGACACTCCGTCTTCGCGAGCAAGCCCGCTCCCACAGGTTTCACCTGGCTTGTCACCTGATTTGATCTAAGATCTCGCTCTCGTTCCGGAGGGCCTTCGATGACTGGTTTACTCACGTCCATTCAAGCCGCGCTCGGCTTGCCCAACACCCCGATCTCGTTCACCGCCACGGGCGCCCTGCCCTCGGCATTTGCCGTCACCGAACTGGCTTGCGCGAGCATCGCCGCCGCCGGTCAGGCCGCCAGCGAACTGCTGCACCAACAGACCGGACGCCGGCCCGACCTTGAGGTTGACCGACGCCTGGCGTCCTTCTGGTTCGGGACCTCGATTCGCCCGATCGGCTGGAGCGTTCCGCCGCTGTGGGACCCGGTGGCCGGTGATTACGCCACCCGCGACGGCTGGATTCGCCTGCACACCAACGCGCCCCATCACCGCGCCGCTGCCGAACGCGTGCTCGGTGCCTGTGCCGACCGCGCAGCGATGGCCGACAAAGTGGCGCAATGGGCGAAAAGGGAGCTGGAACAGGCGGTGGTCGATGCCGGTGGCTGTGCTGCCGAAATGCGCACCTGGGATCAATGGCAGGTCCATCCTCAAGGCCAGGCAGTGAATGCCGAACCCCTGGTTCTGTTCGCCAACCACCCAAGCCAGAGCTACAAACCGTGGACAGGTTCAGTGGTTCGCCCCCTGGCCGGCATCAAGGTGCTGGACTTGACCCGGGTACTGGCAGGCCCCATCGCCAGCCGCTTTCTGGCAGGCCTGGGCGCCGATGTCCTGCGCATCGATCCGCCGACCTGGAACGAGCCAGGGGTAGTGCCGGAAGTCACGCTGGGAAAACGTTGCGCGCGTCTTGATCTGAACGACAAATCCGACCGCGGCGTATTCGAATTCCTGCTCAAGGACGCCGACATTCTGCTCCACGGCTATCGTGCCGATGCGCTGGAGCGACTTGGCTTGGGCACGAATCAACGCCGGTCACTGAACCCGGACTTGATTGATGTTTGCCTCAACGCCTATGGCTGGAGTGGCCCCTGGCAAAATCGCCGGGGCTTCGACAGCCTGGTACAGATGAGCAGTGGCATTGCCGAAGCGGGCATGCGTTGGAAAAGTAGCGACAAGCCGACACCGCTCCCCGTGCAAGCCCTCGATCACGCCACCGGGTATTTGATGGCGGCCAGTGCGATCAGGTTGTTGGCGCAACGGTTGAGTGACGGTACAGGTGGCTCGGCGCGACTGTCGTTGGCGCGTACCGCGAAGTTGTTGATCGAGCGGGGGCCCGGCCCGGATGAGTCGTTGCGCGGCGAAGATCAACAGGATCTGGGGATGCTGGTGGAGCAAACGTCCTGGGGGGCGGCGCATCGGTTGCAGGTGCCGGTGAAGATCATCGGGACGCCACTACAGTGGACATTGCCCGCGACTGAACTGGGTTCACATCCCGCGCAGTGGTGGTGACCGTCAGATCGCCTTCGCGAGCAAGTCGGATCGCCGCACCGCCGCTCCCACAGTTGATCGTGGTCGTCCTGTAGAACTCGGTCACCTGTGGGAGCGAGCTTGCTCGCGATGACGCCAGAAGAGGCAACTAAAAACCCGGATCAGCTCAGTCCACCCGACTCAACGAAGTCCAAAGAAGCTGCGCCGCATACCCTCGATATGGTCGCCACGCTTCCGCCCGCGCCAACAGCTGCTTCGCCGTCACCGGCCCACCCTCCAGCGCCGCCAACGCATTGACCAGCCCCACGTCGCCATTGGGAAATCCATCCATCTCCCGCAACTGGCGCAATGCAATGTATTGCGCCGTCCAGTCACCAATCCCGTGCAACGCCAGTAACCGCGCTACGCCCCCCTCCCGACCAGGCTCGAACAATCGCGGGTCATCGAGCAATGCCCGGGCCACACCCGACAAGGTCCGCCCTCGGCTTTTCGGCATGCCCAACGCAGCCAGATCGGCCTGCGCCAACACCTGCGCCGAGGGGAACACATGACTCAAACCCGCTAACGGCTTACCCAGTGGCACGCCATATTGCGCCACCAGTTTCCCCGCCAGGCGGATCGCCGCCGTCACCGTAATCTGCTGGCCCAGCACCGCGCGGATCGCCAGTTCCAGCCCGTCCCACGCCCCCGGCACACGCAGCCCGGGACGCTCGGCAATCAACCGGGCCATCAGCGGATCAAGCGCCAAATGCCGATGGATGGTGGCGAGGTCGGCATCGAGATCGAACATCCGCCGCACGCTTGCGACGATGTCGGGCACGGCGCTCGGGTCGGGAAAGTCCAGCGTCAGCTCAAGGGCGTCAGACGTGGTAGGCCGGATAGAAAAGCTGCCGTGCATCCCCTTCAGATCGATGCTGCGCGAGTAGACGCCGTCGGCAACCGTTTCCAGTCCTGCAATCGCCCGTGCCGACAAAAATCCCAGCATGGCCGGCCAGTCATAGGGTGGCTGATACGCCAGCAGCAGCTTCACAGACTCAGCAACCCGCTATACAACCCATAAGCCGCCAGCCCGGCGCCGCCGATGACCGCAGTGAAAACGCCTTTCTCGAGCGTCGTGAACAATGGCATGCCCTGTTCATGGCGGGCCTTGGCAAACAGGATCACACCCGGCGCATACAGCAACGCCGACAGCAGCAAATACTTCAGGCCGCCGGCGTACAGCAACCACACCGCGTAACTCAAGGCGATGACGCCAACCAGCAAATCCTTGCTGCGCTCGGCGGTTGCCTGCTGGTAGGTTTCCCCGCGCACGCACAACAACACCGCATAGGCCGCCGACCACAGGTACGGCACCAGAATCATCGATGACGCCAGATAAATCAGACTGGTGTAGGTGCCGGCGGAAAATAGCGTGATCAGCAGGAACAACTGGATCATCGAGTTGGTCAGCCACATGGCATTGACCGGCACACGGTTGGCGTTTTCCCTGGTCAGGAATGCCGGCATGGTCTTGTCTTTCGCCGTGGCGAACAGGATTTCGGCGCACAACAGTGCCCAGGACAGCAACGCCCCCAACAGCGAGATCGCCAGGCCGACGCTGATCAGCACTGCCCCCCAGTGGCCGACGATATGCTCAAGCACCGCCGCCAACGAGGGGTTCTGCAGTTTCGCCAGTTCCGGCTGGGTCATGATCCCCAGCGACAGCACGTTCACCAGCACCAACAGTGCCAATACCCCAATGAACCCGATCACCGTCGCCCGGCCCACGTCGGAACGTTTCTCTGCCCGGGCCGAATAGACACTGGCCCCCTCGATACCGATGAACACGAACACGGTAACCAGCATCATGTGCCGAACCTGATTCATCACACTGCCGAATTCCGGGTTGTTACGCCCCCAGATATCGAGGGTAAAGATGTCCGCCTTGAACGCCACGGCGGCAATCACGATGAACATGATCAACGGTACGATCTTGGCCACGGTGGTCACCTGGTTGATGAACGCCGCCTCCTTGATCCCGCGCATCACCACAAAATGCACGGTCCAGAGCAGCACCGAAGCGCAGGCGATGGCGATCGGCGTGTTGCCTTCGCCAAAGACCGGAACGAAATAACCAAGGGTGCTGAACAGCAGCACGAAGTAGCCGACGTTGCCCAGCCAGGCGCTGATCCAGTACCCCCAGGCGGACGAGAAGCCCATGTAGTCGCCGAACCCGGCCTTGGCATAGGCATACACCCCGGACTCCAGCTCCGGCTTGCGATTGGCCAAGGTCTGGAACACGAACGCCAGGGTCAGCATGCCGACGGCGGTGATCGCCCAACCGATCAGGATCGCCCCGGCATCGGCCCTCGCCGCCATGTTTTGCGGCAGGGAAAAGATCCCGCCGCCGATCATCGAACCCACCACCAGGGCGATCAATGCGCTCAGGCGAAGCTTGCTCGGTGATTGCGACATCGTTGCATCTCCATTTTTTTTCGGGGGGCGACAACTGCCGCGAGATCGTCACATATCGGGCTTCAACTAAACTGTTGAAGCGTAATAACGTTTATTGGATAACGCCAACCCATGTCTTTTTACTTGCACAAAATGGCTATTAAAGGCGCCGATATAATCATTTGTTGTATACGCTTTTCCAATACATCCATTTCGTACAAAAAACCCGTGAGGAAGATTGGCGAATTCTGAAAAACCAACTAGCGTCATAATTCGAAACAGAATACAAAATAACTGAAATAATCCACTCAAAGGCTCTAAATCAGGCATTACAAGCAGCCGCCTTGAAATGATGGCACTCCGCCAACAAACTGGGAACGCTCTCATTTAGTGATCCAAGTCAGCTGATTGGATAACCAACGGAATTAATCTGCTGGCCTCTCTTCTCCTGCATTGGAGTCATGCAATGTCTGAAGCTCCCGGAAAACTCAAACTCGGCGCACTGGTTGCATTAGTCGTCGGTTCGATGATTGGTGGCGGGATCTTTTCCTTGCCGCAAAACATGGCCGCCAGTGCCGATGTCGGTGCCATTCTGATCGGTTGGGCAATCACCGCCGTCGGCATGCTCACCCTGGCGTTCGTGTTCCAGACCCTGGCCAATCGCAAACCCGACCTGGACGGCGGGGTCTACGCCTACGCCAAGGCCGGTTTCGGCGACTACATGGGCTTCTCGTCCGCCTGGGGATACTGGATCAGTGCCTGGCTGGGCAACGTCGGTTACTTCGTCCTGCTGTTCAGCACGCTCGGCTACTTCTTTCCGCTATTCGGGGAGGGGAATACCCCTGCTGCCGTGATCGGTGCCTCGGTGCTGCTCTGGGCCGTGCATTTCCTCGTACTGCGAGGCATCAAGGAAGCCGCGTTCATCAACCTGGTGACCACCGTCGCCAAGATCGTGCCGCTGGTGCTGTTCGTGTTGATCGCGTTGTTCGCCTTCAAACTGGACATCTTCACCGCTGACATCTGGGGCCTCAAGAATCCGGACCTGGGCAGCGTGATGGACCAGGTGCGCAAGATGATGCTGGTCACCGTGTGGGTGTTCATCGGCATCGAAGGCGCGAGCATCTTTTCGGCCCGGGCGGAAAAACGCAGCGACGTGGGTAAAGCCACCGTGATCGGCTTTGTCACCGTGCTGTTGTTCCTGGTGCTGGTGAACGTGCTGTCGCTGGGGATCATGACCCAGCCGGAACTGGCCAAACTGCAGAACCCGTCGATGGCGGCGGTGCTGGAGCATGTGGTCGGCCACTGGGGCGCAGTGCTGATCAGCGTCGGCCTGATCATCTCGCTGTTGGGGGCGTTGCTGTCGTGGGTGCTGCTGTGTGCGGAGATCATGTTCGCCGCAGCCAAGGACCACACCATGCCGGCGTTCCTGCGCAAGGAGAACGCCAACCATGTACCGGTCAATGCCCTGTGGCTGACCAACGCCATGGTGCAGATCTTCCTGGTCATTACCTTGTTCTCGGCCAGCACTTACCTGTCGCTGATCTACCTCGCCACCTCGATGATCCTGGTGCCGTACCTGTGGTCGGCGGCCTATGCCTTGCTGCTGGCCGTGCGGGGCGAAACCTACGAGGGCGCGTCGGGCGGTCGGCAGAAAGATCTCATCATCGGCGCCGTGGCCCTGGTCTACGCGATCTGGCTGCTGTACGCCGGCGGCACCAAATACCTGCTGCTGTCCGCCCTGCTCTATGCCCCCGGCGTGATCCTGTTCGCCAAGGCCAAGCTGGAAATCGACAAACCGGTTTTCACCAACGTCGAGAAGCTGATTTTCGCTGCGGTGGTCGTCGGCGCCGTGGTGGCGGCCTACGGTCTCTACGACGGCTTCCTGACCCTGTAATGCAATTGTTTTGTCATCTGGAGGATCACTGTAATGACCACGGAAAAAGTTAAGTACGGCGTCCATTCCGAAGCCGGCAAACTGCGCAAAGTCATGGTTTGCTCCCCAGGACTTGCCCATCAGCGGCTGACCCCGAACAACTGCGATGAACTGCTGTTCGACGATGTGCTGTGGGTGGCCCAGGCCAAGCGCGACCACTTCGACTTCGTCACCAAGATGCGCGAACGTAACGTCGATGTGCTGGAAATGCACAACCTGCTGACCGACATCGTCGCCATTCCCGAAGCCCTGGACTGGATTCTGGAACGCAAGATCACCGCCAACTCGGTGGGCCTGGGCCTGATCAACGAAACCGCGTCGTGGCTGCGCAGCCTGGAGCCACGTCACATCGCCGAATTCCTGATCGGCGGCGTATCGGGCGACGACTTACCGACCAGTTTCGGCGGCAAGGCCATCGAGATGTTCCGCGACTTCCTCGGCCACTCCAGCTTCATCCTGCCGCCGCTGCCCAACACCCAGTTCACCCGCGATACCACCTGCTGGATCTACGGTGGCGTTACCCTCAACCCGATGTACTGGCCGGCGCGCCGTCAGGAGACCCTGCTGACCACCGCCATCTATAAATTCCACCCCGAGTTCACCAACGCCGACTTCCAGATCTGGTACGGCGACCCGGACAAGGACCACGGCAACGCCACCCTTGAGGGCGGTGACGTGATGCCGATCGGCAACGGCGTGGTGTTGATCGGCATGGGCGAACGCTCCTCACGCCAGGCCATTGCCCAACTGGCGGTGAACCTGTTCAAGAACAAGGCCGTCGAGAAAGTGATAGTCGCCGGCCTGCCGAAATCCCGCGCGGCGATGCACCTGGACACCGTGTTCAGCTTCTGCGATCGCGACCTCGTCACGATCTTCCCGGAAGTGGTGAACCAGATTGTCGCCTTCACCCTGCGTCCCGATGAAAGCAAGGCAGGCGGCATCGACATCCGTCGCGAGGACAGCAACTTCCTCGACACCGTCGCCCAGGCTCTCAACCTCAAGGCATTGCGCGTGGTGGAAACCGGCGGCAACAGCTTCGCCGCCGAACGCGAGCAATGGGACGACGGCAACAACGTGGTGGCCGTGGAACCGGGCGTGGTCATCGGCTACGACCGCAATACCTACACCAATACCCTGCTGCGCAAGGCCGGGGTGGAGGTCATCACCATCAGCGCCGGCGAACTCGGCCGGGGACGGGGCGGCGGCCATTGCATGACCTGCCCGATCATCCGCGATCCGATTGACTACTAACCTATTACCTTGGCCCGCGCTGCCCTCTACCCCAGGGCATGCTCGGACCAAGGGGATAACCGACACCTTAGGAGATCCAAAATGGCGTTCAACATCCATAACCGCAATCTGCTGAGCCTGGAACACCACACCCCTCGCGAATTGCGCTACCTGCTCGACCTGTCCCGCGACCTCAAGCGTGCCAAGTACACCGGCACCGAACAGCAGCATCTCAAGGGCAACAACATCGCGCTGATCTTCGAAAAAACCTCGACCCGCACCCGCTGCGCGTTCGAAGTTGCAGCCTATGACCAAGGCGCCAACGTCACCTACATCGACCCGAACTCCTCGCAGATCGGTCACAAGGAAAGCATGAAGGACACCGCCCGCGTGCTCGGGCGCATGTACGACGCCATCGAGTACCGTGGCTTCAAGCAGGAAATCGTCGAGGAGCTGGCCAAGTTCGCCGGTGTACCGGTGTTCAACGGCCTGACCGACGAGTATCACCCGACACAAATGATCGCCGACGTGCTGACCATGCGTGAACACGCCGACAAACCGATCCACGAAATCAGCTACGCCTACCTCGGCGACGCGCGCAACAACATGGGTAACTCGCTGTTGCTGATCGGCGCCAAGCTCGGCATGGACGTGCGCATCTGCGCGCCAAAAGCCCTGTGGCCGGCGGACGACCTGGTCGCCCGCTGCAAACAGTACGGTGAAGAAAGCGGCGCGCGCATCACCCTCACCGAGGACCCGAAAGCGGCGGTCAAGGGCGTGGATTTCATCCACACCGACGTCTGGGTCTCGATGGGCGAACCGGTTGAAGCCTGGGCCGAACGCATCCAGCAACTGCTGCCGTACCAGGTCAACGCCGAACTGATGAAAGCCACCGGCAACCCGCGCACCAAGTTCATGCACTGCCTGCCGGCGTTCCACAACTGTGATACCAAGGTCGGCAAGCAGATTGCCGAGCAGTACCCGCACCTGAGCAACGGCATCGAAGTGACCGATGACGTGTTCGAGTCGCCGGCTTGCATCGCCTTCGAGCAAGCGGAAAACCGCATGCACACCATCAAGGCGATTCTGGTATCGACGCTGGCTGACCTTTAACAACCGATCACGCTTCCACGATCGATCACTGACCTGTAGGAGCTGCCGAAGGCTGCGATCTTTTGATCTTGCTATTGATCTTCAAAGATCAAAAGATCGCAGCCTCCGGCAGCTCCTACCCCCAAAAGGACTGCACCATGCGAATCGTCGTTGCTCTGGGCGGTAATGCCCTGCTCCGCCGCGGCGAACCGATGACCGCTGACAACCAGCGCGCCAACATCCGGATCGCCACCGAACAGATCGCCAAGATCCATCCCGGCAACCAACTGGTCATCGCCCACGGCAATGGCCCCCAGGTCGGCCTGCTGTCATTGCAGGCGGCGGCCTACACCTCGGTTTCACCCTACCCGCTGGACGTGCTCGGCGCCGAGACCGAAGGCATGATCGGCTACATCATCGAACAGGAACTGGGCAACCTGCTGGACTTCGAAGTGCCCTTCGCGACCCTGCTGACCCAGGTCGAAGTCGATGCCAATGACCCCGCCTTCAAGAACCCGACCAAACCCATCGGCCCGGTCTACAGCAAGGCCGAGGCGGAACAACTCGCCGCCGAGAAAGGCTGGGCCATCGCCCCGGACGGCGACAAATACCGTCGCGTGGTCGCCAGCCCGAAACCGAAACGCATCTTCGAAATCCGTCCGATCAAATGGCTGCTGGAAAAAAGCAGCATCGTGATCTGCGCCGGCGGCGGCGGCATTCCGACCATGTATACCTCGCCCGGCAAACTCGAGGGCGTCGAAGCGGTCATCGACAAGGACCTGTGCTCGGCGCTGCTGGCTGAACAGCTTGAAGCCGATCTGCTGGTGATCGCCACGGACGTCAACGCCGCTTTCATCGACTTTGGCAAACCCACGCAGAAAGCCATCGCCCAGGCGCACCCCGACGAAATGGAAAAACTCGGCTTCGCCGCCGGCTCTATGGGACCGAAGGTGCAGGCAGCCTGCGAATTCGCGCGCCATACTGGAAAAGTGGCAGTGATTGGCTCGCTCGCAGACATCGAAGCGATCGTTCAGGGCAAGGCCGGTACGCGCATCAGCACGGCAACACCGGGCATTATTTACTCGTAAGGAGAGACGTCCATGGCAATGTTTGAGCCAGGCCACTTGCACATCGAGCGTCACGCGCTGACCAAGGATGATGTGAGCTACAACATCCACCTCGACTATGAAGTCAGCAAGAACCCCAAAGGGGAAAAAGGCATTCAGTTCACCATGCATGGCAGCATTCAGGGCAAGGAGCTGAAGGAGCCCTTCTTCCTGCCCAAGGAGGAAGCCTACAACTTCGCCAGCAACGTGACGAAAATCGCCGAGAAATATGGCATTCCCAAAGAAAAAATCGCCATTGGTTCGTCACACGAACATTACGACCTGATGTTCGAAGACATCCGCACGCAACTGAATATGAAATCCGGCGACCCGATAGATCTCGAGAAATTCGAGTAGCCCACATTTCCTGTGGGAGCGGGCTTGCTCGCGTAAGCGTCGTGTCAGGCACCATCGTTGGCGACTGATACACCGCTTTCGCGAGCAAGCCCGCTCCCACAGGGGAGATCATCGACCTATCGAAGTCCGCGCAAGATTTCACCATTAGCCCGCCCCAAGGCATACTTGCCACCCTCCGCACTGCAGAACCCGAAACCGCCCCATGCGTATCCACGTCAGCTTCATCGACCGCGTCGGTATTACCCAGGAAGTCCTGGCCCTGCTTGGCGGGCGCAATCTGAACCTGGATGCGGTGGAAATGGTCCCGCCCAATGTTTACATCGACGCCCCGACCCTGAGCCCGCAAGTCCTCGAAGAACTGCGCGATGCCCTGTTCAGCGTGCGTGGCGTACAAGCGGTGACGGTGGTCGACATCCTGCCCGGCCAGCGTCGGCACTTGCAGCTCGACGCATTGCTGGCCGCCATGACCGACCCGGTGCTGGCACTGGACAGCGACGGCAAGGTGTTGCTGGCCAACCCGGCGTTGATCGCCCTGTACGGCCGCGAACCGAATGGTGAAAGTGTGGCCGAGCTGTTTGCCGACCCGGCCTTGCTCGACGCCCTGCTCGAACACGGCTTTCGCCTGCCCCTGCGGGAAATCATCGTCAATGGCCAGACCTTCCTGCTCGACGCCACGCCGATCACCGACGCCGGCGCCCTGTTGACCCTGTACCAGCCGAACCGCATCGGCGAACGTCTGTCCGCGCTGCACCATGATCACGCCGAAGGTTTCGATGCACTGCTCGGCGAGTCCCCGGTGATCCGCACCCTCAAGGCGCGCGCCCAGCGGGTGGCGGCCCTCGATGCACCGTTGCTGATCCAGGGCGAAACCGGCACCGGCAAGGAACTGGTGGCCCGTGCCTGTCACGCCATCAGCGCCCGGCACAGCTCCCCCTTTCTGGCGTTGAACTGCGCGGCATTGCCGGAAAACCTCGCCGAAAGTGAACTGTTCGGCTACGCCCCCGGCGCTTTCACCGGCGCGCAACGTGGTGGCAAGCCTGGGCTGATGGAGCTGGCCAACCAGGGCACGGTGTTTCTCGATGAAATCGGCGAGATGTCGCCGTATTTGCAAGCCAAGCTGCTGCGTTTCCTCAACGACGGCAGTTTTCGCCGGGTCGGCGGTGACCGTGAGGTCAAGGTCAACGTACGGATCCTCAGCGCCACCCACCGCGACCTGGAAAAAATGGTCAGCGAAGGCCTGTTCCGCGAAGACCTGTTCTATCGCCTCAACGTCCTGAATGTTGAAGTACCGCCGTTGCGCGAGCGCGGCCAGGACATCCTGCTGTTGGCCCGCTACTTCATGCAGCAGGCCTGTGCGCAGATCCAGCGCCCGATCTGTCGCCTGGCACCGGGCACTTACCCGGCGCTGCTGGGCAACCGCTGGCCGGGCAACGTGCGGCAATTGCAGAACGTGATCTTCCGCGCCGCGGCGATTTGTGAAAGCAGCCTGGTGGACATCGGCGACCTCGACATCGCCGGCACCTCAGTGGCCCGCCAGGGCGACCATGACGTCGACAGCCTGGAACAGGCCATGGACGAATTCGAGAAGACCCTGCTGGAAAAACTCTACGTCAGCTATCCCTCGACCCGGCAACTGGCAACCCGCCTGCAAACCTCCCACACCGCGATTGCCCATCGGTTGCGCAAGTACGGCATACCCGGCAAAGCCTGACCCCTCCCCCTGTAGGAGCTGCCGCAGGCTGCGATCTTTTGACTTTGATCTTATGGTGCCTGCAACAAGATCGCAGCCTGCGGCAGCTCCTACAGACCCGTTCAAAAACGACCTCCATCTGTACTGAAAGCGCTACAGCGGAACGATAACGCTACACCCCTCTCCGATCACGGCTGTGCAAGGCTTTGATCCACCTCGGCTTTTATCATCGACATATGCCGTATCGATTTCGCTACAGCGAATGAATTTCAAGCTTTATCGAAACCACCTAAATCATTGATCAATAACAATAAAATCAACATTGGCCGCGTTCTTGCTATGTAGTTCTCCATCACAGGGCATCGCCCAAGCATTCAATCGCGTCCACCAGACGAGTCTGGCCCCTTAGGAGTTTCCATGAGCGAGTTGCGTTTTACTGAAGATCACGAATGGCTGCGCACCGAAGCTGACGGCAGCGTCACGGTCGGCATCACCGCTTTCGCACAGAACGCCCTGGGCGACGTGGTTTTCGTTCAACTGCCTGAGCTGCAGTCCTACGACAAAGGCGCCGAAGCCGCCACCGTGGAATCGGTAAAGGCTGCCAGCGGCGTGTACATGCCATTGGACGGCGAAGTGCTGGAAGTGAACCCGGCCCTGGACAGCAGCCCTGAGCTGGTCAACGAAGATCCGCTGGGCGAAGGCTGGTTCTTCCGTTTCAAACCTGCCGATGCCTCCGCTGTCGGCCAACTGCTGGACCAGGACGCCTACGACCGCCTGATCAAAGCCCAAGCCGAAGCCTGAGGAGCACTGACATGACCCAAGTGAATCTGACCACTGCCAACGAATTCATCGCCCGTCACATCGGCCCTCGCGCCGGTGACGAGCAAGCCATGCTCAACAGCCTCGGCTTCGACTCCCTGGAAGCCCTGAGCGCCAGCGTGATTCCCGACAGCATCAAGGGCACCAGCGTCCTCGGCCTGGAAGACGGCTTGAGCGAAGCCGATGCCCTGGCCTTGATCAAGTCCATCGCGAGCAAAAACCAGCTGTTCAAGACCTTCATCGGCCAGGGCTACTACGGCACCCACACGCCGTCGCCGATCCTGCGCAACCTGCTGGAAAACCCGGCCTGGTACACCGCCTACACCCCGTACCAGCCAGAAATTTCCCAAGGCCGTCTCGAAGCGTTGCTGAACTTCCAGACCCTGATCAGCGACCTCACCGGCCTGCCGATCGCCAACGCCTCGCTGCTCGACGAAGCCACCGCCGCTGCCGAAGCCATGACCTTCTGCAAACGCCTGAGCAAGAACAAAGGCAGCCATCAGTTCTTCGCCTCCGTGCATTGCCACCCGCAGACCCTCGACGTACTGCGCACCCGTGCCGAGCCTCTGGGCATCGACGTGGTGGTTGGCGACGAGCGTGAACTGACCGACGTGACGCCGTTCTTCGGCGCCCTGCTGCAATACCCGGCAAGCAACGGTGACGTGTTCGATTACCGCGAGCTGACCGAACGTTTCCACGCCGCCAACGCCCTGGTCGCCGTGGCGGCCGACCTGCTGGCCCTGACCGTGCTGACCGCACCGGGCGAATTCGGTGCCGACGTGGCCATCGGCAGCGCACAGCGCTTCGGCGTGCCGCTGGGCTTCGGTGGCCCGCACGCCGCTTATTTCTCCACCAAGGACGCCTTCAAGCGTGACATGCCGGGCCGCCTGGTCGGTGTTTCCGTAGACCGTTTCGGCAACCCGGCCCTGCGCCTGGCCATGCAGACCCGCGAACAACACATCCGTCGCGAGAAAGCCACGTCGAACATCTGCACCGCGCAAGTGCTGCTGGCCAACATCGCCAGCATGTACGCCGTGTACCACGGTCCGAAAGGCCTGACGCAAATCGCCAATCGCGTGCATCACCTGACTGCGATCCTGGCCAAAGGCTTGAACGCATTGGGTCTGAACGTCGAGCAAGCGAACTTCTTCGACACCCTGACCGTGAAGACCGGCGCTCAAACCGCCGCCCTGCACGACAAGGCGCACGCCCAGCGCATCAACCTGCGCGTGGTCGATGGCGAGCGCCTGGGCCTGTCCCTGGACGAAACCACCACTCAAGCCGACGTTGAAACCCTGTGGAGCCTGCTGTCCGACGGCAAGGCCCTGCCGGACTTCGCCACCCTCGCCGCCTCGGTGCAGAGCGCCATCCCGGCCGCGCTGGTACGTCAGTCGCCAATCCTCAGCCACCCGGTGTTCAACCGCTATCACTCGGAAACCGAGCTGATGCGCTACCTGCGCAAACTGGCGGACAAGGACCTGGCGCTGGACCGCACCATGATCCCGCTGGGCTCGTGCACCATGAAACTCAACGCCGCCAGCGAAATGATCCCGGTGACCTGGGCCGAATTCGGCGCCCTGCACCCGTTCGCCCCGGCCGAGCAAAGCGCCGGTTATCAGCAATTGACCGACGAACTGGAAGCCATGCTGTGCGCTGCGACCGGCTACGACTCGGTTTCGTTGCAACCGAACGCCGGTTCCCAGGGTGAATACGCCGGCCTGCTGGCGATCCGCGCCTACCACCAGAGCCGTGGCGAAGACCGCCGCGACATCTGCCTGATCCCGTCGTCGGCCCACGGCACCAACCCGGCTACCGCTCAGATGGCCGGTATGCGTGTGGTCGTGACCGCGTGCGATGCCCGTGGCAACGTCGACATCGAAGACCTGCGCGCCAAGGCCATCGAGCACCGCGAGCACCTCGCCGCGCTGATGATCACCTACCCGTCGACCCACGGCGTGTTCGAAGAAGGCATCCGCGAAATCTGCGGCATCGTTCATGACAACGGCGGCCAGGTGTACATCGACGGCGCCAACATGAACGCCATGGTCGGCCTCTGCGCGCCGGGCAAGTTCGGCGGCGACGTGTCGCACCTGAACCTGCACAAGACCTTCTGCATCCCCCACGGTGGTGGCGGCCCGGGCGTTGGCCCGATCGGTGTGAAATCGCACCTGGCGCCGTTCCTGCCGGGCCACGCACAGATGGAGCGCAAGGAAGGCGCCGTTTGCGCGGCACCATTCGGCAGCGCGAGCATTCTGCCGATCACCTGGATGTACATTCGCATGATGGGTGGTGCGGGTCTCAAGCGCGCTTCGCAGCTGGCGATCCTCAATGCCAACTACATCTCCCGTCGCCTCGAAGAGCACTATCCCGTGCTGTACACCGGCAGCAACGGCCTGGTGGCGCACGAATGCATCCTCGACCTGCGTCCATTGAAAGACAGCAGCGGCATCAGCGTCGATGACGTGGCCAAGCGCCTGATCGACTTCGGCTTCCACGCGCCGACCATGTCGTTCCCGGTAGCCGGCACGCTGATGATCGAGCCGACCGAAAGCGAATCCAAGGAAGAACTGGACCGCTTCTGCGACGCCATGATCCGCATCCGCGAAGAAATCCGCGCGGTGGAAAACGGCACCCTGGACAAGGACGACAACCCGCTGAAAAACGCTCCACACACCGCCAAGGAACTGGTGGGCGAGTGGTCGCACCCGTACAGCCGCGAGCAAGCGGTTTACCCGGTTGCGTCGCTGATCGAAGGCAAGTACTGGCCGCCGGTCGGTCGCGTCGACAACGTGTTTGGCGACCGCAACCTGGTCTGCGCCTGCCCGTCGATCGAAAGCTACGCTTGATACATGGGGGGCGGCTCACCCGCCCCCCTTCAAGAACACCGCATCCCTGTGTAGGAGCTGCCGCAGGCTGCGATCTTTTGATCTTGATCTTGAAAAAACAGGATCAAAAGATCGCAGCCTGCGGCAGCTCCTACACACAAAGCATCTCCCGTGATACGCCTATAACAAGAAACCGGAGAACCACCATGTCGTTAAGCGTGTTCGACCTGTTCAAGATTGGCATCGGCCCCTCCAGCTCCCACACCGTTGGCCCGATGCGCGCCGCTGCGCGTTTCGTCGAAGGCCTGCGCCGTGAAGGGCTGCTGACGGCCACCACCTGCGTCAAGGTCGAGCTGTACGGCTCGCTTGGCGCCACCGGCAAAGGCCACGGCAGTGACAAGGCCGTGCTGCTGGGCCTGGAAGGCGAACACCCGGACACCGTGGATACCGAAACCGTCGCTGCGCGCCTGCAAGAGATTCGCAGCAACGCACGCTTGAACCTGCTCGGCGAACACAACATTGCGTTCAACGAGAAAGAACACCTGGCGATGATTCGCAAACCCTTGCCCTATCACCCCAACGGCATGATTTTTCGCGCCTTCGATGCGGCGGGTCTGCAGATCCGCAGCCGCGAGTACTACTCGGTCGGCGGCGGTTTCGTGGTCGATGAGGACGCCGCCGGCGCCGACCGCATCGTCGAAGACGCCACGCCCCTGACCTTTCCTTTCAAAAGCGCCAAGGACCTGCTCGCTCATTGCGCCAAATACGGCCTGTCGATCAGCCAGGTGATGCTGACGAACGAAAGCGCCTGGCGCCCGGAAGCGGAAACCCGCGCCGGCCTGCTGAAGATCTGGCAGGTCATGCAGGACTGCGTCGCCGCCGGTTGCCGTAATGAAGGCATCCTGCCCGGAGGCTTGAAGGTCAAACGCCGGGCGGCAGCGCTGCATCGGCAATTGTGCAGCAACCCTGAATCATCCTTGCGCGATCCGCTGTCCGTGCTGGACTGGGTCAACCTCTACGCCCTGGCCGTCAACGAAGAAAACGCCAACGGCGGACGCGTGGTCACGGCACCCACCAATGGTGCGGCCGGGATCATTCCGGCTGTGCTGCATTACTACATGCGTTTTATCCCCGGCGCGAATGATGACGGGGTGGTGCGCTTTCTGCTCACTGCCGCCGCCATCGGCATTCTGTACAAGGAAAACGCCTCGATTTCCGGCGCCGAAGTCGGCTGCCAGGGTGAAGTCGGCGTCGCCTGCTCGATGGCGGCCGGAGCCTTGTGCGAAGTGCTCGGTGGCAGCGTGCAACAAGTGGAGAACGCCGCGGAAATCGGCATGGAACACAACCTCGGGCTGACCTGCGACCCGATTGGCGGGCTGGTGCAGGTGCCTTGCATCGAGCGCAACGCCATGGGTTCGGTCAAGGCCATCAATGCCGTGCGCATGGCCATGCGCGGCGACGGGCAACACTTCGTCTCCCTCGACAAGGTCATCCGCACCATGCGCCAGACCGGCGCCGACATGAAAAGCAAATACAAGGAAACCGCCCGTGGCGGTTTGGCGGTCAACATTATCGAGTGCTGATGCGCGCTCATCTGCACCCTTCTTCAGGAGCTGAATATGTCCACCGAACAACTGTTGAAAACCCCGCTGCACGCGCTGCACATCGAACTCGGCGCGCGCATGGTGCCGTTCGCCGGCTATGACATGCCGGTGCAATACCCGCTGGGCGTGATGAAAGAACACCAGCACACCCGCGACCAGGCCGGGCTGTTCGATGTCTCGCACATGGGTCAGATCCGCCTGACCGGCGCCGATGCCGCCAAGGCCCTGGAAACCCTGGTGCCGGTGGACATCATCGACCTGCCGGTGGGCATGCAGCGTTACGCGATGTTCACCAATGCGACGGGCGGTATCCTCGATGACCTGATGGTCGCCAACCTGGGCAACGACGAACTGTTCCTGGTGGTCAACGCCGCTTGCAAGGATCAGGACCTGGCCCACCTGCGCAAGCACATCGGTGAGCAGTGCACGATCGAGCCGCTGTTCGAAGAGCGTGCCCTGCTTGCCCTGCAAGGCCCGGCTGCAGTGACCGTGCTGGCACGCCTGGCCCCGGAAGTTGCGAAGATGACCTTCATGCAGTTCGCCCGCGTGAAGCTGCTGGGCGTGGACTGTTTTGTCAGCCGCTCGGGTTACACCGGCGAAGACGGTTTCGAAATTTCCGTCCCCGCCGCCAACGCCGAAGCCCTGGCTCGCGCCCTGCTGGCCGAACCGGAAGTGGCCGCCATCGGCCTTGGCGCCCGCGACTCCCTGCGCCTTGAGGCGGGCTTGTGCCTGTACGGGCATGACATGAACACCGAGACCAGCCCGATCGAAGCGAGCCTGCTGTGGGCGATATCCAAGCCGCGTCGCGCCGATGGCGCACGGGCCGGCGGCTTCCCTGGCGCCGAAACCGTGTTCGCCCAGCAACAGGCAGGTGTCAGCCGCAAACGCGTCGGCCTGTTACCGCAGGAACGCACACCGGTGCGCGAGGGTGCCGAGATCGTCAACGAAGCCGGCGACATCATCGGTAGCGTCTGCAGCGGCGGTTTCGGGCCGACCCTGGGCGGCCCGCTGGCCATGGGTTATGTCGACAGCGCCTATATCGCACTGGACACACCCGTCTGGGCGATTGTGCGTGGGAAAAAGGTGCCATTGCTTGTAAGCAAAATGCCATTTGTTCCACAACGCTACTATCGCGGCTGATTGAATGTTCCTATAAGTAACGCGGTTGCGTTAACTGTGCACTAATGTGTAACGCAACCGCCATAAAATAGTGCATTGTTTGGCTCTAAGCTTCGATTATGAACTTTGCTTATAACGATCGAAAACATTTGAACAGCGCTAGCGTATAAGGCCCCACTAGTGGACTGACTTTGCCATCAACCTGAGGAAATACGGGGCCTTCACAGGGCTTGTTTTTTCTCCCGTAGTTGGCGTAGAGTTTGTTCACTGTGTTTGCATGGGTCGCTTGGAATCGTGACCTGGGCAGTAGCCTACAAGTTAGCTACATCCCGTTCGACGTCTTCTTACTCTCCTGCAACCAGCCCCAGTACTCTTTCATGAGAAGGAGACTGTCATTAATTTTTTGCGTCAAAGGAAATAAGAAATGTCCCAACGTCAGAGCGGTACCGTCAAGTGGTTTAACGACGAGAAAGGTTTTGGTTTTATCACTCCTGAAAGCGGTCCGGATCTGTTCGTGCATTTCCGCGCCATCCAGGGCAACGGCTTCAAGAGCCTGAAAGAAGGCCAGAAAGTGACTTTCATCGCCGTGCAAGGCCAGAAAGGCATGCAGGCTGACGAAGTACAAGCAGAAGCCTAATCTTCTGTAACGAAAAAGCCCCTGATGCTGACATCAGGGGCTTTTTTGTGCGCGTAAATCCGTAAAATGGCTTCTTTTTTCGCCGAGAGCCTGCCATGTCGAAACACCTGCTTACTCCCCAGGGCGACTTTCCTGCCGCTGGCCTGGGTCGTCGTCTGGCAGCCATGTTCTATGATTTCCTGCTGTGCACCGCCCTGCTGATCGTCACCAGCGGCCTCTACAAGATGATCCAGATGGCGATCATCGGCGAAGAAAGGATGCGCACCCTGACCGAAGCCGGCGCGCTGGACGGCGATCCCCTGCTCTCCACCGTCCTGCTGTTCGTACTGTTCGGCTTCTTCGCCAAATTCTGGACCTGGTCGGGTCAGACCCTGGGCATGCAGGTCTGGTGCATTCGCGTGCAGAACGCCGACGGCTCATCCATCAGCCTGTGGCAGGCGCTGTTGCGCTTTGTGGTGTCGATCGCTTCCTTGCTGTGTGTTGGCCTTGGGTTCTTCTGGTCGCTGTTCGACAAACAGCAACGCAGCTGGCATGACATCTATTCCAATACCGAACTGGTGCGGATTCCGAAGAAGACCAAGTAACACCCACAAAAAAGATCGCAGCCTTCGGCAGCTCCTACAGGGTTTTGTTTACACCTGCAGGAGCTGCCGAAGGCTGCGATCTTTTGCTTTCCGGCTTTTAAGCGTTCCCAGCCAGTTTCATCCGCGCCGCCTGGGTGAAGTCCAGCATCCGCTTGAGCGGTCGAATCGCCTGCGGGATCAGCGCCGGATCGACAAAGATCTCGTTCGCACCTTCTTTCAACGCCTTGAGCGTGCGCTCAAGGGTGTTCATGGCCATCCACGGGCAATGTGCACAACTGCGGCACGCCGCGCCGTTACCCGCCGTCGGGGCTTCGATAAAGACCTTGTCCGGGCACAGCTGCTGCATCTTGTAGAAGATGCCGCGGTCGGTGGCAACGATCAGCGTCTTGTTCGGCAGGCTCTGTGCCGCCGCGATCAACTGACTGGTGGAGCCCACGGCGTCGGCCAGTTCAATCACCGAAGTCGGCGACTCCGGGTGCACCAGGATCGCAGCATCCGGGTACAGCGCCTTCATGTCTTCAAGCTGCTTGGACTTGAATTCTTCGTGAACGATGCAGGCACCGTCCCACAGCAGCATGTCGGCACCGGTCTGACGCTGGATGTAGGTCCCCAGGTGCTTGTCCGGCCCCCAGATGATGGTCTCGCCGTTGTCCATCAGGCTTTCGACGATTTCCAGCGCACAGCTTGAAGTCACCACCCAATCCGCGCGGGCTTTTACCGCAGCGGAAGTGTTGGCGTACACCACGACCGTGCGCTCCGGGTGTTGGTCGCAGAACGCGGAAAACTCGTCCACCGGGCACCCCAGGTCGAGCGAACAGGTCGCTTCGAGGGTCGGCATCAACACGCGTTTTTCCGGATTGAGGATCTTGGCAGTCTCCCCCATGAACTTCACGCCGGCGACGACCACGGTCTTGGCCGGATGGGCATTGCCGAAGCGGGCCATCTCCAGCGAGTCGGAGACACAGCCGCCCGTCTCTTCGGCCAGCGCCTGAATGACAGGGTCGCAATAGAAGTGGGCCACCAGCACCGCGTCCTGAGCCTTGAGCTCGGCAGCGATGGCGGCACGGTAGTAAGCCTCTTCATCGGCGGTCAGCGGTTTGGGCTGTTTGGCGTCGAGGTGGGCTTGAACCAGAAGGCGTTCGGATATTTGCGTCATGTTCGCAAGACCTGCAGGCGCATTCGCGCGAAAGTCGAGTATACACCCGGCTCCGGACCCTTCAGGGTACCGCCGGGAAAGTGAGTATTCATCAGGCACGGACAGCGTTGAAGCTGCGCAAGGCTACAGAATATCCGACAGATGCAAAAGATGATTCTGATCTGCGTCTTGCGCAGTAGCCCGGAGCGAGGCGGACTTGAATCGCAGGCAAAAAAAAATCCGGAAATCCTCACTTGCGTGGGCCTTCCAGACTTTTAAAACTGCTAAAAATGGTGGGTCGTGTGGGATTCGAACCTACGACCAATTGGTTAAAAGCCAACTGCTCTACCAACTGAGCTAACGACCCGCTGTGTGGTGGCGCGTATAATACTGATTTTTAAGGACTATTCAACACCTATTTTGAAAAAAATCAAAAATAAGGTGTTGGATCGCTGATTCCGGCCGCCGCAAAGCCTTCTGCGCGCAGTCGGCAGCTGTCGCATTTGCCGCACGCACGGCCATCATCGTCGGCCTGATAGCAGGAAACGGTCAGCCCGTAGTTCACGCCAAGCTTCACGCCCGCCTGGACAATCTGCGCCTTGCTGAGGTTTTGCAGCGGTGCCTGAATGCGGAAGCCATTGCCTTCCACGCCGGCTTTGGTTGCCAGGTTGGCCATGCGCTCGAAGGACTCGATGAACTCGGGACGGCAGTCCGGGTAACCGGAGTAATCCACTGCATTGACGCCGATGAAGATATCCCGCGCACCGAGCACTTCAGCCCAGCCCAGGGCCAGGGACAGGAACACCGTGTTACGCGCAGGCACGTAGGTGACAGGAATGCCCTCACCCAGCTCTTCCGGAATATCGATGCTGCTGTCGGTCAGCGCCGAGCCGCCCATGCCGTTCAGGTTCAGGCCGATCACCTTGTGCTCGACCACACCCAGATCCCGCGCCACGCGCTCGGCGGCGTGCAATTCGGCGTGAGAGCGCTGACCGTAGTCGAAGCTCATGGTGTAGCAGCTGTAGCCTTCGGCCCGCGCCATGGCCACCACGGTCGCCGAGTCCAGGCCACCGGACAGCAGGATGACCGCACGTTTTTCAGCAGTGTTGAGTTGTTCAGTCATTTCAGCGCCCCGGCTCGTCATTCCATAGATATTTATGCAGCTGCAATTGCAAACGCACTGGCAGGTTATCCGCCACCACCCAGTCCGCCAGGTCCCGGGCATTGAGATCATGGTGGCTTGGCGAGAACAGGACTTCGCCGGCGCGCTGGTCCAGACCGTACTGGATCAGTTTGGAAACGGACCAGTCATAGTCCTCCCGCGAACAGATGACAAATTTCACCTGATCGTTGGGCGTGAGCAGCTCGATGTTTTCGTAGCGATTGCGGTGCGCTTCCTTCGAACCCGGGGTTTTCAGGTCGACAACGCGACTGACCCGGGAATCTACCGGCGAGATATCGATAGAGCCACTGGTTTCCAGTGACACTTCGTAACCGGCGTCGCACAAGCGCTTGAGCAAGGGAATGGCGTTGGGTTGCGCCAGGGGCTCGCCCCCCGTGACACAGACATAACGCGGGCGGAAACCGGCGACCTGCTCGAGGATATCGTCGAGGGTGCGAATGGTTCCGCCGGTGAACGCGTAGGCGCTGTCGCAGTATTGGCAACGCAACGGACAACCGGTCAGGCGCACAAAAACCGTGGGCAGGCCGGCAGTCCGAGTTTCACCCTGCAACGAGTAGAAAACTTCGGTGATTCTCAATGTGTCTTGCATAGTCGCCACGGGCGTAACAGCTAAACAGGCTGTCCGCCTCCGTCAGGCACTTCAAGGAACCCCGGCAATGCGCAGATCCCAAAAAGCGTGTTTCAGAAAAAGGGGGTGAATTCTAACGAAAAAACCCGCGACAAGCGCGGGTTTCTTTGAAACGGCTCAAGCCGCCTTACATTTTCTGCAGATCACGCTGCGCCAGCTGAGCAGCGGAAGTGCCCGGATACTGGGACACGACCTGCTGCAGAATGCCCTTGACCCGGTCGGTATGACCGAGACGGCGCTCTACATCAGCGAGCTTGTACAGCGAATCAGGCACCTTGGCGTGCTTGGGATACAGCTGCGAAACCTTGGCAAATGCCTGACCTGCACCTTGCAAATCGCCTTTGGCCAGGTTCACTTCGCCCAGCCAGTACTGGGCATTGCCCGCGTACTGACTGTTCGGGTATTTGCGCAGGAATGCGGCGAAAGCCTGGCTGGCCTTGTCGAAATCCTTGGCCTTGATCAGGTCGAAGGCAGCATCGTAATAGAGCTTTTCCTTCGCCGGATCTGCCGGCTCGCTACCCGCGGCAGGTGCTTGAGCGGCGGCTGCGCCAGCTGCTGCACCTGCGGCTGCACCGGGGGTGTTCGATTCACCACCGGTTGAAGAATTTTCAGGAGTCGCGGCTGGTGCAACGCCGGTTCCTATGCGCCGATCAAGATCCTGGTATCGCTCCAGGTTTTCCTGCTTCATGCGCGCTACATCATTTTGCAGTTCTTCGATCACACCCTGTTGGCGCGAGATCTGTTCCTGCATTTGTTGCAGTTGGTTGAACAGCTGACCCTGTGCCGAGACAGGGGTCGAAACCCCTCCCCCGGCATAGGCGCCGTTCGTACCGTAACCTGCAGGCGGATAACTGCTCCCGCTATTGTTATAGCCGGAGTCATTATCGACCACAGGAACCGCAGCCCACGCCGCAAGCGGCGCGAGGCTGAGAGCCAGAACAGTTACAGCACGACGGCACGTTCGCATGACGAATTACTTACGCAGTTCGACGCGACGGTTTTGAGCCCAGGACTGCTCGTCGTTGCCGGTAGCAACTGGACGCTCTTCGCCGTAGGAAACCAGTTCCAGCTGAGCTGGGGAAACACCTTGCAGTACCAGGTAACGCTGAACGGCTTTCGCACGACGCTCGCCCAGTGCCATGTTGTACTCACGAGTACCACGTTCGTCGGTGTTGCCTTCCAGAACAACGCGAGCGCCGTTTGCTTTCAGGTCTTTGGCGTGAACGTCCAGAGCGCGCATGGCTTCTGGCTTCAGGTCCGAGCTGTCGTATTCGAAGTAGAAAGTGGTGATAGCGCGCAGTGCAGCTTCTTCGCTCAGGGAGCCGTCAACTGCACCAGTGTTTGCGCCGTAACCAGCGTTTGGATCTACCGCGCCTTCACCGGCATTGTCGCCGCCTTTGGACGAGCAACCTACAGCTACAGCCATGGCCAGTGCCAGCGCAGCAAATTTACCAAACTTCAGCATTTCCATCGTGAAACTCCTAATGAACCCCAGTGTGTTAAGTAAAACGTATAGCGCCGCGTCAGTTCAGGTAAGGGGACCAGGAAGGTTCTCTGACTTCGCCTTGTGCGGTAGGAAGCGGGAGCCTTACGCGTCCATTGATGGACACGAGCATCAAGACTCCCCGGCCCTGCTGGCGGGTGGCGTAGATTACCATGGTGCCGTTGGGCGCGACAGTAGGCGACTCGTCCAGAGTGCTATCAGTGAGGATTTTTACACTACCGCGCTGCAAATCCTGGGCCGCTACCTTGAAATTGGTGAAACCATCCTGACGGTGAATCATGACAAGCGTCTTTTCATCAGCCGACAATTTAGGGTTGGCGTTGTAGTTGCCGACGAAAGTCACGCGTTCGGCACCGCCGCCACCGGCGCTGGTCTTGTAGATCTGCGGTTTGCCGCCACGGTCTGAAGTGAAGTAGATGGTCGAGCCATCCTTGCCCCAGAACGGTTCGGTGTTGATGCCAGGACCATTGGTGACGCGGCTGATCTGACGCGAGCCGAGGTTCATCACATAGATGTCCGGGTTGCCGTCCTTGGACAGCACGAACGCCAGGCGATTGCCATCCGGCGACCAGGCAGGTGCACCGTTCAGGCCTTCGAAGTTGGTGATCTGCTCACGGCGACCGGTGTCGATGTTCTGCATGAAGATACGCGGACGCTTCTGCTCGAAGGAGACATAAGCGATGCGCTTGCCATCCGGTGCGAAACGCGGCGACAGGATCGGCTCACGCGATTGCAACAGGGTCACGGCGCGGGCACCGTCGTAGTCCGAACGCTGCAGGGTGTAGCGAGTGTTGTTCTCGGAGAAACGCTCGGCCGTTACGTACAGCAGGCGAGTCGAGAAGGCACCCTTGATACCCGTGAGTTTTTCGAACGACTGGTCAGAGATGTAATGCGCCATGTCGCGCAACTGATCGACACCGCCCGACACGCTGCCGGTCAGCACTTGCTGCTCGGTGGCTACGTTGAACAGTGCATATTGCACCTGCAGGCGACCGCCCGCCGGAACAATGCTGCCGACCATGACGTACTGGGCACCCAGTGCCTTGAAGTCACGGAAGATGATTTCGCTGGCCTGGCTCGGCTGGCTGATCATGTTCTGCTTTGGAATCGGCGAGTAGTAACCCGAGTTGCGCAGGTCGTTACCGATGATTTCCGCCATGTCGTCCGGCAGCACGCTACCGCCCTGGAAGCCGAACGGTACAACGGCGATCGGGGTCGCCCGATCGCTGCCGCTGGTAACCAGAATGTTTTTCTCATCTGCCATCGCCATCCCTGCCATGCAGCAGATAACGACCAGCATTCCTCGAAGAAGGTTTCTCACAAGGCTAGATCCTCAGGTGTGAATGTCATCTTGAATGAACGATACGGAGCGAAATCACTCGGCTTCATTCCCTGCATTTCTGTCAAACGTCCAATATTCTTCACTGCTGCAACAGCCGAGGCGTCAAATGGACCGTCGCCACTGGACTTGGACACGCTGACCGAAGTCACCGTACCGTCCGGCAACATGCCGATTTGCAACACGACCGTCATGCCTTTGCGTGCCGAAGGTGGACGAGCCCAGCCTTCCGCTGCACGCGCACGAATCAGGTCATCGAAACTGCCGGCGACTTCGTCACCCTGCTCATCGGCCAAGGCCTGCTGACGCTGCGGCGTGTCGGAAAGCAAATCTGCCAGGGCCTGAGCCTTTTTGTCTTCGGCGGATTTACGCGCCGCGTCCTGCGATTTCTTCTTCGCAGCATCGGCAGCAGCTTTCTTCTTCGCTTCCTCGGCGACTTTCTTCTTCGCCTCTTCAGCCTCGGCTTTCTTCTTGGCGTCTTCCGCGGCTTTCTTCTTCGCGTCTTCGACGATCTTTTTCTTCGCTTCTTCAGCGGCCGCTTTCTTGGCCTCTTCTTCAGCAGCCTTCTTGGCTTCTTCTTCAGCTTTCTTCTTGGCTATATCAGCCAATTGTTTCTCTTCTGCCTTCTTGGCTTCCGCGGCTTTCTTCGCGTCGTCGGCTTTCTTGGCTTCATCAGCCTTTTTCGCCTCGTCCGCTTTCTTCGCCTCGTCGGCCTTCTTGGCTTCCTCGGCCTTTTGAGCCGCCTCTTCTTTCTTTTGTTCCGCAGCCTTCACCGCTTCCTGCTCGACCTTTTTCTGCTCCATCTGCTCGACTTCGGTCTGACGCGCAGCAGATTTCTGCGCCTCACCGGCAATCTTCTGATTGGTCTGGGTGGTCGCCCGACTTTTCGATTTCAGCTGGTACAAGGTCGCCTGGACAATCGGCTTGGCCGGCGGCAGCTCCGGGGTAAAGGCAAAACTGACGAACAACATGCCGAACACCAGCACGTGCAAGCCAATCGCCCAGACACTAGGCCAGAAGTAGCTTTCCGAGGCGGACGGCTCTCGCTGTTGCTGCATCAGGGCGCCTCGGTAATCAAGCCAACATTACCGACCCCGGCTTTCTGCAACCCGCCCATGGCCCCCATGACGGAGCCGTAATCGACGGATTTGTCGCCGCGAATGAAGACCTGGGTGTGCTTGCCGTTTTCATTGCCGACGCGAATGATCTTGGTCACGGCGTCAGTCATCTGCGGCAACGTCATGGCCCGGTCCTGCTGCTTGTCCGTGTCGACTTCGCTGCCAAGGTTCCAGTAGTAGGTCTTGTCGGATTTGATGGAAATGGTCAGGACCTGGGTGTTGTTGTCCTGCGGCAAGGCTTCGCTGGAAACCTTGGGCAGATCAACTTTCACGCCCTGATTGAGCATCGGCGCGGTCACCATGAAGATGACCAGCAGCACCAACATCACGTCGATGTAGGGCACCACGTTCATCTCGGCGACCGGCTTGCGCTTTTTGCGAGCTCGAGCGATTAAAGCCATTGGAAATTACCTGCTTATTCTTCGCTGGTGTGCACTTTGCGGTGCAGGATCGCCTGGAACTCGTCGGCGAAGGTGTAGTAGCGGCCCAGCAGGGTTTCGCTGCGCGCAGCAAAACGGTTGTAAGCGATAACGGCTGGAATGGCCGCGAACAGACCGATGGCCGTGGCGATCAGTGCTTCGGCGATACCCGGGGCCACAGTGGCCAGGGTCGCTTGCTGGGCGGTGGCCAGGCCACGGAAGGAGTTCATGATCCCCCAGACGGTACCGAACAGACCGATGTAGGGGCTGACGGAACCGACGGTGGCGAGAAAGGGCAGGCTCTGCTCGAGCTTTTCTTCTTCGCGGGAAATCGCAACACGCATGGCACGGGCCACGCCTTCCATGACCGCTTCCGGGTCAACGCCTGGCTGCTGGCGCAGGCGGGAGAATTCCTTGAAACCGGCACGGAAGATTTGCTCGACACCCGAATCGGGGTCCGGGTTGCTGCCCGCCTGGCGGTACAGTTTGGACAGGTCGATACCCGACCAGAAGCGCTCTTCAAAGCTCTCCAGGGCACGTCGACCGGCGCGCAGCAAGTTGCTGCGCTGAAAGATCATGATCCACGAGGTCACCGATGCGGCTACCAGGGTCAGCATTACCAGTTGCACCACGATACTGGCATTGCTGACCAGGCTCCACATGGAGGAATGGTCGACGACGTTAGCTTCCACGCTTTATCTCCTGCTTTGAGTGTGTACCCGCGCCGCTCACGTCGGCAAAGGCCGCTCGTAGAGCTTCGGGAATGGCCCGGGGTTTCAAACTTTCAGTGCGCACACAGGCCACCAGAAACTGCCCTTCGCAGAGCAGCACATTATCCGTTGCCCGCCTGACCTGCTGCTTGAAGCGCAGGCTGGCACGGTTCAATTCGATTACTTCAGCGCTTACCAGCAGTTCGTCGTCCAGTCGCGCCGGCGCGTGGTAGCGCGCTTCGCTGGAATGCACGACGAACAACAGGTCCTCCCCTGCCAGTTGCGATTGGGCAAAGCCCAGGTCTCGCAGCCGCTCGGTTCGAGCCCGTTCCATAAACTTGAGGTAATTGACGTAATACACGATGCCGCCCGCATCGGTGTCCTCGTAATAAACGCGACAACGATGTGCGAAAGGCTCAAGCCCGTTTTGCGCGCGCATACTCTAGTGCTTACTCCTCAGGTTGCCAATCCGGCCAGGCAACTGTTTTTCATTGATCTGCGGCTTTCTTGCGAAAGTACGGTGCTGGGACCCTACATTGCCCGAAAAAATCAGCACGCAACGTTAATTAATCGTCACTGGCACCGAGGAACTCGTCTGCCACGGGCATTTCGCCCAATCGTGACGGAATGTTTAAACCGAAATGCAGATAGGCATGCCGCGTCACCACTCGCCCCCTTGGCGTGCGCATGATGTAACCCTGCTGGATCAGGTAAGGCTCAAGCACGTCTTCAATGGTGTGACGCTCTTCGCTGATGGCGGCGGCCAGACTGTCGACCCCGACCGGCCCGCCATCGAACTTCTCGATCATGGTCAGCAACAGACGCCGGTCCTGGTGATCGAAGCCGCGTTCGTCGACGTCCAGCAGGTTCAGCGCCAGGTCGGCAATCGGCTTGGTGATATGCCCCTTGGCGCGAACCTCGGCGAAATCACGCACCCGGCGCAACAGTCGGTTGGCAATCCGGGGCGTGCCACGGGCACGGCGGGCAATTTCGAAGGCGCCTTCCGGGTCCAGCGGCAAACCAAGGATGCTCGCCGAACGACTCACGATCGTCGACAAGTCGGCGTTATTGTAAAACTCAAGACGCTGAACGATGCCGAAACGGTCGCGCAACGGGTTGGTCAGCATGCCAGCCCGGGTCGTTGCGCCGACCAGGGTGAACGGCGGCAGATCGAGCTTGATCGAACGCGCAGCCGGGCCTTCGCCAATCATGATGTCGAGCTGGAAGTCCTCCATGGCCGGGTACAGCACTTCTTCAACGATGGGCGACAGGCGATGGATTTCGTCGATGAACAGCACATCGTGAGGCTCAAGGTTGGTCAACAGCGCAGCGAGATCACCCGGACGCTCCAGCACCGGGCCTGAAGTGCTCTTGATCGACACCCCCATTTCCTGGGCGATGATGTTGGCGAGGGTGGTTTTGCCCAGGCCCGGCGGCCCGAAGATCAGCGTGTGGTCCAGGGACTCGTTACGACCGCGAGCCGCCTGAATGAACAACTCCATCTGCTCGCGAACGGTCGGCTGGCCAATGTATTCCGCCAGGCTGACCGGGCGAATGGCACGGTCCTGGACTTCTTCGCGCTCACGCGGACTGTGCGTGGCAGCGATCAGACGATCAGCTTCAATCACTTAGATCATTCCCTTCAAGGCGCGACGGATCATGTCTTCACTGCTCAAACCTTTCTCCTTGATCGCAGACACCGCCTTGCTCGCTTCCTGCGGCTTGTAGCCCAGGGAAATCAGGGCGCTGACCGCGTCAGTCTCGGCAGTGTTCACCGGGGCCGGTCCATCCGGCTGGTTCGGCACCAGGGCGAACATGGCCGGTACGGTTTCCCAGGCCTTGAAGCGATCCTTGAGCTCCACCAGCAAACGCTCGGCGGTTTTCTTGCCCACACCTGGCACCTTGGTCAGCGCCGAAGTGTCCTGGGACTGTACGCAACGAACCAGTTCGTCGACTTCCAGGCTCGACATCAAGGCCAGCGCCAGTTTCGGCCCGACACCATTGAGGCGGATCAACTCGCGGAAAAAGTCGCGCTCACGCTTGCCGACAAAACCATAGAGTAACTGTGCGTCTTCGCGCACGACCAGATGAGTGTGCAACGTCAGCGGCTCACCGACCGACGGCAAGCGATAGAGGGTCGTCATCGGCACTTCGAGTTCATAACCCAGACCGTTTACATCCAGAATCAAGTGTGGAGGCTGCTTCTCAGCCAGGGTGCCGCGCAAACGTCCAATCACGTTACAAATCCTTGAGCGTTGGCCAGCTCTGGGCCAGCGACTGATGGAGCAAGGGAGTAGCGCCGACAACCCAGGCGAAACGCCCTCCCCCCATGAAAATGATTGTTGATGCTATCAGAGACGCAGGCGCCCGCCACGACTGCGTGCCGCCCCGAGACCATGGGGCAGCAGACTGGAGCGGGTATGAGCATGACAGATGGCAATGGCCAGGGCGTCCGAAGCATCGATCTGCGGCTTGCTGGTCAGCTTGAGCATGTGCATGACCATCATCTGCACCTGCTCCTTGTTGGCCGAGCCGGTACCGACCACTGCCTGCTTGACCTGGGTTGCGCTGTATTCGGCAATTTCCAGGCTTTCCTCGGCACCTGCCACGATCGCTGCACCACGGGCCTGCCCCAGTTTCAGGGCGGAATCGGCGTTACGGGCCATGAACACCTTTTCGATCCCCATGGTCACCGGATGGTAAGTCTGAATGATCTCCCGCACCCCGCGATAGACAATCTGCAATCGCTCAGCCAGCTCGCCGGCACCGGTGCGGATACAACCGGAGGCGACGTACTCGCAGCCACGGCCGGTATCACGCACCACACCGTAACCGGTGATGCGCGAACCGGGGTCGATACCAAGAATTAAAGTCATAACGCCTGCAAAAGGAATTCGCGGTTGCCTGAGGATAACCGTGTAGGAGCTGCCGCAGGCTGCGATCTTTTGATTTTAGAAGCAAAGATCAAAAGATCGCAGCCTGCGGCAGCTCCTACAGGGCGGCGATCTTTATCGGTACATCAACCGAGCTGCGCGGCCACCGATTCCGGGATTTCCGCGTTGGAGTAGACGTTTTGCACGTCATCCAGGTCTTCGAGCATGTCGATCAGCTTGAGGACCTTCTCGGCGCCTTCCAGATCGAGTTCGGCGCTGGTGGTCGGCAGCATGACGATTTCCGCGTCGTCACCCTTGAAACCCGCCGCTTCCAGTGCGTTACGCACGGAATAGAATCCGGCAAACGAGGTGAACACGTCGATCGAACCGTCTTCGTTGGTCACCACGTCATCGGCGTCGGCTTCCATGGCCGCTTCCATCAGCGCGTCTTCGTCAACGCCGGCAGCGAAGGAGATCTGCCCCTTGCGTTCGAACAGATAGGCCACCGAACCGTCAGTCCCGAGGTTGCCGCCGCACTTGCTGAACGCGTGACGAACAGCGGCGGCAGTGCGATTACGGTTGTCGGTCATGCATTCGACCATCACCGCCACGCCGCCCGGACCGTAACCTTCGTAGGTCAGCTCGACCACGTCGTCGGTATCGGCAGCGCCGGTACCGCGGGCGATGGCACGATCGATGATGTCACGGCTCATGTTGGCACCCAGGGCCTTGTCCAGGGCCAGGCGCAGACGCGGATTGGAGCCTGGATCACCACCACCCTGACGGGCAGCGACGGTCAGCTCACGAATCCACTTGGTGAAGATCTTGCCCCTCTTGGCATCCTGACGTTCTTTGCGGTGCTTGATGTTCGCCCACTTGGAATGACCTGCCATAACTCGCTCCGAATTCTCTTTGAAACATTGCCCGCTGCGCTGTATTGCGCCGGCCGGCAAACAAAAATCTTGAACAGCTTTGCCTATAAAGAAAGGGCGCATCCGCAGATGCGCCCTTCGGGTCAGCCTTACTCGGCCTTAGGCGTTTCACGCAGACGAATGTGCAACTCGCGCAATGCCTTGGCATCCACCTGGCCCGGCGCCTGGGTCATGACATCGGCCGCGCTCTGGGTTTTCGGGAAGGCGATCACTTCACGGATCGACTGGGCGCCGGTCATCAGCATCACCAGACGGTCCAGACCGAAGGCCAGGCCACCGTGCGGCGGTGCGCCATATTTCAGGGCGTCGAGCAGGAAGCCGAATTTCTCTTCCTGTTCCACTTCGTTGATGCCCAGCAGACGGAAGACCGCTTGTTGCATCTCTTTGCGGTGGATACGGATCGAACCGCCACCCAGCTCGGTGCCGTTCAACACCATGTCATAGGCACGGGACAGAGCGCCCGCCGGGTTGGCTTCCAACTCCGCCGGGGAACACTTCGGCGCGGTGAACGGGTGGTGCAAGGCGCTGAAGCTGCCGTCGTCGTTCTCTTCGAACATCGGGAAGTCAACGACCCACATCGGAGCCCATTCGCAGGTCAGCAGGCTCAGGTCGTGACCGAGCTTGATGCGCAGTGCGCCCAACGCTTCGCTGACGATCTTGGCCTTGTCGGCACCGAAGAACACGATGTCGCCGTCGACTGCACCAACACGATCCAGGATCACGTTGAGGTTGGCTTCAGGGATGTTCTTCACGATCGGCGATTGCAGACCGTCAACGCCATTCGCGCGCTCGTTGACCTTGATGTACGCCAGGCCCTTGGCACCGTAGATGCCGACAAACTTGGTGTAGTCGTCGATCTGCTTGCGCGGCATGCTCGCGCCGCCAGGCACGCGCAGGGCGGCGATGCGGCATTTCGGGTCGTTGGCCGGGCCGCTGAACACCTTGAAGTCGACTTCCTTGAGCTGGTCGGCCACGTCAACCAGTTCCAGCGGGTTACGCAGGTCTGGCTTGTCGGAACCGTAGCGGCGCATGGCTTCTTCGAAGGTCATGTGCGGGAACTCACCGAATTCCAGGCCCAGCACTTCCTTGAACAGGTTGCGGATCATTTGCTCGGTCAGGCCCATGATCTCTTTTTCATCGAGGAAACTGGTCTCGATGTCGATCTGGGTGAATTCCGGCTGGCGGTCGGCCCGCAGGTCTTCGTCGCGGAAGCACTTGGCAATCTGGTAGTAACGGTCGAAGCCGGCCACCATCAGCAGTTGCTTGAACAGCTGCGGCGATTGCGGCAAGGCGAAGAACGAACCGGCATGAGTACGGCTCGGCACCAGGTAGTCGCGCGCGCCTTCCGGGGTAGCACGGGTCAGGATCGGCGTTTCTACGTCGAGGAACCCGTTCTCGTCCAGGAAGCGACGGATGCTGGTGGTCATGCGCGAACGCAGACGCAGCTTCTCGGCCATTTCCGGGCGACGCAGGTCGAGGAAACGATAGCGCAGGCGGGTTTCTTCACCGACGTCGGAGAACTCGTTCAGCGGGAACGGCGGGGTTTCCGATTCGTTCAGCACTTCCAGCTCGTAGCCGAGGACTTCGATCATGCCCGACGCCATGTTGGCGTTGGTCGCACCGGCCGGACGCAGGCGAACCTTGCCGGTGATCTTCACGACGTACTCGCTGCGCACGCGATCGGCCGCGGCGAAGGTTTCAGCGCGGTCCGGATCGAACACGACCTGGGCCAGACCATCACGATCACGGATATCGAGGAAAATCACCCCACCGTGGTCACGGCGACGGTGAACCCATCCGCAAAGGGTAATTTCCTGGCCGTCCAGGCTTTCGTTCAGTTGGCCGCAATAATGGCTGCGCATCATGGTCGTGGTTTCACTTCTCGTAATTCGAAATTCGGTTGGAGATCCTACAGCAGCCCCGCCTTTAAAAAGTCACCGGGTGATGCAAGAGCTCGCGTGTGTCGTTCAATTCAGGTTCAGGACCTTAGTCAGCTTTGTCGCCGCCGGCCAGGTTCTTCTTGGAACCGGTCTTGAAATCGGTTTCGTACCAACCCGTGCCGCTAAGGCGAAAGCCCGGCATGGACAGCATTTTCTTAAGCTCTGGCGCCTGACAGGCAGGGCAGTCGACCAGCGGTGCATCGCTGATCTTTTGAATGGCTTCCAACTGATGACCACAGGAAGCACATTGATAATCGTACATCGGCATGGAGGTTGTCTCGGCGATCAGATTGCTACCGCACACGCTGGGGTTTCGCGGCAAAGAGCGGGATTATATCCATTAAATGCGGCCTGTGCAGCCGTAAGACTGCACAGACCGACACTCTGCCGCTTTCACCGCCCAGACTAGGCAGTGACGATGCACCCCCCTTCCTTGAGGCTGTGTACGACACAGACGACCCTCACCAATCCACTGAAATTCCTCACTCCGCCATGACGCAAGTGAACTTCGCGATCCACATGGGATAACAGGCTACTGACCGAACAACCGTTGGCCCGGGCCATTGCTCCCAAAATATCCCAATAAACCTGCTCAAGCCGCAAACAGGTTGCGAAGCCATTCAATCGCACGGAACGGGAGAAGGGCTGGGCCAACCCCATATCGAATTCGCGAACAAACGGATCGACCCTTACATCCCTGCGCGAACCGTATCGCCCCTCTTCTTGCCTTTGATAAACCATAACGCTGACACTCCTTTGCCATCCTGGTTTCTTAAAGCGCAACTGTGTGTCGACTTATAAAAACGCAGGAGCAAAGGTATTTTCCAGCCGACTTTATGACCCTCGACGTAGGATAAGCCAACAACTTTTGGCAGACCCCGGAGATCGTCCTACTCCAGACGTTTTCCCACGCAGCGAAACGAAGCCCCCGTCAGAAACACCCCATGGAATGACGTAGGAAAGAAGAGCGCCAAGCCGCCGCGCCACTTTTTTTCATACACCCGCATACGCGGATCAGCAGATCACCCGCCTTATCGCAGCCCCGTAACTTCGGGCAACCTGCGGCAAATCACCGCCAAAGAGCCGTCGGACGCCCTGATTTGAGTAGCCTGCGGCTTTGCTGTTAAATAGACGACGTGTCGCCAGTGCCTATTTTTCCGGGCACGGCGCATAGGCTGATACCGGGCACGTGTCCAACGCCTCTTTATTATCTTGAAGCGAACCGTGCGCCATCAGCTCTTCCTTGTGAGCTGTCTTAACGTGAGTTAATCAAAATGTTGAAAATCGTCCATCTGTTGATAGGCGCAGCAGCCTTGCTGCTGTCCTTCATCCCTAGCCTGCACCCTGAAGCCTTGCCTTACCTGCAACAACCTGATGCGCTGTACCTGGCCTTTTTCGGCCTGCTCAATCTCACGCTTGCACCTGTCATCCCTTACTGGAACAAAGGTCCGCGCCACCAACTGCAAAACCTGGTCAGTGTCCTGCTGGCTCTGGCGGTAGTACTGCAGACTCTGACGCTGATCGCGCCGATGCCTGTCATCGCCGGTCAACCTGCCGTTCTGTTCAGCCTGGTCGCAGCCCTGATCGCTGTTGCCCTGCACCTGGGCATCAGCTTCTACAAATCGTCACCGGTCGCCGCCTCGCCAAGCTACGACATGAGCAACCGCGATACCGGCACCGTCAAGTGGTTCAACACGTCCAAAGGCTTCGGCTTCATCTCCCGCGATTCCGGCGACGATATCTTCGTCCACTTCCGGGCCATTCGCGGTGAAGGCCACCGCGTCCTGGTAGAAGGCCAGCGCGTGGAGTTCTCCGTCATGAATCGTGACAAGGGCCTGCAAGCCGAAGATGTGATCGCCGCGCTGCCGCGTCGCTGATTCAAGGCTGAAAAAAAACCGCGCACAGCCTGGCTGTCCGCGGTTTTTTTCATGCCTGCACGTTGCTTACTGCACATCGATTAGTAGTGCGGTGGCGGCGCTTCCTCTTCGAACGATTCGAACTGGCCGACCATTTCCTCCTGCCGCTTGAGCAACGCAGCCATTTGCAGTTGAAGACGCTCGACCACCCGCTGCTGCGCAACCAGCACATCATTCAATGCCTGAATGGTGTCATCCTGAAAGGCCAGGCGGCTTTCAAGATCGGTAACGCGTTCTTCCAGGCTCATGATTCAGCCCTCCAGAAACGTAAAGTCATCGGTCAATATCAGGCGCAAACGCTCGCGAATGGCGGCAATCTGCTCCGAACTGTAGGGCTTTGCCGGATGCCTACCCCAAACGGGTGCTGGCCAGGCGGCATCTTCGTGTTTGCGCACAATCACGTGCATGTGCAACTGGCTGACGACATTGCCCAGCGCCGCAACATTCAACTTGTCCGCATCGAACGAGTCCTTGAGCACTTGCGAAAGCGTCGTCGTCTCCTGCCAAAGCTGTCGCTGGTCTGCGACATCCAACTGAAATATCTCGCTGATAGCCTCACGACGAGGCACCAGGATGAACCAGGGATAGTTCGAGTCGTTGGACAACAGCAACCGGCAGAGCGGAAAGTCCCCGATCGGTAACGTGTCTTGTTGAAGTCGTGGATCTAAAGCAAACACTGCGCGTACTCCCGCCGGGTCATCATTTTCAGCTTAGCGTCCATCCAGAGGAGCGGCGCACCAAGCGACCGGACGGCAGCATACCTGTGAACGGCGCACGCTTCACGGCGAACCTTGCACAAACACCAAGAGTGCCAGCGAAAAGCTGACAGCCCGCCCCCGAATGAGACAATTTTCAACGCCGCGCACCACTACAGAACCGGCCAACCGAAAAAAGCGCCGAAATGACTGATTAACAACGAAGAGTTCGCGCCAAACACCCGATCAACAGGAGTGAATTCAGCACAGGATTAAAATTTTTTTGCACCAAAACCGCACAGTGGGTCTACGCTGAACGCTTCGACATCCGCCATTTACTCACTGGCGGGGTGAACCGGTAACATTTTTGGTTGTCAGGCAGTCGGCCAAAAGGGTGCAACATGATGCGAAGCAAAGCGTCAAGCCCAAACCAAAGGCGCTTGAACCCCCCGGTTTCATGAGGTTTTTACAGCGCCAGAGCGTCAATTTGAAAAAACCGCAAGAAAATATGGCTTTGTGCACGTTTGTTGCATACATACCCAACATCACCTGAGTGACACCCGCTGGAAGTGGGGGGCATTCAGGCAAAAAAGACAGTGGCAAGGTAGCCCGATGGAGATTCAAACGTTTCACCAGGACTCTTTTTACCGACACCAAGGCTCAGAAAACAGCATTAAAGTTGTCAGCCCGGTTGCGTCGGAGCTCGAAATTTGCGACATCTACCTCGCTGTTTGCGACATGGTCGTAAAGAAGGCGAAAGGTTAGATACGCAAGTATCGCCAACATTGTCGGCGTGATATAAGTTTGCGCCGACACAAAAAGAAAGAGCCGCCCAGATAATAAAACAGGTGGGACGGCAGTACTCTTCTAAAACCAAAGGAGCAAATCACGATGCGCGTGATGAAGTGGAGCATGATCGCACTGGCAGTTGCAGCAGCAGCCAGTACCCAATTGGCTACGGCCGCCCCTTTCGTAAGTGACCAGGCTGAAGCCAAAGGTATTGTTGAAGACAGCTCTCTGAACTTGCTGGTTCGCAACTACTACTTCAACCGTGACCGCAAAGATGGCGCTACCGACCAGAAAGACTGGACCCAAGGCATCTGGGGCAATTTCAGCTCCGGTTACACCCAAGGCCTGATCGGTGTTGGCGTTGACGCTTTCGGTTACCTGGCAATCAAACTGGACGGCGGTGATGGCACCGGCGGCACCGGTAACATGAGCCGCGACGCCGATGGCGAAGTTAACAACAGCCAGGGCAAAGCCGGCGGCGCTGTTAAGTTCCGCGTATCGAAAACCGAGCTGAAAGTCGGCGACATGCAGCCAAGCACTGCTCCAGTGTTCGCTGTTGGCGGTTCCCGTATCCTTCCTCAAACTGCCAGCGGTATCCAACTGCAAAGCAGCGAAGTCAAAGACCTTGACCTCGAAGCCGGTCACTTCTACTCGGCGACCAGCCAGGACCGCAACGCTCGTGACGGCGGCCTGTTTGCAACCTACGCTGGCGTAGAAGCCAACTCCATCGACTACTTCGGTGGCAAATACGGCATCACCGACAACCTGTCGGCATCGCTGTACGGCGCCAAGCTGGAAGACATCTGGAACCAGTACTACGCCAACCTGAACTACACCATCCCGCTGGGCGGCGACGAGTCGCTGAACCTGGACGGTAACATCTACAACACCAAAGACACTGGTGATGCCAAAGCCGGCGAGATCAGCAACACTGCTTACTCCCTGGCAGCCGCTTTCTCGTTCATGAAAGCACACACCATCACCCTCGCCTTCCAGAAGGTTAACGGTGACACTCCGTTCGACTACATCGGTGTGGGCAAGAACAACCGCGGCGGCGACTCGATCTTCCTCGCCAACTCCATCCAGTACTCTGACTTCAACGCCCCAGGCGAGAAGTCTGCCCAGGTTCGTTATGACCTGAAAATGGCTGAGTACGGCGTTCCAGGTCTGAGCTTCATGACCCGTTACGTTAAAGGCTGGGACATCGACGGCACCAAAACTCCAGTTGGCAGCCCTTACGCTGGCCTGTATGGCGAAGACGGCAAGCACAACGAGACCAACTTCGAAGCCAAGTACGTTGTTCAGACTGGCCCGGCAAAAGACCTCTCCTTCCGTATTCGTCAAGCATGGCACTTCGCTAACGCTGACGAAGGTGAAGGCGACGTGAAAGAGTTCCGTTTCATCGTCGACTACCCGCTGTCGGTTTTGTAATCGCATCCAGTTAGTTTGCGGTAACAAAACAAAAGGCCCATCTTCGGATGGGCCTTTTTTGTTGTCCGTGCAAATTGTTCAATTATTGAACAATCGCCATACATGCCTGACCGAAAAGTCAGGCATGTATGGCAAGGTCTATCACTGCACTGCGGACTCCTGAACCACACGAATAACCCGCTGTGGAAATGGAATATCGATGCCGGCCTCCCTCAGGCGATCACGGGACAGTTCATTGAACATGAACATCACATCCCAATAATCCGCTGTCTTCACCCAGACACGCAGGGAAACAGTGATAGAACTGTCACCCAATGTCGAAATGACTGCCTGAGGTTCCGGGTCAGTCAATACACGCGGATCCTTGGCCAACTCCAGCAACACTTGCCGGGCTTTCTGCAAGTCCGCTTCATAATCGACGCCCACATCAAACACCACTTTGCGGGTCGGCTGGCGATTGGTGTTGGTGATAATGCCGTTCGACAGATTTCCGTTGGGCACGATGATGGTCTTGTTGTCACCGGTGCGCAGTACGGTATGGAAAATCTGGATGCTGTCGACGGTACCGGCAACCCCCTGAGCCTCGATCCAGTCGCCGATACGAAACGGACGGAACAGCAAAATCAACACGCCACCGGCGAAGTTCGCCAGGCTGCCCTGCAAAGCCAGGCCAATGGCCAGGCCCGCCGCACCAATCGCTGCCACAAACGAAGTGGTTTCCACACCGATCATCGAGGCCACGCTGACGACCAGCAGGATCTTGAGGATGATGTTCGCCAGGCTGCTGATAAAGCCCTGCAGCGCCAGGTCGGCATTGCGCAACGCAATCAGCCCGCCGAGCTTTTTCGTCACTTTGTTGATCAGCCACCAGCCGATGGCCAGGGTGATGACCGCCAGCAGTACGCGACTGCCGTATTCCATGATCATCGGGATCCAGGTTTGGGATACCTTGACCAGGTTGTCTACCTCAGCGCTTAAATCCATCTACTTTCTCCTGTTTTCCGGCTATGCGGCATGCGTAAAAAAAAGCGGCAGAAAGATCGAACCGCGACGGATTCAATCGTTTCTGCCGTTGCTTGGGCCTCCGACGTCACAAACGCCAGGAGGTTCCCGCTTTCAAGGTCAGTCGCGGAAGTTGTTGAACTGCAGCGGCATACCGAACTCCTTGGCCCGCAGCACAGCAATGGCTTCCTGCAGGTCATCACGCTTCTTGCCGGTAATACGAACCTGCTCGCCCTGAATGGCGGCCTGGACCTTGAGCTTGGCATCTTTGACGTGAGCAACGATTTTCTTCGCCAGCTCCTTGTCGATGCCTTCCTTGAGGACAGCCTCCTGCTTCATCAGCTTGCCCGACGCGAAGGCATCCTTGACTTCGAGGCACTGCACGTCGATTTTGCGCTTGACCAGAGCCAGCTTGAGGATCTCAATCATCGCTTCGAGCTGAAAATCCGCTTCTGCGGTCAGGTTGACGGTCAGGTCTTTTTCCTTGAACTCGAAGCTGCCTTTGCCTTTCAGGTCATAACGACGATCGAGTTCCTTGACGGCGTTCTCGACCGCGTTGGTGACTTCGTGTTTGTCCAGTTCGGATACCACGTCGAACGACGGCATGTAATCTCTCCAAATTTAAAGGCGCACCGATGGAGCGCGCCTGGCTTGCGGTTAAAATCCGCGCTGATTATAACGGGTCTTTCCCATCATTCACTGTGAGCTGCCGATGCACGCCTTAAACAGAGCAAAAAGCTGATGTCCACCACCTGGCATGTACTCGGCGCCGGCAGCCTCGGCACTTTATGGGCGACACGCCTGGCCCGGGCTGGCGTGCCGGTCAGGCTGATCCTGCGGGACACCGCGAGACTGCAGGCCTATGAGGCTGCAGGCGGATTGACACTGGTGGAACACGGCCAGGCGCAACACTACGCCGTGCCCGCCGAACCAGCGGACAGCCGCCAGCCGATCAACCGCCTGTTGGTAGCGTGCAAAGCCTACGATACCGAAAGCGCGGTGGCCCGACTGGCGTCACGCCTGGCCCCCGGCGCCGAGCTGATCCTGCTGCAAAATGGCCTGGGCAGTCAGGACGCGGTGGCCGCACAGGTTCCCCAGGCACGCTGCATCTATGCCTCGAGCACCGAAGGCGCCTTCCGCGATGGCGATTGGCGCGTGGTGTTTGCTGGCCATGGCTTCACCTGGCTGGGGGATGCGAGCCATCCGGTCGCGCCGATCTGGCTCGATGACTTGAGCGCTGCCGGCATCCCTCACGAGTGGAGCACCGATATTCTGACCAGGCTGTGGCGTAAGCTGGCCCTCAACTGTGCAATCAACCCGCTGACGGTGCTACACGATTGCCGCAACGGCGGATTGCAGCAACATCAGTGCGAAGTGGCCACCCTGTGCGGTGAACTGGTGGAGTTACTTGAGCGTTGCGGTCAGCCGGCGGCGGCTGAAAACCTGCAGCAGGAAGTCGAACGGGTAATTCACGCCACCGCGGCCAACTACTCCTCGATGCATCAGGACGTCACGAGCCAGCGCCGCACGGAAATCAGCTACCTGCTGGGCTACGCCTGCAAAGTGGCCGGGCGACATCAACTGAACCTGCCTCACCTCAAGCAGCTTGAATCAAGGTTGATCGCTCGCCTGCAAAGCCTTGGATTGCCCAGCGACTGAGCAGCGGCTACGCTGGCCACTTGTTCCTTGTTTGCGATGAATCCGATGCCATTGCGCCAGCGCCTTGAAAACCTGCCCGTCGGCCAGAAATTGCTGGCCGCCCTGCTGGTACTGATGGTCACCGTCCTGCTGGTTGCCAACCTGACCTTTATCAGCGCCGCGTACTACATCTCCCAGGAAAGCATGGCACCCCAGGCCCTGCAGACCATCGGCCGACTGGTATCCAACCCGAGCCTGGCCTCCGAAGCCCTGGCGTCACCGCAAAGCGCCGAGCGCCTGCTGAATGAACTCAACAGCTATTCGCCATTGCGCGCGGCAGCCCTGTATGACGGACAGGGTGAGCGATTGGCGCAACTGCAGCATGGCGACAATCTGGAGCTGCCCAAGCGTTTCCGGCATATCGAAGACTGGCAGGCCACCGAGTTTCGCACCAATCAAGTCATCACCCTGCCCCGCCCCGGCTCGGCACCGGGACATTTGCTGTTGGTCGCCAGCAGTGAACTGCCAGTGGCGTTCTACACAGGGACCCTGACGGCCAGCCTGGGGATTCTGATCTTCAGCGTACTGCTGTGGCTGATCATTGCCCGCCAGATCAAGCGCCTGATCACCCGGCCGATCCACCAGCTCGAAGAGTTGTCGCGGCAGGTCACCCGTGAAGAAAACTACGCACTGCGCGCTTCACGAGGAAACCACGATGAAATCGGCAGCCTCGCCGAGGCGTTCAACACCATGCTCTCGCGGATCGAGGCCAGGGAGCAGCAACTCAAGCGGGCTCGGGACGACTCCCAGGCCGCTTACGACCAGGCCCAGGGCCTGGCGGAAGAAACCCGTCATACCAACCGCAAACTGGAGCTCGAAGTCCAGGTGCGCAGCAAGATCGAGAAAAAACTCACCGGCTTCCAGAACTACCTCAACAGCATCATCGACTCCATGCCGTCGGCGCTGATCGCCCTCGATGAACAGCTCTACGTGACTCAATGGAACCAGGAAGCGAGTGCCCTGTCCGGCACACGCCTCGATGAAGCCCTGAACCAGCCCATCTTCCTCGCCTTCGAACCGCTCAAGCCGTTCTTGCCGCAACTCAAGGAAACGGTCGAGCAGCATACTGTGGCCAAAATCGAACGTGTCACCTGGCTCAAGGACGACGAGCCCCGCCACTATGCCCTGACTTTCTATCCGCTGATGGGCGGTGCCGGGCGTGGCGTAGTGATCCGGATCGACGACATCACCCAGCGCCTGTCCCTGGAAGAAATGATGGTGCAGTCGGAGAAAATGCTGTCGGTAGGCGGTCTTGCCGCCGGCATGGCTCACGAGATCAACAATCCGCTGGGTGCGATCCTGCACAACGTGCAAAACATTCGCCGACGCCTGTCCCCCGACCTGCCGAAGAACCTTGAAGTGGCCGAACAGGCCGGCATCGAACTGGATACGGTCAATCAGTATCTGAAAATCCGCGAAGTGCCACAGTTGCTCGACGGCATCCAGCAGGCCGGTGCCAGGGCCGCCAAAATCGTCACCCACATGCTCAGTTTCAGCCGTCGCAGCACCCGCCAGATGGCCCCGTGCGACCTGCCCGCCCTGATTGATCAAGCGGTGGAAATCGCCGGCAACGATTTCGACCTGGCGATCGGCTTCGACTTCAAGGGCCAGGCCATCATTCGTCAGTTCGACCCGGCGCTGGGCCCGGTCCCCGGCACCGCCAACGAACTGGAGCAAGTACTGCTCAACCTGCTGAAAAACGCTGCGCAAGCCATTCACCAGCGCGAGGACGACAGCGAGCCGGGGCGGATCATTCTGCGCACCCGGCTGAACCCGCCGTGGGCGGAAATCCAGGTCGAGGACAACGGCATCGGCATGAGTGAAAGCGTGCGCAAACGCACCTTCGAACCCTTCTTCACCACCAAGGAAATCGGCCAGGGCACCGGACTTGGGCTGTCGGTGTCGTACTTCATCATCACCAATAACCACAAGGGGCAGATGGAAGTGCAATCGACCCTGGGCCAAGGCACTTGCTTCACCTTGCGCCTGCCCCTGGCGAGCACGCCACCTGTCGCGCAAGAACTCAATCTGCTATCGAGGTAACCATGGGCTTTCGTTTGTCGAAGATTTACACCCGCACTGGCGACAAAGGCGAGACCGGGCTGGGCGATGGCCGTCGCGTCCCCAAGGATCACCCGCGGATCGAGGCCATTGGCGAAGTCGATACGCTCAACAGTCAGGTGGGCGTGTTGCTGGCCGGGTTGGCGGCACAAACGGATACTGTTGCAGGTTTGCAGGAAGTGATCGAGGTTTTGGCGCCTTGCCAGCATCGATTGTTCGATCTGGGCGGTGAGCTGGCAATGCCGGAGTATCAGGCCTTGAATACAGCGGAAATCGAGCGCCTGGAAACGGCAATCGATGTGTGGAATGAAGAGTTGGGGCCGCTGGAAAACTTCATCTTGCCCGGCGGTTCAGCGCTGATTGCCCAGGCCCATGTCTGCCGTAGCCTGGCGCGCAGTGCCGAGCGGCGGTGTCAGCAATTGAACGCGATTGAACCGTTGGCCGGGGTTGGCCTGGCGTATATCAATCGGTTGTCGGATTTGTTGTTTGTGGTGGCGCGGCTGATTGCCAAGCGTCAGGGCGTGGCGGAGATTCTATGGCAGCCTGCGGCGAAGCCTGAAGCTTAATCAGCGCCTGTCAGGGCCCCTTCGCGGGCAAGCCCGCTCCCACAGGGATTGCTAGTGCTCACACAATCTGTGTTTCACCTTGAACACTGTGGGAGCGGGCTTGCCCGCGAAGGGGCCTGTAGGCTCGCTAGAGAATTAACCCTCAGGCCAAAACGCCCGAATCCCCGCCACACCCTGCGCACCCGCCGCCCAGGCTTTCTCGACCTCGGCCGGGCCAACGCCACCCAGCAGGAACACCGGCTTGCTGAACCCCTCGATCAAGCTCGACACCTGTTCCCAACCCAACGGCTCGGCACCCGGATGAGTCAGAGTGGGTTGAACCGGCGACAGGGTCACGAAATCCACCCCCATCTGTTCGGCCAGCGCCAATTCTTCAGCGTTATGGCACGAGGCCGCCAGCCAGCGCGAAGCCGGTAGCGGTCGGCCAGCCGCTGCGTATTTGCGCAACTGCGCCGAAGTGATGTGCCAACCCGCGGACGGGAAATCACCCAACCATTCGAACGGCCCCTTGATCATCAATTGTGCCTTGCCGGCGCACAGGCCCACCGCATCGACAGCCAGGTCGCGATACTTGGGATCGTAACCGTTCGGTGCGCGCAGCTGGATCAGCTTGATGCCACCGGCAATGGCCTTCTGGATGCCACGCAGCAACGCCGGGGTTTCCAGGTCTTCCGGGGTAATCAGGTACTGCGACGGCAATCGGGCCGCCGCGACGATCGGCCGATTGGCCGCTGGAAACTCGTAACCCGACAGATCCCGGGGCGACACCCAGGCCAGCGGTTGGCCTTCGGCGCCGTGGGGCTCGCCGCTAAACGCCGAGACTTCCCAGACATCCAGCAACACCTGCTTGTCCGGGTAATCGTGCCGGACCTTGATCAGCGGGCGCGCCGCTTCGACCGCGATGCCCAACTCTTCATGGAGTTCGCGGGCCAGTGCAGTTTCGACCGACTCGTCGGCCTCGACCTTGCCCCCGGGAAACTCCCACAGGCCACCCTGATGCTGTGAATCGGCACGGCGGGCGATCAGGATCTGGCCGCTGCCATCGCGGATGACGGCGGCGGCGACATGGACTCGCTTCACTTTTCCAACTCCTCCAGTCCGGCCTTCTGCCAGGCCTTGAACGCAGGCCATTGGTAGAGGGTTTCAACATAGGCTTCGTCAGCCGCGGACAGCTTCACCCGATAGGTGCGCAGACGCACGGCGATGGGCGCAAAGAACGCGTCGGCCAACGTGAGGCGGCCAAACAGGTACGGACCGCTCTCGGTCGCGGCAGCACGGCACTCGGCCCACAGCGCCGACATGCGCTCGATATCCGCCTGGACATCGGCCGGGACCGGCGACAGCGCTGCGTCATGGCTCAGGTCGAACGGCATGTTGCCGCGCATGGCGAAAAAGCCACTGTGCATCTGCGCGCACGCCGAACGCGCCTGGGCACGGGCGGCGGTGTCTTTGGGCCACAGGTTCGCGTCGGGGAACCGTTCTGCCAGGTATTCGGCAATCGCCAGGGAGTCGGCGATGGTGCCGTGTTCGGTCTTCAGCAGCGGGACCTTGGCGGTCGGCGAATGCTTGAGCAGGCGCTCGCGGGTGTCCGGCTGGTTCAGCTTGATCAGTTCTTCGGTGTAGGAGGCGCCAGCCAGATCGAGGGCCAGAGCGCCGCGCAGGGACCAGGAGGAATGCAGTTTGTCGCCGATGATCAGGTGCAGGCTCATGTTCGGGACCTTTTGATGGGGGGGACAGGCCAAAATCTCTAGCGTCTGGTCATCCGTCATCGCGGGCAAGCCCGCTCCCACAGTGACCGCGCTGAACACAACCTTTGTGTACGCCACTGAACCTGTGGGAGCGGGCTTGCCCGCGATCGGGTCGACGCGGTCTTAAGTACGGTACTCGGCGTTGATCTTCACGTACTCGTGGGACAGGTCGGTGGTCCAGATGGTTTCGCTGCAATCGCCACGACCCAGCTCGATACGAATGGTGATTTCTTCCTGCTGCATCACCGCCGCGCCCTGGGCTTCGGTGTAGGTCGCGGCGCGCGCGCCACGGCTGGCAATGCACACGTCACCGAGGAACACGTCGATCTTGCTCACATCCAGATCCGGCACACCGGCACGGCCAACGGCGGCCAGGATGCGGCCCCAGTTCGGGTCGGAAGCAAACAACGCCGTCTTGATCAGCGGCGAGTGAGCCACGGTGTAGCCGACATCCAGGCACTCCTGGTGATTGCCGCCGCCGTTGACTTCAACGGTCACGAACTTGGTCGCGCCTTCGCCGTCGCGAACGATGGCCTGGGCCACGTCCATGCACACTTCGAACACCGCCTGCTTCAACTTGGCGAACAGTTCGCCCTCGGCGCGGGTGATTTCCGGCAGCGCAGCCTGACCGGTGGCGATCAGCATGCAGCAGTCGTTGGTCGACGTATCGCCATCGATGGTGATGCGGTTGAACGACTTGTTGGCGCCATCGAGCATCAGGTTTTGCAACACATCGCGGGAGACTTTGGCGTCGGTCGCGATGTAACCGAGCATGGTCGCCATGTTCGGGCGAATCATGCCGGCGCCTTTGCTGATGCCGGTCACGGTGATGGTCACACCATCGTGCTGGAACTGACGGCTGGCACCTTTGGGCAGGGTGTCGGTGGTCATGATGCCGGTGGCGGCAGCTTCCCAGTTGTGGATCGACAGGTCGTCGAGAGCGGCTTGCAGCGCACCCTCGATTTTCTCGACAGGCAACGGCTCGCCGATCACACCGGTGGAGTACGGCAGCACCTGGCTGGCATCGACACCGGTCAGCTCGGCCAGTTTGGCGCAAGTGCGCTCGGCGGCGGCCAGGCCTGGCTCGCCGGTACCGGCGTTGGCATTGCCGGTGTTGGTCAGCAGGTAACGCACAGGGCCTTGTACGCGTTGCTTGGCCAGGATCACCGGGGCAGCGCAAAAGGCGTTCAGGGTGAACACGCCGGCTACCGTGGAGCCTTCAACACAGCGCATGACCACAACATCCTTGCGCCCCGGGCGTTTGATGCCAGCCGAGGCGATACCGAGTTCAAAACCGGCAACCGGGTGCAACGTTGGCAAAGGACCAAGACCAACAGCCATGAATGCGCTCCTTTATAAATGATGTCAGCACCGTTTCAGGAAGACGGTGGTTCGAATGGTAAAACGCCGCGACGGCAGAAGCCGGTCGCGGCGCGGGTATTTCAGCGATTGAAACGGGTTTTACTGGATCTGCCCGTGGCAATGCTTGAACTTCTTGCCCGAACCGCAGTAGCACAGCTCATTGCGACCCAGCTTGTGCTCGCTGCGAACCGGGGCAGCGGCGAGCGCCACATCGACCTCTTCGCCCAGCACTTCCGGTTGGTCCAGGCCTGGAGCTTCTTCATGCAGGAACTGCATGCGAGCGGCCAATGCCTCGGCCTCCTGGCGCAGGCGCTGCTCTTCCTCGATTGGATCTTCGCGGCGAACCTGAACGTGGGACAGCACACGGATCGAGTCGCGCTTGATCGAGTCCAGCAGCTCGGAGAACAGGGTGAACGACTCGCGCTTGTATTCCTGTTTCGGGTTCTTCTGGGCATAACCACGCAAGTGGATACCGTGACGCAGGTGGTCCATGGTCGACAGGTGGTCTTTCCACAGGTCGTCCAGAACGCGCAGAACGATTTGCTTCTCGAAGGTGCGCAGCGCTTCGGCGCCCGCCTGGTCTTCTTTCTCGTTGTACGCCGCGATGAGCTCGTTCATGAGCTTCTCGCGCAGGGTTTCTTCGTACAGGTGATCGTCTTCGTCGAGCCATTGCTGGATCGGCAGTGTCACACCGAAGTCGCTCTGCAACGCAGCTTCCAGACCGGCCACGTCCCACTGCTCAGGCAGCGATTGCGGAGGAATGTGTGCGCTGACGGTGGCGTTGAGCACGTCCTGACGGAAGTCGGCGATGGTCTCGCCAATGTTGTCGGCGGCCAGCAACGTGTTACGCATGTGATAGATCACTTTACGCTGTTCGTTGTTGACGTCGTCGAACTCGAGCAGTTGCTTGCGGATGTCGAAGTTGCGACCTTCAACCTTGCGCTGGGCCTTTTCAATGGCGTTGGTCACCATGCGGTGCTCGATCGCCTCGCCAGGCTGCATGCCCAGGGCCTTCATGAAGTTCTTCACCCGGTCAGAGGCGAAGATGCGCATCAGGCTGTCTTCCAGCGACAGGTAGAAACGGCTGGAACCGGCGTCGCCCTGACGACCGGCACGACCACGCAGCTGGTTGTCGATACGCCGCGATTCGTGACGCTCGGACGCAATCACCTGCAAACCACCCGATTCGAGCACTTGTTGGTGACGCTTCTGCCAGTCGGCCTTGATCTGGGCAATCTGCTCAGGGGTCGGGTTTTCCAGTGAAGCCACTTCCACTTCCCAGTTACCGCCCAACAGGATGTCGGTACCACGACCGGCCATGTTGGTGGCGATGGTCAGTGCACCCGGGCGACCGGCCTGGGCAATGATCTCGGCTTCCTTTTCGTGGAACTTGGCGTTCAGGACCTTGTGTTCGATGCCTTCCTTCACGAGCAGGTTGGACATGTGCTCGGAGGTTTCGATGGTGGCGGTACCCACCAGCACCGGACGACCGGCGGCCATGCTTTCCTTGATGTCGGCCACGATTGCCGCGTATTTCTCGTCGGCGGTCAGGAACACCAGGTCGTTGTAGTCTTTACGCGCCAGCGGCTTGTTCGGTGGAATCACCATGACCTGCAGGCCATAGATCTGGTGGAACTCGAACGCTTCGGTGTCGGCCGTACCGGTCATGCCGGACAGTTTGTTGTACAGACGGAAGTAGTTCTGGAAGGTGGTCGACGCCAGTGTCTGGCTTTCGGCCTGGATGTTCAGGTTTTCCTTGGCTTCGATGGCCTGGTGCAGGCCTTCGGACAAACGGCGACCCGGCATGGTACGGCCGGTGTGTTCGTCGACCAGTACGACCTGACCGTCCTGCACGATGTATTCGACGTTGCGATGGAACAGCTTGTGCGCGCGCAGGCCGGCGTAGACGTGAGTCAGCAGGCTCAGGTTGTGCGCCGAGTACAGGCTTTCGCCCTCAGCCAGCAGGCCGATGCGGGTCAGCGTTTCTTCGACGTACTGGTGACCGGCTTCGTTGAGTTCGACCTGACGGGTCTTCTCGTCGACGGTGTAGTGACCGGCCTGGGTCACTTCGCCTTCGACTTCTTCAACGTGCAGCTTGAGCTGCGGGATCAGCTTGTTGACCTCGATGTACAGCTTGGAGCTGTCCTCGGCCTGACCGGAGATGATCAGCGGCGTGCGGGCTTCGTCGATGAGGATGGAGTCGACTTCGTCGATCACGGCAAAATTGAGTTCGCGCTGGAATTTTTCTTCCATGCTGAACGCCATGTTGTCGCGCAGGTAATCGAACCCGAATTCGTTGTTGGTGCCGTAGGTGATGTCGGCGGCGTAGGCAGCACGCTTCTCTTCCGGCGGCTGGAACGGCGTGACAACGCCGACCGTCAGGCCGAGGAATTCATAAAGCGGGCGCATCCAGTTGGCGTCACGGCGGGCCAGGTAGTCGTTCACCGTCACAACGTGCACGCCGTTGCCGGACAGCGCGTTGAGGTAAACGCCCAGTGTTGCCACCAGGGTCTTGCCTTCACCGGTACGCATTTCCGCGATCATGCCTTCATGCAAGGTCATGCCGCCGATCAGCTGGACATCGAAGTGGCGCATGCCCATGACACGCTTGCCGGCTTCGCGGGCGACCGCAAAGGCTTCTGGCAGGAGCTTGTCGAGGGATTCCCCTTTGGCGATGCGGGCCTTGAACTCGCTGGTCTTGGCACGCAATTGATCGTCCGAAAGGGCCACCATTTGCTCTTCGAAGGCATTGACGAGTTGCACCGTCTTGAGCATGCGTTTGACTTCACGCTCGTTCTTGCTTCCAAAAAGTTTCTTTAACAAAGGCGCAAACATATCGGCAGGATCTTCCACACTAAAGGGATGGAGGGCGGCCCCGTGAGTCGCCCGTGCAGCCCTCATGGCCGCATGCGAACGAGCATTCTACCCGGAAACGGTGGTGAGGAAAGTGGCGATATTCCACGATGCTGGCACAGCGCTTTGACGGGGCTCACTTAAAATAGGGGCGTTTTGCTCAACTTCAAGCCGTTCAAGGCAGAAGTTAGTTGTTGATTTAATGGGTAAAGCACCCACAAAAGCAATGGGCGGGTGCATCCGGCGCTTTCTGCTACCATGGCGCCTCTGTTACTTCAGGTGTCTGATCATGGCATTTCGCCCACTTACGGCCAAAGTACCCGCCGTTCTATTACGCGAAGCCAAGCCGCTGAAAGCCATTCTCGGCCACGCTCAACGCCTGGGCCATTTGCAACGTTTGCTCGAAAGCCAATTGCAACCCGCCGCTCGCGAGCATTGCCACGTGGCGTCCTGGCGCGAAGGCAGTTTGTTACTGATTGTCACCGACGGCCATTGGGCAACCCGCCTGCGCTACCAGCAGAAGCGCCTGCAGCGGCAACTGCAACTGTTCGACGAGTTTGCCAACCTGACGCGAATCCTGTTCAAGGTGCAGCCACCGACCGTCCAGCGGGGCGCGGCCGGGCACACCATGGATCTGTCGGATGATGCGGCCGCGACCATCCAGGCCACGGCCGACGGGATCAGCGACCCGAATCTGCGGGCAGCGCTGGAGCGACTGGCGGCGCACGCCAAGACCAAAGTTTAAACACAAGATCAACAGATCGCAGCCTTCGGCAGCTCCTACACCGATCTCTGTAGGAGCTGCCGAAGGCTGCGATCCTTTGCTCTACTAGCGGCGTTTGCTGCCGCCCAGCAATGAGCCCATCAAGCCGCGCACCAACTGTCGGCCAAGCTGGTTCGCCGCCTGTTGCATCGCCGACTTCAGCGCCTTCCCTGCTGCCGTGCCGAGGAACTCCCCGGCCTGTTCGGTGAAACTCGGTTCCTGTTTGCCCTGCTCCGCCTCGGGCTCGGGCGCCAGGCCCTTGCGCCCCATCAGCACTTCATAGGCCGACTCGCGGTCAATCGGCTTGTCATAACGCCCCTGCAACGGCGAACCGGCAATCAGCGCCGTACGCTCGGCACCGGTCAAAGGCCCGATCCGCGACTGCGGCGGCGCGACCAGCACCCGCTGCACCATTTCCGGGGTGCCTTTTTCCTGCAGCGTGCCGACCAGCGCTTCGCCGATCCCGAGTTCGGTCAACACCGACAATGTATCGAACGCCGGATTCGGCCGGAAACCTTCGGCCACTGCGCGCAGGGACTTTTGCTCCTTGGCGGTAAACGCACGCAGACCGTGCTGGATGCGCAAGCCCAGCTGAGCCAGCACATCATCCGGCAGGTCACCCGGCGACTGGGTGACGAAATACACGCCCACGCCTTTTGAACGAATCAGCCTCACCACTTGTTCCAGACGATCACGCAATGCCTGGGGCGTGCCGTTGAACAACAAGTGGGCCTCGTCGAAGAACAGCGCCAGCAAGGGTTTGTCGGCATCGCCACGCTCCGGCAGTTGCTCGAACAGCTCGGCCAGCAGCCACAGCAGGAACGTCGCGTAGACTTTCGGCGCTTCATGCACCAGACGGCTGGCATCCAGCAAATGGATGCGCCCGCGGCCATCGGCGGTGGGCTGGAGGATGTCTTCGAGTTGCAGCGCCGGCTCGCCGAACAAGGCTTCGGCGCCCTGTTGCTCCAGGGTCGCCAGACGTCGCAGCAGCGCCTGGCTGGAGCCGGTGGTCATCAATGCCGCATCGTCGCCCAGCAACTCGGGGTGGTCCCGCAGGTGATTGAGCAGCGCTTTCAGATCCTTGAGATCGAGCAACAACAGGCCTTCGCGGTCCGCCACCTTGAACGCCGCGTACAGCGCCGACTGCTGACTGTCGGTCAGTTCCAGCAGGCTGCCCAGCAGCAGCGGCCCCATTTCACTCAAGGTTGTGCGTAAAGGATGACCGGACTGACCCTGTACGTCCCACAACGTCACCGGATAAGCCTGAGGCTTGTGGTTGAGCCACGGCATCCCGGCAATCCGCTCGGCGATCTTGCCCTGGGGGTTGCCCGCGGCACCGAGGCCGCACAGGTCTCCCTTGATGTCGGCGGCGAACACCGCCACGCCGGCATCGCTGAAAGCTTCGGCCATTCGTTGCAACGTCACGGTTTTTCCGGTGCCGGTCGCGCCCGCGATCAAACCGTGGCGATTGGCCAGGCGCATGGCCTGGGCAATCGGCTGCCCCTTGAGGTCGGCGCCGATAACGAGTTGCAGTGAGTCAGGCATTTGGTCACCCATGATTAATCTTTGGTCCTACACGGCCGATAGAGATAACGACAAAGCAGTCAGACACGATCTGGTAGGAAATTTCCCTAAGGAGAGTCGGAAAATTCAATTGCTTTCAACCTTGCCCGTCGTGCGTCCCTTTATAAAAGCACGCGCTGGACATTAAGACCTTAGCGGAACCCCAAGCCATGAACAAAAATCTGCGTTTCAGCCATAAAATCCTGCTTGCCGCCGCCCTCATTGTTATTGCCGCCTTCGCCTCATTCACGCTGTACAACGACTATTTGCAGCGCAATGCGATCCGCGAGGACCTCAACAACTACCTCAACGAGATGGGTGACGTCACCGCCAACAACATCCAGACCTGGCTGGCCGGGCGTATTTTGCTGATCGAGAACCTCTCGCAAAACATCGCCATCAACCCCGAACAAGCCAATGTCGCCAGCCTGCTTGAGCAGAAAACCCTGACGTCGACTTTCATGGCGTCCTACCTGGGTGATGCCACCGGACACTTCACCATTCGTCCGGACGCGAAGATGCCCGACGGTTTCGATCCGCGTGTTCGCCCCTGGTACAAAGGCGCCGAAAACAGCAGCACGCCGACCCTGACCGAACCCTACATCGATGCGGCAACCGGTCAACTGATCATCTCGATGGCCACGGCTTCGAAAAAAGCCGGACAGAGCGTCGGCGTGGTGGGTGGCGACCTGAGCCTGCAAACCCTGATCGCGACCCTCAGCGCCCGCGACTTTGATGGCATGGGCTACGCGTTTCTGGTCAGTGCCGACGGCAAGATCCTGGTTCACCCGGACAAAGCGCTGGTGATGAAATCCCTGAGCGAGGCGTATCCGAAAGATACCCCGCGCATCGGCAACGGCTTCAGCGAAGTGGACGTCGACGGCAAGACCCGCATCGTCAGCTTTACCCCGATCAAGGGCTTGCCTTCGGTCAACTGGTACATCGGTCTGTCGGTCGACAAGGAAAAAGCCTACTCGATGCTCAGCGAGTTCCGCACCTCGGCTGTGGTTGCAACCATCATTGCCGTGGCCATCATCATCGCCCTGCTCGGCATGTTGATTCGCATCCTGATCCAGCCGTTGCACGTCATGACCCGAGCCATGGCCGACATCGCCGACGGCGAAGGTGATCTGACCAAACGCCTGACCATCCAGAACAATGACGAATTCGGCACCCTCGGCACCGCGTTCAACCGTTTCGTCGAGCGCATTCACGGCTCGATCCGTGAAGTGTCCTCGGCCACCGGGCAAGTCAACGAAGTGGCGTTGCGCGTGGTCGCGGCCTCCAACTCGTCGATGTTCAACTCCGACCAGCAAGCCTCGCGCACCAGCAGCGTTGCGGCCGCGATCAATCAGCTCGGCGCCGCCGCCCAGGAAATCGCTCGCAATGCGGCGCAGGCTTCGAGCCAGGCCAGCGATGCCCGCAGCCTGGCCGAAGACGGCCAGCAAGTGGTGGACCGCAGCATCGTGGCGATGAATCAACTGTCGAGCATGCTCAGCGCCTCGAGCACCAACATCGAATCGCTGAACAGCAAAACGGTGAACATCGGGCAGATTCTCGAAGTGATCACCAGCATTTCCCAGCAAACCAACTTGCTGGCACTCAATGCCGCGATCGAAGCCGCCCGCGCCGGTGAAGCCGGTCGAGGTTTTGCCGTGGTGGCGGACGAGGTGCGCAACCTGGCACACCGCACGCAGGAATCGGCGCAACAGGTGCAAACCATGATCGAGGAACTGCAAGTCGGTGCCCGGGAATCGGTGAGCACCATGAGCGACAGTCAACGCCACAGCCAGGACAGTGTGGAAATCGCCAACCTCGCCGGCGAACGTCTGAACAGCGTGACCTTGCGTATCGGGGAAATCGACGGCATGAACCAGTCGGTGGCCACCGCGACCGAAGAACAGACCGCCGTGGTGGAGTCGATCAACGTCGACATCACCGAGATC
>NZ_PYUK01000026.1:0-88452 GCF_003097365.1 Pseudomonas sp. B1(2018)
ATCGGCGCTTGGGTGAAAGGAGGAGGGGCGAAATCTCCCACGGATCTGTACTGCGCTAACAGTCAGAATCGGGCTTTGTCCCTCCTCCTCCCTTCAAGTCCTACCATACAAGCGGGCTTGCCCGCGAAGGCGTCCTGACAGTCAACAACGTTTACCGCCCAAGCCAACCATTCAGACCATTCCCACAAGACTTTCAGCTTGCCCGTCAGAAGCACGATCTCTAGCCTTTGTCCGTCGCTGCCACTTCAGCGACCGGGACTGCAAGCCCGCGAATAGTCGTTAGGCGCCTACTTTGGGAGCTTCGCAATGATCAAAGACAGTCCGGATTACTCTGCCTCTGAATCCGAGAAAAAAACGAGAATTTCAAATCGCCCCTGCCCAATTTTCACTATCCACCCAGGCGTCGACTCCGAAACCTTGCTGGTCCATGCCTACGAAACCCTCGCTTCAGCCAATGTAATGGCAACCGAACTGTCGTCCCTCCTGGCCGGCCCAACCTGCAATCTGGCACTCGGCATTCAGCAGATGATTGTCCTCGCGCAACTATCAGTGAATCGCGTGCTCGATCAGTTGGATCAGCAGCAATAGCAATACGAAGAAGCCCGCTGAACCTGTACCCATCAGCGAGCCTTCATTATTCCTACATTTATCTCGGACCCGTCTGATATTGAGGCTCATGAGCCCAGGTGTTGTACTCAACCCCCGGTTTTGTGAATGTTTGAGACAGTGTGCATGAAGAATCCACCCAAGTTGCGGGGACGGACCGACCCGGTGTTTGATCGGCTAGGGCAGTCGCCTCACAAGGAACGCCTCTCGGATTACCTGGCTCTGCTCAAGCACTTGGACGATCAGGGGCGTTATCTGCCATTCGATGCGTTGCGCTATCGCTGGGCGCCGGGTCTGGATTCCAGTTTGTGCTGGGCCTTGGTCAAGAAAGCCCGGACGGCGCAGTATTCGAGTCTTTTGCCATTGGGTGATCCGGTGCGGTGGCTGCAATTCGTGCTGACGCCGTTGGCGCAAAAGGCTATTTCCGCGGTAGACCGGCAAACCACTACGGCCGTGCTGGAGTACATGACCAGCCAGATCGGCGAGCGTGCGCACTTCAGCTATCTGCTCAATGACCTGATTGAAGATGAAGCCATCAGTAGCAGCCAGCTCGAAGGCGCGGCAACCACGACACGAGTGGCCAAGGACATGCTCAAGCGTCATCGCCTGCCGCGCACGCCGGACGAGCGAATGGTCATCGGTAATTTCAAGATGATGAACTTCGCCTGGGAGCAGCGCTACGAGCCTTTGAGCGTTGAGTTGATCGCGGCGATGCACCGCGTTGGCGTCGAGGGCATCGATGATCTGCAGTATTCGCCGGGGGTGTTCAGAAGCCGTGATGATGTCGTGGTGCAGGATGGCGAGGGCAACACCGTTCATACGCCGCCGCCCGCAGCAGGTATCGGGTTGCGTTTGCAGGCGCTGGCGCAATGGATCAACCATTCCCATAACAACCTCTATCAAGCGGATTACCTTCATCCTTTGATCAAAGGCATCGCTCTGCATTTTGCCCTGGGTTATGAGCATCCTTTTCGTGACGGCAACGGTCGGGTCGCGCGGGCGCTGTTTTACTGGTTCATGTTCAAGAATGACTTCTCGGCGTTCCGCTACATCGCGATCAGCGTCTTGCTACGCAATGCACCGGTGAAGTACGGGCGCTCATACCTGGATACCGAGGCGGATGATCTGGATCTGACGTATTTCATCGATTTCCAGTGTTCGGTGGTGCTGCGTGCCGTGGGCAGTTTTACCCAGGCGTATCGGAAAAGTCTGGTTGATGCCGAGTGCTTTGATCGTTGGTTGCGGGACAGTGGTTTTCTCGAGCAACTCACGGAGAATCAGCGGGCCGTGTTTCAAGTGGCCAAGAGCGGAATGGCCAAGGAATTTACTGCGGTCAATGTGAAGGAAAATCTGGGGTGCTCTTACAACACGGCATCAGCCACATTGAATGGGCTGGTCGAGTTGAAGTTATTTGAGAAACGGAAGATGGGACAGGAGTGGGTATTTTTTCTACGACCTGCCTCCGTGACCTGAACCAATATGGGAGCGAGCAGGTCCAATCCCGACGTTGGCATTCTTCGCGTCCACTACGCCCGTGGTCGTCCAGGATCAGTGTTTTTATGAGCAGCTCCATATCGAAGGCGCCAGTAGAATACTGACGCCTGTGACATGAAATAAGTGGATCTTGCGTCAAGTGTCGATCCGCAGGTTTTTAGGTAGAGGCACCGAAACCTGGAAGAGGAACAACATCATTTGGTTTCAGTATCAGATTGTCTGGATGAAGTCCCAGCGACAGTCGACGCTGGCCATAGTTCTCAAATGAACCGACCAGCGTGTAACGTCGGCCCGGTTTGATCATGGAGGGGTCATATTTCAAATAGAAATTGGGTTCCGCGGTCAAGCCGACCCCTTCACACACAAGGGTCTCGTCGTTCTCATCGCTAACGGGTTCAATCAGATTTACATACAGTTTCGAGTCCGCAGGGTAACCAATCCTCGGCATCCAGGTCTTTTCCACGGCGATGTAGCCCAAGGGGCTCAAATAAATGTCTGCATCGTGATCCCCACCTGCCCAATGGAACTCTCGCTCTATATCCAGCAAGAGCGCGGTGTTCTGATGGGAGATTTTTACGTTGATGACAAAGCGACTTCCGACGTCATACCGGTTTGAAGGGACATGGACAGCGAAATTGATGGGGCGTGCCGAGGGAAGTGTGTTGCTGCCCCATATCCCGTGAAGGGTCGGCATAGTTCTGTCGGTAATGTTTTGTACTCTGATATTGATGTCGCAGCCTTCCGGTACTTCGTAGTCCGGAGGAAAGTGCAAAAGTGCGTTGATTGTATGTTGCGTCATAATGATTTCCTTATCCGTTGGTTCGTCGAAATGACGAGCGCTGAGCGTACCCCCAACGCAATCGCGCCTTGCGTAGGAAAAGCTCTCTGTGAGAAGGCGAATCGCATATGGGATTGATCGGAAACGTCCCTGTTTCCGGGAAAGGTGACGGTCAGTTGCGCTCGACAAGATCCGCCGCATCTTCACTGCAATGCAGCGCACCAGTTCAGGCTCGCTACCACAGCGGTTTCTCGGGACCTAGAGCGTGCCGAATACCTTCTTCGCCAAACCGGTCGCCGCAGCCGCCGGGTTCTTGCGGATGGTTTCTTCCTGTTTGCCGATCATTTCGAACAAGCCATTCAACGCCTGTTCGGTGACGTAGTTTTCGACGTTGGCATTCTTCGCGTCCACTACGCCCATGGTCGCCGCTTGCCCGGCGAACGAGTTGTACTGTTGGGCCAGGCCCACCTTGTCGGTGGCTTGCTTGACGATCGGCAGGAACTTGGCGCGGATCTGTTCGCGGCTGGTCTTGTTCAGGTATTGGGTGGCCGAGTCGTTGCCGCCGCTGAGGATGCCCTTGGCGTCTTCCACGGTCATTTTCTTCACGGCATCGACGAGGATTGGCTGGGCCTGGGTCACGGCGGTTTCGGCCGCCTTGTTCATGCTGGCTTCCAGTTCATCGACCTGGTCACCCATGCCGAACTGTTTCATTTTGCTGGCGACCTTGCCCAGTTTGCCCGGCAGTTCGATTTTTACTTCCGGGTTGTTGCTAAAGCCGCCCGGGGTGCCGAGCTGTTTCACGGCCAGTTGCGCGCCTTGGGTCAGTGCGTCCTTGAGCCCGCCGGTGGCGTCTTTCTGCGACAGGTCGCTGAGGGAGAGCGCCAGGGCGTTGGCACAGATCATCAAACCTGCGCACAGGCCGGCAAAACGAAGGATAGGGCGGAGCATGGCAGCTTCCTTGTTCAGAAAAGAGAGAATTAGCGAACGGCGTCGACGCGGATTTTCAGCGGTTGCGGGTCCTTGCCATCAAGACGCACGGCATGGTTTTCGGTGGTGATGAACATCAGCTTTCCATCGACTTCGATGCGCGCGCTGACTGAGTAGCGATGGCCGGGTTTGACCTGCGCCGGATCGTAGCTCAGATGAAACGGCAGTGGCACCTGGCCTTTGACCGGGCCGTTCTGTTCGTCGAGGACAATGGCCGGTGCGTCGGCCAGGGACACGTCCTGCAAGCTCACGCTCAGGGTAGCGGTGGGCGGCAGGGCGCTGCGTTGCAGGTAAAAGACTTCGCCGTCGAGGCTGGCCTTCGGGGCAGGTTGCAGGGATTGGCAGGCGCCGAGCAAAACCGCAAGCCCGAGGAGAGAGAGTTTTTTCATGAAGCGGATCCTTGTCATTGGCACCCGAAGAAGACCGGCGCCAACGACAATTTAACGGATTTTACCGAGGATATCGCCTAACTTGCCTGGGGAGTGTTCTCAGACGAGCTGGACCAGCACTTCCTGTTCCTTCACATGATCGACACCCAGTTCCACCGGGTGAGTTTGAGTGGAGATGAAGTGCAGATGGTCTTCGTGGTTGATGCGCGCGCTGAGTGCATAGCGATGGCCGGGCAGGACATCAGCAAGCTTGTACGTCAGGTTGAAGTTCAGCCCGGCTTTTTCTGCATTGGTAGTGATCTGTACGGCCAGCTCTTTTGCTGCGACATCTTGCAGACTGACATCCTCCAGACGGACATAAAGAGTCGAGTTACGCCGCAGTACAGTATTTTCCAGGAAATACACTTTACCGCTGATGCTGAGGAGTTCGTTGCTCATATTGATTTCCTTATCGATTGATCGTCGGTAGTGACGAGGGCCCAGCATAGGGTCGAGGCAACGTTTGCTATGTAGGGGGATTCCTGGGAGCAGGGACGAAAAAGTGGTGGCATGAGCCAGAAGCGTCCTTGCTTCAGCCATGAAACTTCCGCGCAGAGATGTGAGTAAGTCAGACTGGCGTCACCAACTCCGCCGCATCTTCACTGCGATGCAACGCCACTTGCCGGATAGACAGGCGGATCTCCGCCGGCAACACCCGTTTGGCCGCGCCTTCGGCCAGTTCGCCGAGCAGTTCGTGATAACCGAGCTTGCCCGCTTCATCGCGTTTGAGCACGTCGAGGTCGAGCATCGTCTGGATGAAGTGGCGGAACAGGCTCTTGTCGAAGAACTCCGGAGCGTTCAGGCCATGCAGGATCGACAGACGCTGGGCCATGACCGTGCACAGGTCTTCCAGTTCTTCGGCGCTGATGCTGTTCTGACCGCTGTTGAGCAGCAGGGACACGGTCATGTAGAAGCGCTGCAGGGTCTGGGCGATGCTTTTCGATAGCAGCGTCAGTAACACGAAATGCCGTGAGCTTGGCGCCGGGCGCAGGTACACATCGTTCTCGAAACGCAGCAGGCCTTGTTCGACGAACGCCTCCAGCCATTGATCGATCACCCCGTCCAGTTCGTCCAGCGACCAGCGAATGAACAGCTCCGCTTGCAGGTACGGGTACAGCGCGCGGGTGTAGCGCAGGATCTGTTCGCGGCTCATGCGCGAGGCACTCTGGAAGAAGCTCGCCAGCAGTGCCGGCAGGGCGAAGATGTGCAATACGTTGTTGCGGTAGTAGGTCATCAGGACGGCGTTCTGTTCGTCCAGATACAGAATCTTGCCCAGGGCATCGCTCTGCTCGGACAGCAGGTCCATGTCCTTCACGTGCTCGATCAGCGCGCGGCCGTCACCGTCCGGCAGGGTGGTGTGTGGCGAGTACGGCACTTTGCGCAGCAGCGCCAGATACAGGTCGAGCACCCGCGCCATGGCGCGATCATCCAGAGCCAGGCGGCTGGTGGACAGTAGCGCCAGGGCAACGAGATTGACGGGGTTGATCGCCGCCGCTTCGTTCAGATGCCGGGCAACCTTCTCGCCGAGGCGGTTGGTGGTTTCGTTGAGCCAGGCGGGTCTGAACTGCGGGCCGAGTTCCTGTTGGCGCCAGTTCGGCTGTTCGCTGTCGAGGAATTCCGCCAGTTTGATCGGCTCGCCGAAGTTCACCGCGACCTGGCCGAAGCGCTGCTTGAGTGCGCCGATGACTTTGAAGATGTCAAAGATCGATTCTTTCTTCTTGGCCGCACCGCGCAACTCGCCAAGGTAGGTACGGCCTTCCAGTACGCGCTCGTAGCCGATGTACACCGGTACGAAGACGATGGGCATGCGCGATGAGCGCAGGAAGCTGCGCAGGGTGATCGCCAGCATCCCGGTCTTGGGTTGCAGCATGCGCCCGGTGCGCGAACGGCCACCCTCGACGAAATACTCCACCGGGAAGCCCTTGGTGAACAGGGTGTGCAGGTATTCGTTGAACACCGAGGTGTACAGCGGGTTGCCCTTGAACGTTCGGCGCATGAAGAACGCGCCGCCACGACGCAGCAGGCCGCCGATCACCGGCATGTTCAGGTTGATCCCGGCGGCGATGTGCGGCGGGGTCAGGCCGTTGCGGAACAACAGGTAGGACAGCAGCAGATAATCGATATGGCTGCGGTGGCAGGGGACGTAGATCACTTCGTGACCCTGGGCGACCTTCTGCACGCCTTCGATGTGGTTGACCTTGATCCCGTCGTAAATCTTGTTCCAGAACCAGCTCAGCACCACTTCCATAAAACGGATGGCCGTGTAGGTGTAGTCCGAGGCGATTTCGTTGCCATAGCGCAGGGCCTGGGCCTTGGCTTTTTCCGGTGAAATGTTCTCGCGTTCGGCTTCGTCGAGGATCGCTTGTCTGACCTGCGGCTGGTTCAGCAGGCCCTTGACCAGGTTGCGACGGTGGGAAATGTCCGGGCCGATCACCGCCGCCTTCAGGTTGCGAAAGTGCACCCGCAGGATGCGCTGGGCCATGCGCACGGTGCGCTCGTGCCCCTTGTTGTGCTCGATCAGTTCGCGCAGGTGGATCGGCGCGGAGAACTGCACGCGGGTCTTGCGCCCCAATACGATGATGCTCAGCAAGCGACGCAGACGCCCGGTCACCGCCCAGCTATCGGCGAACAGGAGTTTCCACGGGCTGTTTTCGCTGTCCGGCGACTGACCCCAGAACACGCTGACCGGAATGATCTGCGCGTCTTCGGCGGCGTTCTGGCTCAGGGCGCTGACCAGGCGGGTCAAGGTTGGCGGTGCGCCGCGCTTGTCCTGACGGCCGAGCCAGTCCGGGTCCGGCGTCAGGTAGAAGAACGCGGCCGGTTCCAGCAGGTTGCCCACCGATACCGGCAGCACCGGGCGCGGCAGGCCCGCCTTGCTGCATTCGGTGTCGACCACGGCAAGGTCGGTCAGCGAGGGGTTTTGCAGGACGTAGAACACCGGACGACTGCGGTCGAGGTTGAGGGTGAACGACGACTGATTGATCGTCTCCGAGCGAACCCAGAGGTACAACAGTCGGCGCAGGGTGCCAAACACAAGACGGCGGAACGGGGAACGGGTCATACGGCTTCTGCATGAGTGAATGAAACCAAGCGTTTGCTCGGGCGCTGCGTAGTGTGCCGGATTCGTCGAAAATCGGCAAAAAAGCGGCGAAGTAAAGTGCTATTGAGAGTTTCAGCGTCTGTCATATACTCGGCGCTCTGTCGCCGTTGCCCTCATGGGACCGGTATGCGCAGGCTGACGTTCCCGAGGCTTTCCTGCGAAAAGCCCGATCAATAATAAAAAGGGAGTATGAACAAATGGCAACACGCGAAACCGGCAACGTGAAGTGGTTCAACGACGCCAAGGGCTACGGCTTCATTCAGCGCGAGGACGGGGTGGACGTGTTCGTGCACTACCGCGCGATTCGTGGCGAGGGGCACCGTTCACTGACCGAAGGTCAGCAGGTTGAGTATGCGGTGGTCGAAGGGCAGAAGGGGTTGCAGGCTGAGGATGTGGTGGGGCTGTAACCTTTAAGATCAAAAGATCGCAGCCTGCGGCAGCTCCTACAGGTGTACACATAACCTTGTAGGAGCTGCCGCAGGCTGCGATCTTTTTGCTTTTAAGCGGTCTTCCAGGTGATCTCTTCTTCACCATCGGCGCTGATGCGAATCCAGCGGTCCGCCGTCTCTTCACCTTCTTCCTCGACCCAGGTTCCCGGCGCGCAACGCACTTCGACGTTCAGCGCGGCAAACGCGGCGCGGGCGCAGGCGATGTCGTCGTCCCATGGGGTCTGGTCGCTTTCCAGGTACAGGCTGTTCCACTTGCCGACCGCTTTTGGCAGCCAGGTCACCGGCACGCTGCCGGCCTTGCACTTGTAGGTCTGGCCTTTCTGGACCCAATCCGAACATGGGCCAAGTGCCGCGCCGAGCCAGGCGGCAATGGCTTTGTGATCGACGTCGGCGTCTTTCAGGTAAATCTCGATATCGGGCTGGCGCATGGATGTCCTCACTGCGGGTCTGAAAAATCCATTCGCGGATTTAGCCGGCCTTGAGCCGTTGCCCAAGACCAAAAATGTTTGAAGTTATTGAAGAACGAAATAATCGTAGCGCATCGACACGGTGACCTCGAACGGCTCGGCCTGCTCGATAACGGCAGCACGGCGTTCGGCACTGGCGCGCCAGCCGTGAGGTGTCATCGCCAGCAGGTTCGCCCGGTCCTGACCACTGTGGAGCGTCAGTTTGAATTCCAGGGTTTCACTATGCGCCAGCGCCATGCCTTCCGGCACCAGGTCCAGGTGCTTGTCGTCGATGTACTCGCGGACCTCATCGTACAGCCGCTCGCGCAATTCCATCAGGTGGCCGCTGGTCGGCCCGACTTTCATCAGGCCGCCGCCGACGCTGAGCAGGCGTTTGGCTTCTTCCCAGTCCAGCGGGCTGAAGACGCTGGCGAGGAACTGGCAACTGCCGGAAGCCAACGGCACCCGCGCCATGCTGGCGATCAACCAGGTGAGCTGCGGGTTGCGTTTGCAGGCGCGTTTGACCGCTTCGCGGGAGATGTCCAGCGCATAACCTTCGGCCTCCGGCAGCGCCTCGGCGATCTGCGCGGTGTAGTAGCCCTCGCCACAGCCGATGTCCAGCCAGCGCTGCGGCGCATAGCTGGCGGCCAGCTCCGCCAGACGCCTGGCCACCGGCGCATAGTGCCCGGCATTCAGGAAGTCACGGCGGGCTTCGACCATCGCCTGGTTATCCCCAGGGGCGCGGCTGTTCTTGTGCTGCACCGGCAGCAGGTTCAGGTAACCCTGGCGCGCACGGTCGAAACGATGCCCGGCGGGGCAGACCACACCGTTGTCCACCGCATTGAGCGGTGCGCTGCAGATAGGGCAGGCAAGCATCAGGCGAGCAACTTGATCAGGGTCTGGTAGTAGATTTCGGTCAGCACATCGAGGTCGGCTGCCAGTACGCGCTCGTTGACCTGGTGGATAGTCGCGTTGACCGGGCCCAGCTCAACCACTTGCGTGCCCATGGTCGCGATGAAGCGCCCGTCGGAGGTGCCGCCGCTGGTGGACGCCTTGGTGTCGCGACCGGTGATGTCCTTGATGCTCGACGACACCGCGTCCAGCAGCGCGCCCGGCTCGGTGAGGAACGGCAGGCCGGACAGGGCCCAATCGACGTGCCAGTCCAGGCCATGCTTGTCGAGGATATCGGCGACGCGCTTTTGCAGGCCTTCGACCGTGGACTCGGTGGAGAAACGGAAGTTGAACACCGCCACCAGGTCACCCGGGATCACGTTGGTCGCACCGGTGCCGGAATTGACGTTGGAGATCTGGAAACTGGTCGGCGGGAAGAAATCGTTGCCGTGGTCCCAATGCTCGGCGGCCAGTTCTGCCAGGGCCGGAGCGGCGAGGTGGATCGGGTTCTTCGCCAGGTGCGGGTAAGCCACGTGACCTTGCACGCCGCGCACGGTCAGTTTGGCGCCGAGGGAGCCGCGGCGGCCGTTCTTGACCACGTCACCCACCAGGGTGGTGCTCGACGGTTCGCCGACGATGCACCAGTCCAGACGCTCCTTGCGCGCGGCCAGGCGTTCTACCACTGCCTTGGTGCCGTGGTGCGCCGGGCCTTCTTCATCGCTGGTGATCAGGAACGCGACTTTGCCCTTGTGATTCGGGTAGTCGGCGACAAAGCGCTCGGACGCGACGGTCATGGCGGCGAGGCTGCCTTTCATGTCGGCGGCGCCACGGCCGCAGAGCATGCCGTGTTCGTCGATCAGCGCGTTGAACGGCTCGATCTGCCAGGCGCTCACCGGGCCGGTCGGGACCACGTCGGTGTGGCCGGCGAAGCACAGCACCGGACCGTCGTCCTGGCCGTGGGTGGCCCAGAAGTTATCCACATCTTCGATGCGCATCGGTTCCAGGGTGAAACCGGCATCGCCCAGGCGCTGCATCATCTGCTTCTGGCAATCGGCGTCGACCGGCGTCACGGACGGACGACGGATCAGGTCGATGGCGAGTTGAAGGGTCGGCGAAAGGTCGGCGTGGGCCGTCATGTGAAAACTCCGAGGTACGCACAGTAAACCTGTAGGAGCTGCCGAAGGCTGCGATCTTTTGATCTTGCTTTTGAAAGATCAAGATCAAAAGATCGCAGCCTTCGGCAGCTCCTACAGTGCAAAAGGGCGATCATTCTAAAGCAAAACGGCGACCCGAAGGCCGCCGTTTAACGTTATCCAATAACCGATCACGCCGTCGCGGGCGCAGCCTCTGTCGAAGGTTTCGGCAGCGACGACAGGAACGCCATGATCAGCGCCGCCAGATACGGCAGCGACTGCACCAGCAGCATGGTGACCCAGAAGCGCATGTCGTTGCTCGGCATGCCGTTGACCAGATAAATCCCCAGCGCCGCGCTCCACAGCAGCAACATGATGAACAACTCTTCGCGCGCTTCGGAAATCGCTACCCAGAAGCCATGGTTGTCGGCGTTTTTCGGTGTGCGAAAGAACGGAATGCTGCTGGTGAAGAAGCCGTACAGCACCGCTTTGGCGATGGTGTGAGACAACGCCAGACCGGCCAGCGCCGCGCAGAAGGCATCCTTCAAGTTCACCCCGACCGCACGACGGTAGAGGAAGATGATCTTGGCCACCTTGAACACGAACAGCGCCAACGGCGGGATTGCGAAGATCAGCAGCGGTGGATCGACCCGTTGCGGCACGATGATCATTGCCGCCGACCACAACAGCGCACCGACGGTGAAGAAGATGTTCATGCCGTCCGCCACCCACGGCAACCAGCCCGCGAGGAAGTGGTAACGCTGGCCGCGGGTCAGCTCGGTGTCCTTGCCGCGCAGCAGGCTGGCGGTGTGGCGCTTGATGATCTGAATCGCTCCGTAGGCCCAGCGGAAGCGCTGTTTCTTGAAATCGATGAAGGTATCGGGCATCAGGCCTTTGCCGTAGCTGGTGTGGTAGTACGCCGCCGACAGGCCTTTTTCGAATACGCGCAGGCCCAGTTCGGCGTCTTCACAGATGCACCAGTCGGCCCAGCCCAGCTCTTCGAGCACCGAGCGGCGGGTCATGGTCATGGTGCCGTGCTGGATGATCGCGTCGCGGTCGTTGCGGGTGACCATGCCGATATGGAAGAAGCCTTTGTATTCCGCGTAGCAGAGCTTCTTGAAGGTGCTTTCGTTCTGGTCGCGGTAGTCCTGCGGCGACTGCACCACGGCGATTTTCGGGTCGGCGAAGTGCGGCACCATGTGCTTGAGCCAGTTGCGGTCGACACAGTAGTCCGAGTCGATCACGGCAATCACTTCGGCGTCCTTGGCGGTGTGCGGAATCAGGTAGTTCAGCGCGCCACCCTTGAAGCCGGCCAGCGGTGCCACGTGGAAGAATTTGAAGCGTGGGCCGAGGGTTTCGCAATAATCGCGTACCGGTTCCCAGACCGCCGGGTCCTTGGTGTTGTTGTCGATGATCAGGACTTCGAAATCCGGATAGTCGAGGTTGGCCAGGGCGTTGAGGGTCTGTTTGACCATCTCCGGCGGCTCGTTGTAGCAAGGCACGTGAATCGACACTTTCGGGCGGTAGCCGGAATCGCCTTCCACTGGCAGGAATTCGCGGCGGCGCTTGTGCACCCACACCGCTTCTGCCAATTCATGGGCTTCGGTCAGCAACACGATAAACACCCCGAGCGCACCGAGGGCAAGCAGGAAACCCACTGTCAGACTGAACCAGGTGCTGTATTGCTGGCTGTAGTCGTAGCCGATCCACACCAGCACCGAACCGCAGAGGAACGCGATGAAGGTCAGGAAGGTGCGACCACGCTGGCGCAGGGCCGAGCCGTCGATCATCAGCAAGGTCAGCGACAACAGCGCCAATACCACCGAGCCGATGGCCAATACGCGCCATTGCGGAATCGCCACCACCGGGCCTTCGAAGTTGAACTTTTGCTGGCGCGCGGCGTTGAACACGCCCCAGTAGGCGCCGACGGAACCTTCGTCGCTGGCTTTCCACGGCTGGTCAAACGCTTCGATCACGAAGTAGTTGAAACCCTGGCGATTGAGCTTGTTGACCAGGGTTCGCAGGTAGATCGCCTGGTCTGCGGGCGAAGCATCGGCGCCACCGCGCATGCGGCCGTTGCTCGGCCAGCCCACTTCGGACAGCAGCAGCGGCTTTTTCGGGAACATTTTTTTCAGGTCGCGGGCGCGATCCAGAACGAACTGCTGGGCCTTGTCTACTGGAATGAATTCCCAGTAAGGCAGGACGTGCGCGGCGATCAGGTCGACGTGCTTGGCCAGTTCCGGGTGTTCCTCCCAGACGTGCCATTGCTCGGACGTGGTCACCGGCACCTTCACGGCAGCACGGACTCGGTCGAGCATCACGCTCAGTTCGGCGGCGGTGATTTCCTTGCGGAAGATCGCTTCGTTACCGACCACCACACGAACCACGCTGCGTGAGGAGTTGGCGATTTCGATGGCGCGGGTGATTTCCCGTTCGTTGCGTTCCTGGTCCGGGCTGATCCAGATCCCCAGTGTCACCCGCAAGCCGAATTCTTCCGCCAGTTTCGGGATGTCTTGCAGGGTGCCATCGACCGAGTAGATGCGGATGTTATCCGTCAGCTTGCTCATGATCTCCAGGTCGCGACGCATTTGATCATCGGTCGGGTACTGGTCTTTCTGCGGGAACTGGCCCTGCTGGAATGGCGAGTAGGAGAAGCCGGAGATCTGTTCAGGCCAGTTGGGGGCGGTGACCGGACGGTTGATCAGCGCCCAGAAGCCGGTAAACAGGGCCGCGATGGCGAGCACCACGACCAGGTTGAGTCCAAATTTACGCGATGACATAGCTATTTCGGGTTCCAAAGACTGTGGAACGGAGGAACGGTTGGCCGTCGCCAATGGGCGCGCATCCTATACCGGGCATTCTCTGGTCCTACAGCGGACAGGGAATTGCCGGACGTTGGGCAATGTGATTTCGTTAAAGTTCTTTCTATTTTTCCTGTAACTGGTTTTGTCTTCATATCGCCATATAATGCCCGCCGGTTTTTGGGGTAATGGTCATGAGTACTGAAGATCCGCGTTTTGCCGGCATTGCCCGTTTGTATGGCATCGAAGGCCTTGAGCGCCTGCGCGCAGCCCATGTGGCGATTGTCGGCGTCGGTGGTGTCGGTTCCTGGGCGGCGGAAGCCATGGCCCGTTGTGGCGTGGGCGAGATTTCGCTGTTCGATCTGGACGACGTCTGCGTCAGCAACGCCAACCGTCAGTTGCACGCGCTGGACAGTACCGTCGGCAAACCCAAGGTCGAGGTGATGGCTGAGCGTCTGCGCGGGATCAACCCGGACTGCACGGTGCACGCGGTGCCGGACTTCGTCACCCGCGACACCATGGCCGAGTACATCATGCCGAACATCGACTGCGTGATCGACTGCATCGACAGCGTCAACGCCAAGGCTGCGCTGATCGCCTGGTGCAAGCGTCGCAAGATCCAGATCATCACGACCGGTGGTGCGGGCGGGCAGATCGACCCGACCTTGATTCAGGTCTGCGACCTGAACCGCACGTTCAACGACCCGCTGGCGTCGAAAGTGCGCTCTACGCTGCGCCGCGACTACGGCTTTTCACGCACAGTGACCCGCCATTACAGCGTGCCGTGCGTGTTTTCCACCGAGCAGCTGCGTTATCCGAAACCGGACGGCAGCATTTGCCTGCAGAAGAGTTTTGTCGGTGATGGCGTGAAGCTCGATTGCGCCGGCGGGTTTGGCGCGGTGATGATGGTGACGGCGACCTTCGGCATGGTCGCGGCGACCAAGGCTGTGGACAAGATCGTGGCCGGTGTGCGGCGCCCGGCGGAACGCATCAAGCCCCAAGCCTGAGGTCGACACCTGTAGGAGCTGCCGCAGGCTGCGATCTTTTGATCTTGTTTTTAAAAGGGCAAAGTCAAAAGATCGCAGCCTTCGGCAGCTCCTAGGGCGTTTGGGGGCGATCAGGCGGCCAGTTCGCGCATCCGCTGTAGCACCGCATTCAAGCCATTGCTGCGGGATTCGGACAATTGCCGCCCCAATCCCAACTGATTGAACCAGTCCGGCAAATCCACCTGCTGCAATTGGGCCGCCGACAAGCCGTTGACCCGCGCCAGCAACAACGCCACCAACCCGCGAATCAACCGCGCATCGCTGTTGGCGCTGAACTGCCAATGGCCGTCGCGCAATTCGCCCACCAGCCACACCTGGCTTTCACAACCGTACACCCGGTTGGCGTCGCACATCTGCGCGTCGCTCAAGGCAGGCAGACGCTCGCCCCATTGCATCAGCAGGCGTGCCCGTTGTTCCCAGCCGGCGGCTTTGCCAAAGGTATCGAGTGCGGTCACGGCATCGGCAGGCAGGTTCATCGCAGCAGCTCCAACGCCTGATCCAGGGCTTCAAAAAACCGTTGCAGGTCTTCGGAGTCGTTGTACAGCGCCAATGACACGCGAATCGCCCCCGCCAGTTCAAAGCGTTTGAGCAGCGGCATGGCGCAGTGATGGCCTGCGCGCACTGCAATCCCTTGTTCAGTCAGCAAATGCGCCAGGTCGGCATTATGTACACCCTCGACGGTAAAACTGGCCAGTGCCACTTGCGGCTTGCCCAGCAAGCGGATGCCGTGACGTGCCTCAAGCCCCTTGAGCAGACAGGCATGCAGCGCCGTTTCATGGGCGGACACGGCGTCCTGATCAAGCCCGGCGAGGTAATCGAGGGTTGCTCCCAGGCCGATCACACTGGCAATCGGCGGCGTCCCGGCCTCGAAGCCCAGAGGGGCCGGGCGAAAGCGGGCGTCGTGATAATTGGCATCGAGCACCATTTCACCGCCGAACTGCCAGGGACGCAGCTGTTGCAGCGCTGCATTGCGCCCGAACAGCACGCCCAGGCCATCGGGGCCGTAGAGCTTGTGGCTGGAGAACACATAAAAATCGCAGCCCAATGCTTGTACGTCGTGGCGGCCATGGACCACGCCCTGGGCGCCATCGATCACGGTCAGGGCGTTGTGCCCCTTGGCCAGTGCCAGCAATTGAGGCAGCGGTTGCCACGCGCCAATCACGTTGGACAGTTGACTGACGGCCAGCAGACGCGTGCGTGGGCCGATCAAACCGGCGGCGGCTTCAAGGTCGATCACGCCGTTGGCATCCAGCGGCAGGATCACCAGCTTCAGGTCGCGACGGTGCGCCAGTTGCTGCCACGGCAAAAGGTTGGCGTGATGCTCCAGGGCGCTGATGACAATTTCGTCGCCCGGATTGAAAAGATGTTCCAGGCCATAGGCCAGGAGATTCAGCGCGGACGTCGCGCCGTGGGTAAAGATGATCTGCCCGCAATCGCCAGCATTGAGCCATTGCGCGGCTTTGCGACGGCTGTCCTCGAACGCCTGGGTGGCGTGGGCGCCGGGCAAGTGTTGCGCCCGATGCACGTTGGCTGCGCCATTGGCGTAGTAGTGCGCCAGGGCGTCCAGCAGGGCTTGAGGTTTTTGCGTGGTGGCGGCGTTGTCCAGATAGGTCTGGCCTTGGCGCTGCAGGGCGGCGATGGCCGGAAAATCGGCGCGCCAGGGAGAGAGAATCATCATGTTATCGGGCCCTGGTGAACATGGGCGGGGGGAACGCCTGACGTTGTAGGAGCTGCCGCAGGCTGCGATCTTTAAAAAACAAGATCAAAAGATCGCAGCCTGCGGCAGCTCCTACGGGGTCATCGTGTGACGCTTAGTTGTGGGCGTGCAGCGCTTCGTTCAATTCGATGGCCGATTTGTGGGTTTTGCATTCCACGGCACCGGTTTCCGAATTGCGACGGAACAGCAGGTCCGGCTGGCCGGCCAGTTCACGGGCCTTGACCACTTTGACCAGCTGGTTGTTTTCGTCCAGCAGCGCGACTTTGGTACCGGCGGTCACGTACAAGCCCGACTCGACGGTGTTGCGGTCGCCCAACGGGATGCCGATACCGGCGTTGGCGCCGATCAGGCAGCCTTCGCCGACCTTGATCACGATGTTGCCGCCGCCCGACAGGGTACCCATGGTCGAGCAGCCGCCGCCCAGGTCCGAACCCTTGCCGACGAATACGCCGGCGGATACGCGGCCTTCGATCATGCCCGGGCCTTCGGTGCCGGCGTTAAAGTTGATGAAACCTTCGTGCATCACGGTGGTGCCTTCGCCCACGTAGGCGCCCAGGCGCAGACGCGCAGCGTCAGCGATACGCACGCCGGCCGGAACCACGTAGTCGGTCATTTTCGGGAACTTGTCCACCGAGAACACTTCCAGCAGCTCGCCGCGCAGGCGGGCTTCGAGTTGCAGTTCGGCCAGTTCGCTCAGGTCGACAGCGCCCTGGCTGGTCCAGGCCACGTTCGGCAGCAGCGGGAAAATCCCGGCCAGGTTCAGGCCGTGAGGCTTGACCAGGCGATGGCTCAGCAGGTGCAGCTTGAGGTACGCCTCCGGGGTGGACGACAGCTGGGCGTCTTCAGCCAGCAGAGTGGCAACCAGCGGCTTGTGGCTCTCGGCCAGACGGGTCAGCAGGGCAGCCTGGGCGGCGTCGACGCCTTTGAGGGCCTCGGCCAGTTGCGAGGCCTGGGCGGTGCTGAATGCGATGGCCTGATTGCCTTCGGTGTAGCCCAGGATCGGTGCGATAGCGGCGACGACTTCAGCCGATGGCTTGAGAACCGGGGCGGCGTAGAACACTTCCAGCCATGCGCCTTGACGGTTTTGAGTGCCGACGCCGAAGGCCAGGCTGAACAGGGTAGCGGACATGTGAATACCTCTAACAAAATTGAACGGGCTGCTTACTTGAGCGCGGCCGCGTAGATGTCTGGCTTGAAGCCAATCAGGGTTCGGTCACCGAGATCGAGCACCGGGCGCTTGATCATCGAAGGTTGTGCGAGCATCAGTTCGATGGCTTTCGTCTGGTCGAGATCGGCTTTGCGTTCGTCGTCGAGCTTGCGAAAGGTCGTGCCTGCACGGTTCAACACCACTTCCCAGCCGTGCTCGCTGCACCATTGGGTCAGGTGTTCACGGTCGATACCGACCGCTTTGTAATCATGAAAGTCATAGCTGACAGCGTGTTCATCGAGCCAGGTGCGCGCCTTTTTCATGGTGTCGCAGGCTTTGATGCCGAAAAGGTGCAACGTTTTGCTTGAAACGGTCAAGGAATTGCCCCCTTTGCAGGTGCTGGAAATAAAAGGTGGAGGATTATGCCATGGCCGGACGGTTTCGCGGCGGCTGTGGTCGGGTTTGTATTTTTGTCATGGCGTAGCACCTTGTAGGAGCGAGCTTGCTCGCGATGAACCAGAGAGCGCCGCGGGGTATCAGGTAGCCGGCGTAATCGTTAACGACCATCGCGAGCAATCGAGCGTCGACCGGCTGCTCCTACAGGGGGCGGTATTCCGTTGTGCGACATTGGTGCAAGGGCCCCCAGGTAGTCTAAGCAGCTAATATGGCACTTCAATGCTGTCGATTGTCCGGGAACCACGCTTTATGCAAACCGCCTACACCGTCCTGATCCTGTTGATGCTGGTCGGCGTTTCGCGCCTGATCGGACGGGTGATCCCGCTGCCGTTGCCGCTGGTGCAAATCGCCGCCGGGACATTGCTTGCGTGGCCGACTCTGGGGCTGCATGTGGCCCTGGATCCCGAGTTGTTCCTGTTTCTGTTTCTGCCACCGCTGCTTTTCTCCGACGGTTGGCGCATGCCCAAGCGCGAATTCTGGCACCTGCGCGGACCGATCCTGACCCTGGCGGTGGGCCTGGTGTTGTTTACCGTGGTGGGCGCCGGCTATTTCATTCATTGGCTGCTGCCCGGTGTGCCGTTGCCGGTGGCGTTTGCCCTGGCGGCGGTGCTGTCGCCGACGGATGCGGTGGCGGTGTCGGCCATCTCCCGCAATCGGCTGCCCACGCCATTGATGCACATCTTGCAGGGTGAGGCGCTGATGAACGACGCCTCGGGCCTGGTGACGTTCAAGTTTGCCTTGGTGGCGGCGGTCACCGGCGTGTTCTCACTGGCCAATGCCAGTCTGACGTTCGTGCTGGTCGCCGTCGGCGGGCTGGCCGTCGGGGTGGCCTTGAGCTGGCTGGTTGGCCGTCTGCGGGCGTGGATGATCGCGCGCGGCTGGGATGACCCCGCGACGCACGTGGTGTTCATGTTGTTGCTGCCGTTTGCGGCCTACGTGCTGGCCGAGCGCATGGAGGTGTCAGGCATCCTGTCGGCGGTGGCGGCGGGGATGATGCAGAGCTGGCTCGATCTGCTGCCGCGCCAGACCAACACGCGCCTGCTCAATCGCAGTGTCTGGTCATTGCTGGAGTTCGCCTTCAACGGCTTGATTTTCCTGCTGTTGGGCCTGCAGTTGCCGGACATCATCAAGGCGGTGGCCAGTCACGAAACCTCGTTATGGCCGACGTTGTTGTATCGCGGGTTGGATGTGGTGGCGATTTTCCTGGTGCTGCTGGTTTTGCGGTTCGTCTGGGTGCAAAGCATCTGGCGGCTGTCGGTGCTGCTGCGGCGCCTGCGCGGCAAGGGTGAGGTGACGCAGGTGCCGACGGCACGATCCTGTTGGTTACTGACTGTGGCGGGTGTGCGTGGGGCCGTGACGCTGGCGGGTGTGATGTCGGTGCCAATGCTCATGGGGGCCAGTGCGTTTCCCGAGCGCGATCTGCTGATATTCATCGCCGCCGGCGTGATTCTGCTGTCGTTGATTGCGGCCTGCATCGCGCTACCACTGTTGTTGCGCGGCATCGAAGCCAGCCCGGACGACAAGCGGCGCAATGAAGTGCGCGACGCTTGGCGCAAGACCGCCGAAGCGGCCATTCATGCGCTGGAGACAGAAGAGATCAACCCGCAGGACGCCGCCGAGTCCGCGCTGGCGGCCGAACTCAAGGCACGGATCATGTCCGAATACCGACACCAGTTGGAGGTGTTCAACGATTCAGCCGAAGCCCAGGCCCTGGCCTTTCAGATGGACTTGCTGGAGCGGCGCTTGCGGGTGAAGGCGCTGCGGGCGCAGCGCCTGGAGTTGTACAGACTCAGTCGTCAGCACCAGATTGGCGATGACGTGTTGCGTGAGGTGCTGGGGGAGCTTGATCTGAGTGAGGCCAAGCTTGGAACGGTCAAGTAATAATGTACATGTTTCCATTGTTGCGTGGCGTACATGGAAGATGCATTGAAAATAATAGTCCTCAAGAAACGATCAGTTTGTTGGAGGATATCTTCAGGATGTTTTAATTGGAACTGCCAGTAAATGGCGCCTTTATTTTGTTAAGTAACTCAATCAGTGAGTGGGGTATGTATGGTGTCCCGTGAGGGTAAATCTTACTGACTACCTCCAGGTCTTTCCTGCTTAGTGTGGAGCCTCCTGGGTGGCTCCAGTTGTTTATGGTAAGTCTGCTATCGATGTCGTAGTGCATGATTGACAAGGAGTCGTAATCACCGTAGGTGTAGTTTGTGTTGCGGGGTAGTGGGAGAACGTCTCTGTCAACTTGATCGCGTTCAAGGTTGAATTCTTCTTTATACCATGCGTAAACTTTTTCCCGATCCCAAGGAATATCTGCGTCCGGGTGCTGATGTTCATGGGCGAGGCCAAGTGCGTGTCCAAACTCATGTAATACGCTGAATTCAAACTCATCATCTTCTAAAGGCAGCCCTATTTGCATTGTTTCTTTTTCAGGGGGGCGGGTGAGCGCATCTGTACCGAGATAGGAGTAAGAATCGCCGTATTGGGTTTGCTCGATTTTTATACGAATATCGCCCTCTGCTCCTGAAACGAATTCAAACTTCAAATTGGCATACTCTATCCATTTGCTCGCAATGCTTTTGACTTTGTCGATGGTTTTCTGGTCTTCGTCGTACATGGCTATTTTCAGGATTCGACCAGGCTTCCAGAATTTAGTATGCACAGCGACACTTCTCTTGGCTCGTTTGGAAGTGTTGGGTTCGGCATTATCACTGCGCTCACTGATTGCGGCCTCATAGGATGCAATCGGGTCAATGCTTTCAGGGAAACTGCAAGTTCCAATTTTCATAGGGGTGGCGTCCGTGTCTTTTATCGGTTGTAGTTTGTTTAAAATGAGATTTGTTGGTTTGGTTTGTTTGCGGTTTGTTGGGGGCTTTTATATAGCTTTGCAAGGGTCTTGATGTGGCATTTTCGCTCTCCTTCTCGAGGTTTAATCCGGACAATTAATTGGTTTCGAGTAGGAGATTATTTAAATGAGCGTCACGCTGTAAAGTTGCTGTATATGAGATGTTGTTGCTGAGGAGAGGCCTGTACTGCGTTGCACAGTACAGGCCTTGTTAGTGTCAGTTGCGGCGAGTGATAAAGTCGCGAATACGTTCTGCCGCTTCAACGCATTCTGATAATGGTGCAACCAGCGCCATGCGCACGCGCCCGGCGCCTGGATTGACGCCATCGACATCCCGCGACAGGTAAGAACCCGGCACCACGGTCACGTGCTCCTGCTCGAACAGATCGCGGCAGAACGCTGCGTCGTCACCGGCCACATTCGGCCACAGGTAGAAACTGCCGTCCGGACGCTGTACGTCCAGCACCGGGCTGAGGATTTCCAGTACCGCATCAAACTTCTCGCGATACAACGCACGGTTGGCGCGCACATGCACTTCGTCATTCCATGCAGCAACGCTGGCCAGTTGGGTTTGAACCGGCATCGCGCAGCCGTGGTAGGTGCGGTAAAGCAGGAAGCCTTTGAGAATGTCGGCGTCACCGGCGACAAAACCGGAACGCAGGCCTGGCAGGTTCGAACGCTTGGACAGGCTGTGGAACACCACGCAGCGCTTGAAGTCCTTGCGGCCCAGTTCTGCGCAGGCGCTGAGCAGGCCTGGCGGCGGCGTTTGTTCGTCGAAGTAGAGTTCGCTGTAGCACTCGTCCGCGGCAATCACGAAATCGTACTCATCGGCCAGGGCGATCAGCTTTTTCAGGGTTTCAACCGGAATCAGTGCGCCGGTCGGATTGCCTGGCGAGCACAGGAACAGGATCTGGCAGCGTTTCCAGATGTCCGGCGAAACGGCGTCGAAATCCGGGTTGAAACCGTTTTCGTCCAGGCACGGCAGGTAATGCGGCTTGGCCCCGGCGAGGAACGCCGCGCCTTCGTAGATCTGGTAGAACGGATTCGGGCTGACCACCAGCGCGTCATCGCCACGGTTGACCACGGTCTGGGTGAAGGCGAACAGCGCTTCGCGGGTGCCGTTGACCGGCAGCACGTTGCGCGCGGGATCGATCCAGCCCTTGGGGACATCGAAGCGACGTTCGCACCAGGCGGCGATGGCTTCGCGCAGGGCCGGGATGCCGAGGGTGGTCGGGTATACGGCCATCTGATCGAGATTGCTGGCCAGGGCTTCGGCGACGAAGCTCGGCGAGCGGTGTTTAGGCTCGCCAATGGACAGCGCAATAGGGCGCTTGTCCGGGTTGGGCGTGACGCTGCCGAGCAAGGCGCGGAGCTTCTCGAACGGGTAGGGCTGCAGCTGGGATAAAGCGTTGTTCATGAGGGGCCTCGTTCAATGTAGGAGCTGCCGAAGGCTGCGATCTTTTGATCTTGATCTTAAAAAGCAGATCAAAAGATCGCAGCCTGCGGCAGCTCCTACAGGGGATGGGTTTGATTCAGATACTGATGCGCGACAGTTTGATATCGGGTTCCTGGTTGACGCTCAACTGTTCGACGATTGCATCTTGTAACCGGCTACACAGCAACGGGTCGGACAGCGGCTGATTGTGGGCGTCGGTGATGAAGAACACGTCTTCCACGCGCTCGCCGAGGGTGGCGATCTTGGCGTTTTGCAGCGACAGGTCGAACTCCAGGAAAATCGTGCCGATCCGTGCCAGCAGGCCCGGGCGGTCGGGCGCGGTGAGCTCCAGCACCGTCACCGGCCGCTGGGCGTCGTTGTGGATCGTTACCTGTGGTGCAAAGGCGAAATGCTTGAGCTGGCGCGGTACCCGGCGCTGGATGATGGTCGGGTAGTCGTCCGGGTTGCGCAGGGCCTCGGTCAGGCCGTCGCGGATCTGTTTGACCCGTGCCGGGTTGTCGCCGATCGAGTCGCCGTCGGTGTCGAGCACGATGTAGGTGTCGAGGGTGAACTGGCTGCTGGAGGTGATGACCCGGGCGTCATGGATGTTCAGGTTGAGCTGGTCCATCGCGGCCACGGTCACGGCGAAGAAGTCGTGCTGGTCGGGGGCGTAGATGAAGATCTGGGTCCCGCCTTCGAACTCGCGCTGGGTGGTCTCCTTGATCAGCACCAGGGGGCCGCCATCGGCCGGTTGCTGGAGGATCGCGTCGCTGTGCCAGGCCACATCGCCGGCGGTGTGACGCAGGAAATAGTCATCACCCAACTGCGCCCACAGTTGCTCGACATCGTCCGGATCGGTGCCGCCGCGCACCAGAATGTCCAGGGCGGCGCTCTGGGTCTGGCGGATCTGCTCTTCGCGATCCACCGGATTCTCCAGGCCACGACGCAGGGCACGCTTGGTTTCGGTGTAGAGCTGGCGCAGCAGGCTGGCGCGCCAGGAATTCCACAGTGTCGGGTTGGTGGCGTTGATGTCGGCGACGGTCAGCACATACAAGTAGTCAAGGCGGGTTTCATCGCCGACGATCTGTGCGAAGTCGTGGATAACCTGCGGGTCGGACAGGTCCTTGCGCTGGGCGGTGGTCGACATCACCAGATGGTTTTGCACCAGCCATACGATCAGGCGGCTGTCCCACACTGGCAACTGGTGACGTTGGCAAAACGCCTCGGCGTCGACCGCGCCGACGTCCGAGTGGTCGCCATGCCGGCCTTTGCCGATGTCGTGGTACAGGCCGGCCATGTAGATCAGCTCGGGTTTGGGCAGCTTGCCCATGAGCTTGCTGGCCAGCGGGAATTTTTCCGACACCTGTGTGTACTGCAACTTACGCAGGTGCTTGATCAGGTTCAGGGTATGGGCATCGACCGTATAGATGTGGAACAGGTCATGCTGCATCTGCCCGACGATAAAGCCGAATTCGGGCAGATAACGACCCAGGATGCCGTAGCGGTTCATTCGTCGCAGGTTGCGGTGGATACCGATCTTGCACTTGAACAGCTCGATAAATAGGCTGGTATTGCGAATGTCGTTGCGGAAGTCGTCATCGATCAGGTGACGGCTTTCCCGCAGCATGCGAATGGTGTCTGCACGTACGCCCTTGATTTCCGGCTGCTGGGCCATCAATACGAAAATTTCCAGCATGGCGAACGGCGTGCGGCGGAAAACGTTGTGGTTGCGTGCTTCGATATAGCCATCATGCAGCTGGAAGCGCGAGTTGATCGGCTGCGGTGGTGCCTCGTCTTCCGGTGCGAGGATGACTTCCTCGAAGTGCTGGATGATCAGGTCGCTGAGCTGGGCGATGCTCATCACCACCCGGTAATACTGCTGCATGAAATTTTCGATGGCTTGCTTGGCGTCGTCGCCTTTGAACCCCAGCAGCCCGGCAATGGTGCGCTGGTGATCGAACAGCAGGCGGTCTTCGGCGCGACCGGCGAGCATGTGCAGGGCATAGCGAACCTTCCACAGGAATTCCTGGGAAGAGGCCAGCAGGGCGTTTTCACTTTCGACCAGGAAGCCTTCGCCGGCCAGTGCCCGCAGGTTCAGGGTGCCGTACTCGCGACGGGCCACCCACAGAATCGTCTGGATATCCCGCAGGCCGCCGGGTGAGCCTTTGACGTTGGGTTCCAGGTTGTATTCGGTGTCATTGTACTTGTGGTGGCGAGCCTTTTGTTCGGCACGCTTGGCCAGGAAGAAGTCCTTGCTCGGCCACATGTGCCCGGTGCTGGTGACGTCCAGCATGCGCTGGCGCAAACGCTCGGGGCCGGCGATGGTGCGGCTTTCCATCAGGTTGGTGACGACCGTCAGGTCGGCGCGGGCCTCGACGGCGCACTCTTCGACCGAGCGAACGCTCTGACCGACTTCCAGGCCGATGTCCCACAACAGTGTCAGAAAGCGCTCGATGGAGTCGCGGAAAACTTCGTGGTCCGCGCTGTCCAGCAGGATCAGCAAATCGATGTCGGAATAAGGGTGCAATTCACCGCGGCCGTAGCCGCCGACCGCGACCAGCGCGATGTCGGCGTCCTCGCTCCAGCTGAACTGCTCCCAGGCCTTTTGCAGGATGTTGTCGACGAACCAGGCGCGATCCTCGATCAGTCGACGAATGTCCCGGCCATTGCGAAAACGTGCGTCGAGCACCTCGCGGGCCTGGCGGATCGCCTTCTTGAAGGCCGCGATCGGGCTTGCCTTCAGGGCCAGTTCAGCCTGGAACTGGCCTCGGTCGAAGAGTTCGGGATCCACCTGCGGCATCGATTGGCTTTCCTTTCTATAGGCGAGATACGCTGGCGAGATCAGGCCGAAACGCGAGGGATGGTGTCATCGCTGCGCAGGGTGAAGATCTCGTAACCGGTTTCGGTCACCAGCAGGGTGTGTTCCCACTGTGCCGAGAGCTTGCGATCCTTGGTGATCGCGGTCCAGCCGTCGCCCAGAACCTTGGTGTCGGCTTTGCCCTGGTTGATCATCGGCTCGATGGTGAAGGTCATGCCGGCCTTGAGTTCCATGCCGGTGCCGGCGCGGCCGTAGTGCAGGATCTGCGGCTCTTCGTGGAACACCTTGCCGATACCGTGGCCGCAGAACTCGCGAACCACCGAGAATCCGTTCTTTTCAGCATGCTTCTGGATGATTTCGCCGATGTCGCCCAGGCGGCAGCCGGGCTTGACGATTTCAATCGCCTTGTACATGCATTCCTGGGTCACCTGGGACAGGCGCTCGGCCCAGACCGGCACGCTGCCGACGTGGAACATGCGGCTGGTGTCGCCGTGGTAGCCGTCCTTGATGACGGTAACGTCGATGTTGAGGGTGTCGCCGTCTTTCAGCGGCTTGTCGTTCGGGATGCCGTGGCAGACTACGTGGTTGATCGACGTGCAGATCGACTTTGGATAACCCTTGTAGTTGAGCGGGGCAGGGATGGCTTTCTGCTCATTGACGATGTAGTCGTGGCAGATCTGGTTCAGTTGATCGGTGGTAACGCCCGGCTTGACATGTTCGGCAATCATTTCCAGCACATCGGCGGCCAGTTTGCCGGCGATACGCATTTTGGCGATATCCTCGGGCGTTTTGAGGGTGACGGTCATACAGGCTCTCTCTGCGCCAGGCGGCGCTTTCTGAACGGAAAGGGCATTGCGCGATGGGTCTTCGCAGCCCTGAAAAATACGATTCTACCAGACGATCAGCGCAAATCTGCGCCTGTGTGCATCGCTTCTCTCTATAGAATGGTGCATTCTTGGAGGATTCCAAGGGATGGCGCAAAGCGTTCGCCAGGATTTCAGAATCCGGGTTCCGTTTTGCCCTGCCTTGTGATATAAAATGCGCCGCTTTCCGGGGATGTCCCGAAAAGCCTAAATCCACACACGTGTCGACACGATGACCTGGGTGCCTTCAGCTGATGCTGCTGGTTGGTCATTGGGATACGTGGAGGCCAAACCCGACTTATTAAGGAACTATCATGTCCCAAGTCAACATGCGCGATATGCTGAAGGCCGGTGTGCACTTCGGTCACCAGACCCGTTACTGGAACCCGAAAATGGGCAAGTACATTTTCGGCGCGCGTAACAAGATCCACATCATCAACCTTGAAAAAACCCTGCCAATGTTCAACGAAGCTCTGACTTTCGTAGAGCGTCTGGCCCAGGGCAAAAACAAGATTCTGTTCGTCGGCACCAAGCGTTCCGCTGGCAAGATCGTTGCTGAAGAAGCAGCACGTTGCGGTTCGCCGTACGTCGATCACCGCTGGTTGGGCGGCATGCTGACCAACTTCAAGACCATCCGTGCTTCCATCAAGCGTCTGCGTGACCTTGAAGTTCAAGCCGAAGACGGTACTTTCGCCAAGCTGACCAAGAAAGAAGCGCTGATGCGCACTCGTGACCTGGAAAAGCTGGATCGTTCCCTGGGTGGTATCAAGGACATGGGCGGTCTGCCAGACGCTCTGTTCGTTATCGACGTTGATCACGAGCGCATCGCGATCACCGAAGCCAACAAGCTGGGCATCCCGGTCATCGGCGTAGTCGATACCAACAGCAGCCCGGAAGGCGTTGACTACATCATCCCAGGCAACGATGACGCAATCCGCGCTATCCAGCTGTACATGGGTTCGATGGCTGACGCCGTTATCCGTGGCCGCAACAACGTTGCCGGCGGCACCGAAGTGTTCGTTGAAGAAGCTCCGGTAGCAGCAGCTGAGTAATTGACGCCTTGGCGTTGACTCAGTAAGCAAAAAGGGGGCTTGGCCCCCTTTTTGCCACCTCGAAAACCATTTGTCGGCGCCCACCGCTCTATCTGTAACGTGCGGCAGCTAACAAGGGTGGTTCGGGAAGAATTGATCGCCCGTTCGATCGGGTGGAATGGTTGAAAACCTATCCAAGAGGATTTTGAAATGGCAGAGATTACTGCAGCGTTGGTCAAAGAACTGCGCGAGCGTACTGGCGAAGGCATGATGGACTGCAAAAAGGCCTTGACCAAGGCTGGCGGCGACATCGAGAAAGCCATTGATGACATGCGTGCTTCGGGCGCCATCAAGGCCGCCAAGAAAGCCGGCAACGTTGCCGCTGAAGGCGCTATCGCCATCAAGGCCGACGACAAGGCGGCCGTGCTGCTGGAAGTCAACTCGCAGACCGACTTCCTGGCCCTGCAAGATGACTTCAAGAACTTCGTTGCTGCCAGCGTAGAGAAAGCCTTCGACGAGAAACTGACCGACGCAGCTCCGCTGATCGCCGCTCAGGAATCGGCTCGTGAAGCACTGGTTGCCAAAGTTGGCGAAAACGTCAACATCCGTCGCCTGGTGCGCGTAGAGGGCGACGTTGTCGGCACCTACCTGCACGGTAACAAGATCGGTGTTGCTGTTGTTCTCAAGGGCGGCGATGTTCAGCTGGCCAAAGAGATCGCCATGCACGTGGCTGCAAGCAACCCTGAGTTCCTGCTGCCATCGCAGGTTTCGCCAGAAGCCATCGAGCGTGAAAAAGCCGTTTTCCTGTCTTTGAACGAAGACAAGATGAAAGGCAAGCCAGCTGAAATCGTCGAGAAGATGATCGCTGGTCGTATCACCAAGTTCCTGGCTGAAGCCAGCCTGGTCGAGCAAGCTTTCGTCATGAACCCGGAAGTCACCGTTGGTGCTCTGGCCAAGAAAGCTGGCGCTGAAATCGTTTCCTTCACTTACTTCAAGGTAGGCGAAGGCATCGAGAAGCCAGTGGACAACTTCGCAGAAGAAGTTGCTGCCCAGCTGGCTGCCGCCAAGCAATAAGACGGTTTTTTAACTGTCGCCCAGAAGAGGCTGCCCGCTCACGCGCGCAGCCTCTTTTCAGATGGGGCACCAATTTTTATTGGTTTCCTTTTGGAACTGGCTTACAAAGCCATGTTCCGATGGCGCTGAAGCAGCGCCAAGCTAGAGTGAACGCCAGCTGTAAACAGCTCGCAAAGAATTTTTAAAATACGCCGCAGGAGAGATTCGCAATGGCTCAGCAGGGCAGTGGTTATCAGGCTCGCTATAAACGCATTCTACTCAAGCTCAGCGGCGAGGCCCTGATGGGCTCGGAAGAGTTCGGGATCGATCCGAAAGTTCTGGATCGCATGGCATTGGAAGTTGGCCAGCTGGTCGGCATCGGTGTACAGGTCGGTCTGGTTATCGGTGGTGGCAACCTGTTTCGCGGTGAAGCGCTGAGCAAGGCTGGCATGGATCGGGTCACTGGCGACCACATGGGCATGCTGGCCACTGTGATGAACGCCCTGGCCATGCGCGACGCCCTTGAGCGCGCCAACATCTCGGCCATCGTGATGTCCGCTATTTCGATGGTTGGCGTGACCGATCACTATGATCGTCGCAAGGCCATGCGTCACTTGAACTCCAAGGACGTGGTGATTTTCGCGGCCGGTACCGGCAACCCGTTCTTTACGACGGATTCGGCTGCCTGCCTGCGTGCAATCGAAATCGATGCCGATGTCGTGCTCAAGGCCACCAAGGTTGACGGCGTCTATACCGCTGATCCGTTCAAAGACCCGCATGCCGAGAAGTTCGATCATCTGACTTACGATGAAGTGCTGGATCGCAAGCTGGGTGTGATGGATCTGACGGCCATTTGCCTGTGCCGCGACCACAAGATGCCGCTACGCGTATTTAACATGAACAAGCCCGGCGCCCTGCTGAACATCGTGCATGGCGGCGCTGAAGGAACCCTGATCGAGGAAGGCCAACAATGATCAACGAAATCAAGAAAGACGCTAAAGAGCGCATGCAGAAGTCCGTGGAATCGCTGGCGCACAACTTCGGCCGCATTCGTACCGGTCAAGCGCACCCGAGCATCCTGGAAGGCGTGATGGTGCCGTACTACGGTTCCGACACCCCGATCAAGCAAGTGGCCAACATCACCGTCAAAGATGCCCGTACCCTGCAAGTCGTTGCCTTCGAGCGCAACATGCTGGGCGCTGTCGACAAGGCGATCGGCAGTGCAGGCCTGAACCTGAACCCGACCAACCTTGGTGAGCTGCTGCTGATCAGCATGCCGGCCCTGACCGAAGAAACCCGTCGCGGTTTCACCAAGCAGGCCCGTGATGTGGCTGAAGATGCCCGTGTTGCCGTGCGCAACATCCGTCGCGATGCGAACAGCTCGTTGAAGGATCTGGTCAAGGAAAAGGAAATCAGCGAGGACGAAGAGCGTCGCGCCACTGGCGAGATCGACGATCTGACCAAGAAGTTCGTAGCTGAAATCGACGCTAAGTTGGCGGAGAAAGAAAAAGACCTGATGGCCGTATAAGGGTCGCGTTTTCATGGAAAAGACCAAGCAGACTGCACCGTCCGCGGTGCCGCGCCATGTCGCGATCATCATGGATGGTAACAATCGCTGGGCGAAAAAACGCTTTATGCCAGGTGTCGCCGGGCATAAAGCAGGCGTGGATGCGGTACGTGCGGTCATTGAAGTCTGTGCCGAGGCCAAGGTCGAGGTGCTCACCCTGTTCGCCTTTTCCAGCGAGAACTGGCAACGTCCGGCCGATGAGGTCAGCGCCTTGATGGACCTGTTCTTCAAGGCGCTGCGTCGTGAGGCCAAGCGCCTCAACGACAACAACATCAGCCTGCGCATCATTGGTGATCGCTCGCGTTTTCATCCCGAGCTGCAGGCCGCCATGCGCGAAGCCGAGGCCATGACGGCTGGCGCCAATCGTTTTGTCCTGCAGATCGCCGCCAATTACGGCGGTCAGTGGGATATCGCGCAAGCGGCGCAACGACTGGCACGAGAGGTTCAGGCCGGGCACTTGCGTCCGGAAGACATCACGCCTGATCTGCTGCAGACCTGCCTGGCCACAGGTGATCTGCCGTTGCCTGACTTGTGTATCCGTACCGGTGGCGAGCATCGCATCAGCAATTTCCTGCTCTGGCAGCTGGCCTATGCCGAGCTGTATTTTTCCGACCTGTTCTGGCCGGACTTCAAACACGATGCCATGCGCAATGCGCTGGCCGATTACGCTTCCCGCCAGCGCCGCTTCGGTAAAACGAGCGAGCAGGTCGAGGCTGGAGCCCGGGTTTAATGCTTAAACAACGAATCATCACTGCACTGATCCTGCTGCCGATTGCCCTGTGCGGGTTTTTCCTGCTTGAAGGTTCCAGTTTTGCGCTGTTCATCGGGCTGGTAGTTACCCTTGGTGCATGGGAGTGGGCGCGTCTGGCGGGTTTCGCCGGTCAAGCGTTCCGTGTCGGCTTTGCCGCTGTGGTCGCCTTGATGCTGTTCGTCATGTACATCCTGCCCGGGCTGGCGCCTTGGGTATTGGGCGCTTCGGTGCTGTGGTGGGCGGTGGCGACGTATCTGGTGTTGACCTATCCGCGTTCGAGCGAGCACTGGTCCAATGCGGCGACCAAGCTGGTGATCGGCCTGTTGATTCTCCTGCCGGCCTGGCAGGGTCTGGTACAGATCAAGCAGTACCCGCTGGGTAACTGGCTGATCATGGCCGTGATGGTGTTGGTCTGGGGGGCTGATATCGGCGCCTACTTCTCCGGTCGTGCATTCGGCAAGCGTAAGCTCGCGCCGCAGGTCAGTCCGGGCAAAAGCTGGGAGGGCGTGTACGGTGGGCTGGCGCTGAGCCTGGTCATTACCACGCTCGTTGCACTGGTGCGCGACTGGACGGTGGCGCAGCTGTTCAAGGGGCTGATCTGTGCTGCTCTGATCGTGTTCATTTCGGTGGTGGGCGACCTCACTGAAAGCATGTTCAAGCGTCAGTCCGGGATCAAGGACAGCAGCAATCTGCTACCAGGTCACGGTGGCGTGCTGGATCGTATCGACAGCCTGACGGCGGCCATTCCGGTGTTCGCTGTGCTGTTGTGGATGGCGGCCCCATGAGCCGCCCGCAACAGATTACCGTTCTGGGGGCAACCGGTTCGATTGGCCTGAGTACGCTCGACGTCATCGCTCGTCATCCTGATCGTTACCAGGTCTTTGCCTTGAGTGGCTTCACTCGCTTGAGTGAACTGCTGGCGCTCTGCGTGCGCCATATCCCGCGATTTGCCGTAGTGCCTGAGGTCGCGGTTGCCCGCACCTTGCAGGATGATTTGCGCGCGGCGGGTCTTCCAACTCGTGTTCTGGTGGGTGAGGAAGGTTTGTGTCAGGTCGCTTCCGATCCGGAGGTCGATACGGTCATGGCGGCCATCGTCGGGGCGGCGGGGTTGCGCCCGACGCTGGCGGCGGTCGAGGCGGGCAAGAAGATCCTCCTGGCCAATAAAGAAGCGCTGGTGATGTCCGGTGCGCTGTTCATGCAGGCGGTGCGCAAGAGCGGTTCGGTATTGCTGCCGATCGATAGCGAGCACAACGCCATTTTCCAGTGCATGCCACACGATTATGCCCGTGGCCTCGAGGCGGTCGGCGTTCGCCGAATTTTGCTGACGGCTTCCGGCGGTCCGTTCCGTCAGACGCCACTGGCTGAACTGGCGCATGTTTCACCTGATCAGGCGTGTGCGCATCCGAACTGGTCCATGGGGCGAAAAATCTCCGTTGACTCCGCCAGTATGATGAACAAAGGGCTTGAGCTGATCGAGGCCTGCTGGCTGTTCGATGCCAAACCATCCCAGGTCGAGGTGGTGATTCACCCGCAAAGCGTGATTCATTCGCTGGTCGACTACGTCGATGGTTCGGTCCTGGCGCAGTTGGGTAATCCGGACATGCGCACACCCATCGCCAATGCCCTGGCCTGGCCGGAGCGGATTGACTCGGGTGTGGCGCCGCTGGATCTGTTTGCCATTGCACGGCTGGACTTCCAGGCGCCCGATGAAGAGCGTTTCCCTTGTTTGCGTCTGGCTCGCCAGGCGGCTGAAGCGGGAAACAGCGCGCCAGCCATGCTCAATGCCGCGAACGAAGTGGCGGTGGCGGCATTTCTCGACGAGCGGGTTCGTTACCCGGAAATCGCGAGTATCATCGAGGAAGTACTGAGTCTGGAGCCTGTCGTGGCAGTGGATGATCTCGAGGCAGTGTTCACGGCAGACGCGAAAGCGCGATTGCTGGCCGGACAATGGTTGAGCCGTCACGGGCGGTAAATGCTGCAGATAGTCGACCCAGGCAGCAGCGGATAGGATTGCGGAGAAAGTAGATGAGCGCGCTCTATATGATTGTCGGCACCCTGGTCGCTCTGGGTGTGCTGGTTACCTTCCACGAGTTCGGCCATTTCTGGGTCGCACGTCGCTGTGGAGTCAAGGTGCTGCGCTTCTCCGTAGGCTTCGGCATGCCTTTGTTGCGCTGGCACGACAGGCAGGGTACCGAATTTGTCGTTGCCGCCATCCCGTTGGGTGGCTACGTGAAAATGCTCGACGAGCGCGAAGGCGAAGTGCCGCCCGATCAGCTTGGTCAATCCTTCAATCGCAAATCCGTTCGTCAGCGCATTGCCATCGTGGCGGCGGGGCCGATCGCCAACTTCCTGCTGGCAATGGTGTTCTTCTGGGCGCTGGCAATGCTCGGCAGTGAGCAGGTGCGTCCGGTCATCGGGGCTGTGGAGTCCGGCAGTATTGCGGCCAAGGCGGGATTGAACCCGGGCGAGGAAATCGTGGCCATCGATGGCGAGGCGACTTCCGGCTGGGCGGCGGTGAATCTGCAACTGGTTCGTCGCCTGGGTGAAAGCGGTTCATTGCAGATAATGGTTCGCGAGCAAGGCTCGACGACCGATTCGCCACGTGAACTTGCGCTGGATAAATGGCTCAAAGGGGCTGACGAGCCAGATCCCATTCATTCGTTGGGGATTCGCCCGTGGCGCCCGGCATTGCCGCCTGTTCTGGCTGAACTCGATCCAAAGGGGCCGGCCCAGGCTGCCGGCCTGAAGACCGGTGACCGATTGCTGGCGCTCGATGGTCGTACGCTGGATGACTGGCAGCAGGTCGTCGATACCGTCCGTATGCATCCTGATACCAAAATCATGCTGCGGGTCGAGCGGGACGGTGCTCAAATCGACGTCCCGGTGACACTTGTCGCTCGCGGCGAGAGCAAGTCACCCAGCGGCTACCTGGGGGCAGGGGTGAAGGCTGTCGATTGGCCGCCGGAGATGATCCGCGAGGTCAGTTACGGACCATTGGCAGCGATTGGCGAGGGGGCTCGGCGCACCTGGACCATGAGCGTGCTGACCCTCGATTCACTGAAGAAAATGTTGTTCGGCGAGCTCTCGGTAAAAAACTTGAGTGGACCGATAACCATTGCTAAAGTGGCGGGCGCTTCGGCCCAGTCGGGTGTTGCTGATTTCCTGAATTTCCTTGCTTATCTGAGTATTAGCCTGGGGGTTCTGAATTTGCTGCCCATTCCTGTGCTGGATGGGGGGCATTTGTTGTTTTATCTGATTGAGTGGGCGCGTGGTCGTCCCTTGTCGGATCGGGTGCAAGGTTGGGGGATACAGATTGGCATCAGTTTGGTGATCGGAGTGATGTTGCTCGCTCTGGTTAATGATCTGGGTCGTCTGTAACGTCGCTGAATTGCGAATCTGCCGCATTTTGCGGCAGTTTGTTTATTGCCAGTTGGAATAAGAAAGGACTTCATGAAACGTCTGCTGCTAACTGCGGTTCTCACCGTATTGATGATCGCCGAAGTTCACGCCGAGTCCTTCACTATCTCTGATATTCGCGTCAATGGCCTCCAGCGGGTCTCCGCGGGTAGCGTCTTTGGTGCTTTGCCGTTGAACGTCGGTGAACAGGCGGATGATCGTCGCCTGGTGGAATCCACTCGTGCGTTGTTCAAAACCGGTTTCTTTCAAGATATCCAGCTGGGCCGCGATGGCAACGTCCTGGTCATCACGGTAGTCGAACGCCCGTCGGTCGCCAGTATCGAGATCGAAGGCAACAAGGCGATCTCTACCGAAGACCTGATGAAAGGCCTCAAGCAATCCGGTCTGGCCGAAGGCGAAATCTTCCAGCGTGCCACCCTTGAAGGTGTGCGTAACGAACTGCAGCGCCAGTACGTCGCCCAAGGTCGCTACTCGGCTACCGTCGACACCGAAGTGGTTCCGCAGCCGCGTAACCGCGTTGGCCTGAAGGTCAACATCAACGAAGGTACCGTTGCGGCGATCCAGCACATCAACGTGGTGGGCAACACGGTCTTCCCCGATGAAGACCTGATCGACCTGTTCGAACTCAAGACCACCAACTGGTTGTCGTTCTTCAAGAACGATGACAAGTACGCCCGTGAAAAACTGTCCGGTGACCTGGAGCGTCTGCGTTCCTACTACCTGGACCGTGGCTATATCAACATGGATATCGCCTCGACCCAGGTTTCCATTACGCCGGACAAGAAACACGTCTACATCACCGTCAACGTCAACGAAGGCGAGAAATACACCGTTCGCGACGTCAAGCTCAGCGGCGACCTGAAAGTCCCTGAAGACCAGATCAAGTCCCTGTTGCTGGTGCAAAAAGGCCAGGTGTTCTCGCGCAAGCTGATGACCACCACCTCCGAGCTGATCACCCGTCGCCTGGGTAACGAAGGCTACACCTTCGCGAACGTCAACGGCGTGCCTCAACCGCACGATGAAGATCACACCGTGGACATCCTGTTCGCGGTCGATCCGGGCAAGCGTGCCTACGTGAATCGCATCAACTTCCGTGGCAACACCAAGTCCGAAGACGAAGTGCTGCGTCGTGAAATGCGTCAGATGGAAGGCGGCTGGGCTTCGACCTACCTGATCGATCAATCCAAGACCCGTCTTGAACGTCTGGGCTTCTTCAAGGAAGTCAACGTCGAAACTCCGGCCGTACCGGGTGTCGATGACCAGGTGGACGTCAACTACAGCGTTGAAGAGCAAGCCTCCGGTTCGATTACCGCCAGCGTCGGTTTCGCCCAGAGCGCCGGCCTGATCCTCGGTGGTTCGATCACCCAGAACAACTTCCTGGGTACCGGTAACAAGGTCAGCGTCGGCTTGACCAAAAGCGAATACCAGACCCGCTACAACTTCGGTTTCGTCGACCCCTACTGGACCGCCGACGGCGTGAGCCTGGGTTACAACGCGTTCTACCGCACGACTGACTACGATGAGCTCGATACCGACGTCGCCAGCTACGCCGTGGACAGCCTGGGTGCCGGTGTGAGTGTCGGTTATCCAATCAGCGAGACTTCGCGTCTGACCTTCGGCCTGAATGCGCAACAGGACACGATCAAGACTGGTGTTTACACCGTCGACGAGATCTTCGACTTCGTTAACAGGGAAGGCGACAAATACCTGAACTTCAAGGCTTCGGCCGGTTGGTCCGAGTCCACCCTGAACAAAGGCGTTTTGGCGACTCGTGGTCACTCCCAAAGCTTGACGGCGGAAGTCACCGTGCCGGGTAGTGACCTGTCGTTCTTCAAACTCGATTACCGTGGCCAGTTGTTCCAGCCGCTGAGTGAAAACTACACCATGCGCCTGCACACCGAATTGGGTTATGGCGATGGTTATGGTTCGACTGACGGCTTGCCATTCTATGAAAACTACTATGCTGGTGGTTTCAACTCGGTTCGTGGCTTCAAGGACAGTACATTGGGTCCACGCAGTACTCCGAGCCGCGGCGTAGACAGTACGGGCAACCCTGGCACTCTTGCTGACCCGGATCAGGACCCACTGCCGTTCGGCGGTAATGTGCTGATTCAAGGTGGTGCAGAGATTCTGTTCCCGCTGCCGTTCGTCAAGGATCAACGTTCCCTGCGTACGTCGGTATTCTGGGACGTGGGTAACGTATTCGACTCCAAATGCGATCAGACGACCAATACAAATCCTGCGTCGAAGTCCAATACGCAGTGCAACGACATTAGCCTGAGCAATATGGCCAGTTCCGTTGGTGTAGGTGTGACGTGGGTCACTGCACTGGGTCCTTTGAGTTTCGCATTGGCCATGCCGGTCAAGAAACCGGATGACGCCGAGACTCAAGTGTTCCAATTTTCCCTCGGCCAGACGTTCTAAGCGTCTGACCCAAGATAACGACAATGAATTTTGTAGGAGTGCATCGTGCGTAAGTTGACTCAATTGGTTCTCCTGGCCAGCGTCCTGGTCGCTGGTCCGGCATTTGCCGACATGAAAATTGCAGTTCTGAACTATCAGATGGCTCTGCTGGAGTCCGACGCGGCCAAGAAATACGCCGTGGATGCCGAGAAGAAGTTCGGTCCTCAGCTGACCAAGCTCAAGGCGCTGGAAACCAGCGCCAAGGGTATCCAGGACCGCCTGATGGCCGGTGGCGACAAAATGCAGCAGGGCGAACGCGAGCGTCTGGAGCTTGAATTCAAGCAAAAGGCCCGTGACTTCCAGTTCCAGTCCAAGGAACTGAACGAAGCCAAAGCCGTTGCCGACCGTGAAATGCTGAAGCAGCTCAAGCCGAAACTGGACAGCGCTGTGGAAGAAGTTATCAAGAAAGGTGCTTTTGACCTGGTCTTCGAGCGTGGCGCAGTGATTGATGTCAAGCCTCAGTACGACATCACCCGCCAGGTTATCGAGCGCATGAATCAGCTGAAATAATCCATGACCGTGACCATTAAGCTCGGCCAGCTGGCCGAGTTCCTCGGCGCCACGCTACGTGGCGACCCTGAGAGAGAAATTACTGGGCTGGCCACCTTGCAGGAGGCTGGCCCAGCTCAGTTGAGCTTTCTCGCAAACCCTCAATACCGTAAATACCTGGCAGACAGCCGGGCCGCAGCACTGTTGCTGAAGGCTGCTGATGCCGAAGGTTTTGCCGGTAATGCGCTGGTGGTGCCTGATCCGTATCTGGCCTACGCGCGTGTTTCCCATCTGTTCGATCCAAAGCCGAAAGCGGCTGCCGGTATTCACCCGACAGCGGTTGTGGCCGAAGACGCGGTGGTTGACCCGGCTGCGAGTATTGGTGCCTTTGCGGTGATCGAAAGCTCGGCACGAATTGCTGCTGGCGTGACCATCGGTGCACATTGCTTCATCGGTGCCCGTTGCGAAATCGGCGAAGGCGGCTGGCTGGCCCCGCGGGTCACGCTGTACCACGACGTGCGCATCGGCAAGCGTGTGGTCATTCAGTCCGGTGCCGTGCTCGGTGGCGAAGGTTTCGGTTTTGCCAATGAGAAAGGTGTCTGGCAGAAAATTGCCCAGATCGGTGGCGTGCTGGTCGGTGATGATGTCGAGATTGGCGTGAATACCGCTATCGATCGCGGCGCATTGGCCGATACCATTCTCGGTAATGGTGTGAAGCTCGACAACCAGATCCAGATCGCCCACAACGTTCAGGTCGGTGATCACACCGCCATGGCGGCCTGTGTCGGAATTTCCGGCAGCACCAAAATCGGCAAGCATTGCATGCTCGCTGGCGGTGTAGGGCTGGTGGGGCACATCGAAATTTGCGATAACGTTTTCATCACCGGGATGACCATGGTGACCCACTCGATTACCGAAAAGGGTTCCTATTCTTCCGGTACGGCCATGCAGCCAGCAGCCGAATGGCGCAAAAGCGCGGCTCGCATCCGTCAGCTCGATGACATCGCGCGGCGCCTGCGACAGCTGGAAAAGCAAGTAGGGGAAGTGACCCCTGACGGTAATGCTTCATCAGATGGCTGATACCATTTCCATATCAAGTGTGCACAGCCGCTAGACTGCGTCCTTGATTTGCTAGAGGAGCGCGCGCCAGTTGCGCGCCCCCAATCTTTACATAGGCTTCCCCCCGAAATGATGGACATCAACGAGATTCGCGAATACCTGCCTCACCGTTACCCGTTCCTGCTGGTGGACCGGGTAGTGGAGCTGGATGTTGAAGGCAAGCGCATTCGCGCCTACAAGAATGTCAGCATCAACGAACCGTTCTTCAATGGCCACTTCCCCGCGCATCCAATCATGCCGGGCGTATTGATCATCGAAGCCATGGCTCAGGCTGCCGGGATCCTTGGTTTCAAGATGCTCGACGTGAAACCGGCCGACGGCACCCTCTATTACTTCGTCGGTTCCGACAAGCTGCGCTTCCGCCAGCCGGTTCTGCCAGGCGATCAGTTGATCCTTGAAGCCAAGTTCATCAGCTGCAAGCGTCAGATCTGGAAATTCGAATGCCAGGCTTCGGTCGATGGCAAGCCGGTCTGCTCCGCTGAAATCATCTGCGCGGAACGCAAACTATGAGTTTGATTGACCCTCGTGCAATCATCGATCCGACAGCCATTCTGGCTGACGGCGTCGAGGTCGGCCCGTGGTCGATCGTCGGCGCAGGTGTGGAAATCGGCGAGGGGACAGTCATCGGGCCGCACGTGATCCTCAAGGGCCCGACCCGAATCGGCAAGCACAATCGCATCTACCAGTTTTCCTCGGTGGGTGAGGACACACCTGACCTGAAGTACAAGGGCGAGGAAACCCGCCTGGTGATTGGTGATCACAACGTCATCCGTGAAGGCGTGACGATCCACCGTGGCACCATCCAGGACCGTTCGGAAACGACCCTGGGCGATCACAACCTGATCATGGCCTATGCCCACATCGGCCATGACAGCGTGATTGGCAACCACTGCATCCTGGTGAACAACACCGCGCTGGCGGGCCATGTGCATGTGGAAGACTGGGCCATCCTCTCCGGTTTCACCCTGGTTCACCAGTATTGCCACATTGGCGCCCACAGCTTCTCCGGCATGGGGACGGCGATCGGCAAGGATGTTCCAGCGTACGTCACGGTATTCGGCAACCCTGCCGAAGCCCGCAGCATGAACTTCGAGGGCATGCGCCGTCGGGGGTTCAGCGAAGATGCGATCCACGCGCTGCGTCGTGCCTACAAGGTGGTGTACCGCCAGGGCCTGACCGTGGAGCAGGCGCTTGCCGAGCTGGCAGAGCCGTCCGCCCAGTATCCGGAAGTGGCGGTGTTCCGTGACTCCATCCAGTCTTCGACCCGCGGCATCACCCGCTAACCATGGCCAATCTGCGTATTGCGCTGGTAGCGGGTGAGGCTTCCGGTGACATTCTGGGTGCGGGCCTCATGCGCGCGCTCAAGGCTCGTCACCCGGCCGTCGAGTTCATCGGTGTCGGTGGTCCGTTGATGCAGGCTGAAGGCCTGACCTCGTATTTCCCGATGGAACGTCTGTCCGTCATGGGCCTGGTGGAAGTGCTGGGTCGCCTGCGCGAGTTGCTGGCGCGGCGCAAGAAGCTGGTCGCCGACTTGATCGCCGCGAAGCCCGATGTGTTCATCGGTATCGATGCGCCGGACTTCAACCTCAATATCGAACTCAAACTGCGTCAGGCCGGTATCAAGACCGTGCATTACGTCAGTCCGTCGGTGTGGGCCTGGCGGCAGAAACGCGTGCTGAAGATTCGCGAAGGCTGCGACCTGATGCTCACGCTGTTCCCGTTCGAAGCCAAATTTTATGAAGAGAAAGGCGTGCCGGTGCGGTTCGTCGGCCATACCCTGGCCGATGCCATTCCACTCGAAGCCGATCGCGCGGCTGCGCGGGCCGAGCTCGGTTTGCCTGACGGGCCGCTGGTGGCGTTGATGCCTGGCAGTCGTGGCGGTGAAGTTGGCCGGCTAGGTGCGTTGTTTCTCGATACTGCGCAGCGCCTGCGGGCATTGCGCCCGGGTGTGCGGTTTGTCATGCCTTGCGCCAGTGCGCAACGTCGCGCACAGCTTGAAGAACTGTTGGCTGGTCGCGATCTGCCACTGACCCTGCTCGATGGACAGTCGCATCTGGCCTTGGCAGCGTGCGATGCGGTGTTGATTGCCTCCGGTACCGCGACGCTTGAAGCATTGCTTTACAAGCGGCCGATGGTGGTCGCCTATCGCCTGGCGCCGCTGACGTTCTGGATTCTCAAGCGCATGGTGAAAAGCCCCTACATTTCGTTGCCGAACCTGTTGGCTCAGCGTCTGTTGGTGCCCGAGTTGTTGCAGGACGATGCCACGGTCGAAGCGCTGGCCCAGACCTTGTCACCCTTGATCGAGGGTGGAGAAGAGCAGACCCGTGGTTTTGATGAAATTCACCGGACCCTGCGTCTGGATGCCTCCAACCAGGCTGCGGACGCAGTGCTGAAGCTGATCGGCCAAGTAGAATGAGTAAAACGAACATGCAGATGGGGCTGGACTTTACCTTGGTCGCTGAAGTCGAAGAGTTGGTTGCCGGCGTCGATGAAGTGGGTCGTGGCCCGCTCTGTGGCGCGGTAGTGACAGCGGCGGTGATTCTTGATCCGAATCGTCCGATCATCGGCCTGAACGACTCGAAGAAACTCACCGAGGCCCGTCGCGAAAAGCTCTACGACGAAATCTGCGAAAAAGCCCTGAGCTGGTGCATCGCTCGCGCCGAAGTCGAGGAAATCGACGAACTGAATATCCTGCACGCCACCATGCTGGCCATGCAGCGTGCGGTCGCCGGGCTGCACATCCAGCCGAAACTGGCGATGATCGACGGTAACCGCTGCCCGAAACTGCCGATGCGCTCCGAGGCAGTGGTGAAGGGCGATAGCAAGGTTCCTGCCATCGCCGCCGCATCGATTCTGGCCAAGGTCAGCCGCGATCGCGAAATGGCTGCGTTCGAATTGATCTATCCGGGTTACGGCATTGGCGGGCATAAAGGCTACCCGACACCCGTTCATCTGGAAGCGCTCGCCCGTCTCGGCCCAACCCCGATTCACCGGCGTTCGTTTGCTCCTGTACGGCAAGCATATGAAGCGCGAGAAAGCCTGATCGAGAGTTAGTCGCAAGGCTGATTTTTTTTAGCAGGGCCCGGTACAATCCGGGCCTTGTTGTTTTCAAGTTCACAGACAGGATCACTATGCCGGCTTCATTCGTTCACCTACGCCTGCACACTGAATACTCCCTGGTCGACGGTCTGGTGCGGATCAAGCCGCTGGTCAAGACCCTGGTCGGCATGAACATGCCTGCCGTGGCGGTCACCGACCAGAACAACATGTGTTCCCTGGTCAAATTCTATAAAAACGCCATGGGTGCCGGGATCAAGCCGATCTGCGGCGCCGACCTGTGGCTGTCGAACAAGGATCCGGACAACCCGCTGAGCCGGATCAGCCTGCTGGTGATGAACGCCGAAGGCTATCGCAACCTCACCGAGCTGATTTCCCGCGGCTTTATCGAAGGTCAGCGCAATGGCGCAATCATCATCGAGCGCGAATGGGTCGCTGAAGCCAGCGCCGGCTTGATCATGTTGTCGGCGGCCAAAGAAGGCGAGATCGGCCAGGCCATGCTCAGCGGCAACCCCGCCGAGGCTGAAACCCTGGCCCGCGAATGGATGGACGTGTTTCCGGATCGTTTCTACCTGGAGATCCAGCGCACCAATCGCCCCAACGATGAAGAACAGTTGCACGGCGCCGTGGCCCTGGCCGAGAGGCTCGGTGCGCCGCTGGTGGCGACCAACGACGTGCGTTTCATCAAGCAGGAAGACTTCGCCGCCCACGAAACCCGCGTCTGCATCGGTGAGGGCCGTGCCCTCGACGATCCGCGGCGCTCGAAGAATTACAGCGATCAGCAGTACCTCAAAAGCGCCGAGGAAATGGCCGAGCTGTTCAGCGACATTCCCGAAGCTCTGGAAAACACCGTCGAGATCGCCAAGCGTTGCAACATTGAAGTGAAGCTGGGTACGCACTTCCTGCCCAACTTCCCGATCCCTGATGGCATGACCATCGACGAGTACTTCCGCAAGGTGTCCTTCGATGGCCTGGAAGAGCGCCTTGCTGTTCTGCTGCCCAAGGACACCACCGAAGACTATGAAGCCAAGCGTCAGGTCTATGTCGACCGGCTGAATTTCGAGCTGGATATCATCATCCAGATGGGCTTCCCGGGTTACTTCCTGATCGTGATGGACTTTATCCAGTGGGCCAAGAACAACGGCGTGCCGGTAGGTCCTGGCCGTGGATCGGGTGCCGGGTCGCTGGTGGCCTATGTGCAGAAGATCACCGACCTTGATCCGCTGGAATATGACTTGCTGTTCGAACGTTTCCTTAACCCGGAACGGGTATCGATGCCCGACTTCGACGTCGACTTCTGCATGGACGGTCGCGATCGGGTGATCGACTACGTGGCCGAGAAATACGGCCGCAACGCGGTAAGCCAGATCATCACCTTCGGTTCCATGGCGGCCAAGGCTGTGGTCCGTGACGTGGCGCGGGTGCAGGGCAAGTCCTATGGCCTGGCGGATCGTCTGTCGAAGATGATTCCGTTCGAAGTCGGCATGACCCTGGAAAAGGCCTACGAGCAGGAAGAGATCCTGCGCGACTTCATCAAGGTCGATGAAGAAGCCGCGGAAATCTGGGAGATGGCCCGCAAGCTCGAAGGCGTTGTGCGTAACGTCGGCAAGCACGCCGGTGGTGTTGTGATTGCCCCGACCAAACTGACCGACTTCTCGCCGATCTACTGCGACGAGGCGGGCGATGGCCTGGTAACCCAGTTCGACAAGGACGACGTTGAAGCGGCCGGTCTGGTGAAGTTCGACTTCCTCGGTTTGCGGACCCTGACGATCATCGATTGGGCGCTGAAAACCATCAACCGCGACCGCGCCAAGGTCAACGAGCCACCGCTGGATATCGCGTTCATCCCTCTGGACGACAAGCCGACCTACACCTTGCTGCAAAAAGCCGAAACCACGGCGGTGTTCCAGCTTGAATCCCGGGGCATGAAGGAGCTGATCAAAAAGCTCAAGCCCGACTGCCTGGAAGACTTGATCGCACTGGTGGCCCTGTTCCGTCCGGGCCCGCTGCAATCGGGCATGGTGGACGACTTCATCAACCGCAAGCACGGTCGCGCCGAGCTGGCGTATCCGCACTCGGACTACCAGTACGAAGGCCTCAAGCCCGTACTGGCACCAACCTACGGCATCATCCTGTATCAGGAACAGGTGATGCAGATTGCGCAGGTCATGGCCGGTTACACCCTCGGTGGTGCGGACATGCTGCGTCGTGCCATGGGCAAGAAAAAACCCGAGGAAATGGCCAAGCAGCGCGGCGGTTTCATTGAAGGTTGCGCCACCAACAATATCGACGCGGACCTCGCCGGTAACATTTTCGACCTGGTGGAAAAATTCGCCGGTTACGGCTTCAACAAGTCGCACTCCGCCGCCTATGGCCTGGTGTCCTACCAGACTGCGTGGCTGAAGGCGCACTACCCGGCGCCGTTCATGGCCGCGGTACTCTCGGCGGATATGCACAACACCGACAAGGTCGTGACCTTGATCGAAGAAGTGCGGACGATGAAGCTGCGTCTCGACGCACCGGACGTGAACACCTCCGAGTTCAAGTTCACGGTGAACGACGAAGGCCGGATCATCTACGGCCTGGGGGCCATCAAGGGCGTGGGTGAGGGGCCGGTCGAGGCCATCACCGAAGCGCGTCTGGCGGGCCCGTTCAAGGATCTGTTCGATTTCTGCGCCCGGGTCGACCTCAAGCGCATCAACAAGCGCACCCTCGACGGTTTGATCCGCAGCGGTGCCCTGGATCGCCTCGGGCCGTACTTCCACGATGAGCAGAAAGCCTACCAGGCCAACATCGACCGCAATCGTGCGGTGCTGCTGACGGCCATGGAAGAAGCGATCAAGGCGGCCGAACAGACCGCGCGGACCCAGGACAGCGGTCACTCGGACCTGTTTGGCGGTCTGTTTGTCGAAGAAGACGCCGACGTCTACGCCAATCATCGCAAGGCCAAGGAGCTGACCCTCAAGGAGCGTCTCAAGGGCGAGAAAGATACCCTCGGCCTGTACCTGACCGGTCACCCGATTGACGAGTACGAGGGTGAGATCCGTCGCTTCGCCCGTCAGCGCATCATCGATCTGAAACCAGCGCGTGATACCCAGACTGTTGCCGGGATGATCATCGCCTTGCGGGTGATGAAGAACAAAAAGGGCGACAAGATGGGGTTCATCACCCTTGACGACCGCTCCGGGCGGATCGAGGCCTCGCTGTTTTCCGAGGCGTTCCATTCGGCGCAGTCACTGTTGCAGACCGACGCGATGGTGGTGGTCGAAGGCGAGGTCAGCAACGACGACTTCTCCGGCGGCCTGAAGTTGCGGGTCAAGCGGGTGATGAGCATGGAAGATGCGCGCACCAACCTGGCCGAAAGCCTGCGCCTGAAGCTGCATGCCAAGGATCTCAAGGGCGATCAGCTACGCTGGTTGGGCGAGCTGTTGAAGCGTCACCGCGGTGCGTGCCCGATCACCATGGACTACACCAGCCCTGATGCGAAGGCCTTGTTGCAGTTCGGCGAGGGCTGGCGGATCGATCCGGCGGATGCGTTGATTCAAGCCCTGCGTGACCAGTTCGGGCGAGACAACGTCTTCCTCCAATACCGTTGACGGTCAGTGCCATCAGATTGCCCTGACCCAAACCTGAATTTTTAATCTCGACCTCAACGCGCCTGTCCCTTAAGGTAGGGCGCGAATAGACAACCGGCCGGCCCAAGACTCCTTGGGACTCGACCCAAGACGGACGCCTATGAACCCGAATTTTCTAGATTTCGAACAGCCGATCGCCGACCTGCAAGCCAAGATCGAAGAGTTGCGCTTGGTCGGTAATGACAATTCGCTGAATATCGGCGATGAGATCTCCCGCCTGCAGGACAAGAGCAAAACGCTGACCGAAGACATTTTCGGCAAGCTGACCAGTTGGCAGATCGCACGCCTGGCACGTCACCCGAAACGTCCGTATACCCTGGACTACATCGAACACATCTTCACCGAGTTCGACGAACTGCACGGTGACCGTCACTTCTCCGACGACGCGGCCATCGTTGGCGGCATCGCCCGTCTGGACGACAAGCCGGTCATGGTCATCGGCCACCAGAAGGGCCGTGAAGTGCGCGAGAAGGTTCGCCGCAACTTCGGCATGCCGCGTCCGGAAGGCTACCGCAAGGCTTGCCGCCTGATGGAAATGGCCGAACGCTTCAAGATGCCGATCCTGACCTTCATCGACACCCCGGGCGCTTACCCTGGCATCGACGCTGAAGAGCGCAACCAGAGCGAAGCGATTGCCTGGAACCTGCGGGTCATGGCGCGCCTGAAAACCCCAATCATCGCCACCGTGATCGGTGAGGGTGGTTCCGGTGGTGCACTGGCAATCGGTGTCTGCGACCAGCTGAACATGCTGCAATACTCGACCTACGCGGTGATTTCGCCGGAAGGTTGCGCTTCGATTCTGTGGAAAACCGCCGAGAAGGCACCGGATGCCGCAGAAGCGATGGGCATCACCGCCGAGCGCCTCAAGGGCCTGGGCATCGTGGACAAGGTGATTGGCGAGCCATTGGGCGGCGCGCACCGTGACCCGGCTGCTGCCGCTGCGTCGATCCGCGCTGAGTTGAGTTCGCAGCTGGCGATGCTGAAGAAGTTCGACAACGACGCGCTGCTCAAGCGCCGTTACGATCGTCTGATGAGCTACGGTCTCTAACCGACCTCGCTGCACCTTGTAGGAGCTGCCGAAGGCTGCGATCTTTTGATCTTGTTTTTTAAATCAAGGTCAAAAGATCGCAGCCTTCGGCAGCTCCTACAGGGCTCCATGAGAAGCGGTCAATCTCTATGAATCCTTCGAAGAGTGATCTGCCTTCCCGGCTTTTGCTGAATCTTGAGCCTTGGCGCCATGCTGCACATTGGCGAATTGCATTCTCCGGTGGTCTCGACTCCACCGTCCTGCTGCATCTGCTTGCCCATCTCGCAAACACCGAATCCCTCCCGAACCTGAGCGCCATCCATATCCATCACGGTCTTCAGGTCGCGGCAGACGCATGGCCGCAACATTGTCAGTCGGTCTGCGACGGACTGAGCATCCCGTTGCAAGTGGAGCGGGTGACGGTGCAACCGGGGGCGAGTCTGGAGCGGGCGGCGCGGGATGCGCGGTACGCAATGTTCAGTTCGGTGACGCAAGCCGATGACGTGCTGCTGATCGCCCAGCACCGCGACGATCAGGCGGAAACCTTGCTGTTCCGTTTGTTGCGTGGGGCCGGCGTGCGCGGGCTGTCGGGTATGCCGCGTCAGCGCCCGTTGGGCAAGGGCCATCTGCTGCGGCCATTGCTCGATGTCACGCGAGTTGAGCTGGAGGCCTATGCCGACGAGCATGGCTTGAGCTGGATCGAGGATCCTTCAAACGAAGATCGGCAGTACTCACGCAACTACCTGCGGCATCAAGTCTTCCCTGCATTGACCCGGCGCTGGCCGCAAGCGGTGGCAACCATGGCCCGCAGCGCGGCGCATCTGACTGAAGCGCAGGGGTTGCTCGAAGAGCTGGCGGACATGGATTTGCGTGAGGCCAACTCTGTCAGTGAGTTCGCCTGGCTCGGCTTGCGATCCCTTGAGCTGGCGTCTCTTGCGAAACTCTCCGATGCCCGCCAGCGCAATGCCTTGAGTCATTGGCTCGAACCACTGACCCGCCTGCCGGACACTGACCATTGGTCGGGTTGGAAGGATTTGCGCGACGCTACCGGCGATGCCTGCCCGGTGTGGCGGCTGGCCGATGGCGAGCTGCATCGGGCTGGCGGGCGGATCTGGTGGTTGTCGGGCCGCTGGTTGCGCCCTCTGCCTGTCGCCGGAGCGTGGCAGGACCCGCGTTCACCGCTGGTAATCCCGGACAACGGCATGCTGTCGCTCACCGGGCAAATCCCCGATGGCCCGTTACAGATCCGCTATCGTGAAGGGGGAGAGGTCATGGCTTTGCCAGGCCGTGGCCATCGGGATCTGAAACGTTTGCTCAATGAAAGCTGTGTACCGTCTTTCGTGCGCGGCAGATTGCCGCTGCTCTACAAAGACGGGCAATTGCTGGCGGTAGCGAACCTCAACGGGCTCGATGGTGGTGCGATCGGTAACTGGCATTTGCATTGGCAGCCACTGAACGAAGATCAAGGTTTGAGCTGAAAGGGGCTTTCCGGTAGACTACGCTCCCTTCTTGATACAACTTCTGTGGATTCGCCTGAATTGCAGGAGTTGCCGATTACCAAGCAGTCTTTGCTGGGCGATTCCAAAAAATGTGTAGCGAGCAACGAACCGGTGATTCATTTCCCGGTCTGTCCCAACGCGGCGGTTTTTTTGAAAGGTGCACTGTGATTAATGCAGGTGATCGGGGGCTTCGGCCTTCCTTCGCTTTCCCCGGCGGCTCGGACCGCTTTAACGCAGACTTCTAGGGTTTTTCATGACGCGCTACATATTCGTCACGGGCGGTGTTGTTTCTTCATTGGGGAAAGGCATTGCATCGGCATCATTGGCGGCCATCCTGGAGGCGCGGGGACTTAAGGTCACCATGCTGAAGCTGGACCCGTACATCAACGTCGACCCGGGCACCATGAGCCCGTTCCAGCACGGTGAAGTGTTCGTCACCCACGACGGCGCCGAGACCGACCTGGACCTGGGCCACTACGAGCGGTTCATCCGCACGACCATGACCCAGAACAACAACTTCACCACCGGCCGTGTCTACGAACACGTGCTGCGCAAAGAGCGCCGTGGTGACTACCTGGGTGCAACCATCCAGGTGATCCCGCACATCACCGACGAAATCAAGCGCCGCATCATCAAGGGTGCCGGCGACGCTGACGTGGCCATGGTCGAGATCGGTGGCACCGTGGGTGACATCGAGTCGCAACCGTTCCTCGAGGCGATCCGCCAACTGCGTTTCGAAGTCGGCGCCAAGCGCGCGATGCTGATGCACCTGACACTGGTGCCGTACATCGCCACTGCCGGTGAAACCAAGACCAAGCCAACCCAGCACTCGGTGAAGGAACTGCGTTCCATCGGCCTGCAACCAGACGTGCTGGTCTGCCGCTCCGACCACCCGATCGATGTGTCGTCGCGTCGCAAGATCGCGCAGTTCACCAACGTTGAAGAACGTGCGGTGATCGCGCTGGAAGACGCCGATACCATCTACAAGATCCCGGGCATCCTGCACTCCCAGGGCCTGGACGATTTTGTCGTCGAGCGCTTCGGCCTGCAATGCGGCGGTGCCGATCTGTCCGAGTGGGAAGCCGTGGTCGACGCCAAGCTCAACCCTGAGCACGAAGTCACCATCGCCATGGTCGGCAAGTACATGGAGCTGCTGGACGCCTACAAGTCGCTGATCGAAGCGATGAGTCACGCCGGCATCAGCAACCGTACCAAGGTCAACCTGCGCTACATCGATTCCGAAGACATCGAGAACCAGGGCACTGCGCTGCTGGAAGGCGTCGACGCCATCCTGGTACCTGGCGGCTTCGGTCTGCGTGGCGTTGAAGGCAAGATCACTGCCGTCCAATACGCTCGCGAAAACAAGGTTCCATACCTGGGTATCTGCCTGGGCATGCAAGTGGCCGTTATCGAGTTCGCCCGTAACGTGATGGGCTGGAAAGACGCCAACTCCACCGAGTTCGATCGTGCAAGCGGCCACCCGGTCGTGGGCCTGATCACCGAGTGGGAAGATGCCACCGGCGCGGTCGAAACCCGTACCGAAGCTTCCGATCTGGGCGGCACCATGCGCCTGGGTGCGCAGGATTGCCTGCTGGAGCCGGGTTCCCTGGTTCATGGTTGCTACGGCAAGGACGTGATCGTCGAGCGTCACCGTCATCGCTACGAAGTGAACAACAACCTGCTGCCGCAAATCATGGAAGCCGGTTTGAAAATCTCCGGTCGTTCCGGGGATGGCGCACTGGTTGAAGTGGTTGAAGCACCGGATCATCCATGGTTCGTCGCTTGCCAGTTCCACCCTGAGTTCACCTCGACGCCACGCGACGGTCATCCGCTGTTCAGCGGTTTCGTCAAGGCTGCGTTGGCTCAACACCAGAAGAAGGCGTAACCCCGATGGCACAGAAGATCATCCGCGTCGGCGACATCGAGATTGCCAACGACAAACCCATGGTGCTGTTCGGCGGCATGAACGTGCTGGAAAGCCGTGACATGGCCATGCAGGTTTGCGAAGAGTATGTGAAGGTCACCGAAAAGCTCGGTATCCCTTACGTGTTCAAGGCCAGTTTCGACAAGGCGAACCGGTCTTCTGTGACCTCCTATCGCGGTCCTGGCCTGGAAGAAGGCATGCGCATCTTCCAGGACATCAAGCAAGCCTTTGGCGTGCCGGTCATCACCGACGTCCACGAGCCTGACCAGGCCGCGGTCGTCGCTGAAGTCTGCGACATCATCCAGTTGCCGGCCTTCCTGTCGCGCCAGACCGACCTCGTGGTCGCGATGGCCAAAACGGGCGCCGTGATCAACATCAAGAAAGCCCAGTTCCTCGCCCCTCAGGAAATGAAGCACATCCTGAACAAGTGCGTGGAAGCGGGTAATGATCAGTTGATTCTTTGCGAGCGTGGTTCGAGCTTCGGCTACAACAACCTGGTCGTCGACATGCTCGGCTTCGGCATCATGAAGCAGTTCGAATACCCGGTGTTCTTCGACGTGACCCACGCGCTGCAAATGCCTGGCGGTCGCTCCGATTCCGCCGGCGGTCGTCGCGCCCAGGTCACCGACCTGGCGAAGGCCGGCATGAGCCAATCGCTGGCCGGCCTGTTCCTGGAAGCCCACCCGGATCCGGACAACGCCAAATGTGACGGTCCTTGCGCCTTGCGCCTGGACAAACTGGAGCCATTCCTGGCCCAGCTCAAAGCCCTGGACGAACTGGTGAAGAGTTTTCCGACGGTAGAAACCGCGTAATCCTCAATTCTCCGGTAAAGTACCGCACGATTTAACGCTCTGGCCCTCGGGCCTGAGCCTTGTCGTCTGCAAGACTGCCCGCTGCACCTCGCTTGCCGACGATCAAAGATTTCCTACAGCTGCGTCGTTTTCGTCAACTTTGGAGTGTTTACAACAATGGCTAAAATCGTCGACATCAAAGGTCGTGAAGTTCTCGACTCCCGTGGCAATCCCACCGTGGAAGCGGACGTGCTTCTCGATAACGGCATCATCGGCAGCGCCTGCGCGCCGTCCGGTGCTTCCACTGGCTCGCGTGAAGCGCTCGAGCTGCGTGATGGCGACAAGAGCCGTTACCTGGGCAAGGGTGTTCTGAAGGCCGTAGCCAACATCAACGGTCCGATCAAGGACCTGTTGAAAGGCATGGACCCAAGCGACCAGAAAGCGCTCGATCTGGCAATGATCAAGCTCGACGGTACTGAAAACAAAGGTTCCCTGGGCGCCAACGCGATCCTCGCCGTTTCCCTGGCTGCCGCCAAGGCCGCCGCACAGGACCAGGACCTGCCGCTGTACGCTCACATCGCCAACCTGAACGGCACCCCGGGTGTCTACTCGATGCCGGTTCCGATGATGAACATCATCAACGGCGGCGAGCACGCCGATAACAACGTCGACATCCAGGAATTCATGGTTCAGCCGGTTGGCGCCAAGTCTTTCTCGGAAGGTCTGCGCATGGGCACCGAGATTTTCCATCACCTCAAAGCCGTGCTGAAGGCCCGTGGCCTGAGCACTGCTGTCGGTGACGAAGGTGGTTTCGCGCCGAACCTGGCTTCCAACGAAGACGCTTTGAAAGTGATCTCCGAAGCCGTGGCCAACGCCGGTTACAAGCTGGGCACCGACGTGACCCTGGCCCTGGACTGCGCGGCCAGCGAATTCTACGAAGACGGCAAGTACAACCTGTCCGGCGAAGGCCAGGTGTTCACCGCCGAAGGTTTCGCCGACTACCTCAAAGGCCTGACCGAGCGTTACCCGATCATCTCCATCGAAGATGGCCTGGACGAGTCCGACTGGGCTGGCTGGAAGATCCTCACCGACAAGATCGGCGAGAAGACCCAACTGGTAGGCGACGACCTGTTCGTCACCAACACCAAGATCCTGAAAGAAGGCATCGACAAGAAGATCGCCAACTCGATCCTGATCAAGTTCAACCAGATCGGCACCCTGACCGAAACCCTGGAAGCCATCCAGATGGCCAAGGCTGCCGGTTACACCGCCGTGATCTCGCACCGCTCCGGCGAAACCGAAGATTCGACCATTGCCGACCTGGCCGTGGGTACCTCGGCTGGCCAGATCAAGACCGGCTCTCTGTGCCGTTCCGATCGCGTTTCCAAGTACAACCAACTGCTGCGTATCGAAGAGCAGTTGAACGGCAAGGCCAAGTACAACGGTCGCGGCGAATTCCGCGGCTGAGTCAGTACGTGGTAAAAAAGACACCGGATTGTGTCGGAAAAATCGCTACAGCGACGTTTTTGCCACTAATCTGATGCCTTATCAGCACAAGCCTGGTTCTTCCAGGCTTCGTGCTATCAGAAGCTTCACGTTTGGCATGGCTGTCTTTTTTCACTGGATACCTGATATTCGATGCGCAGTCCCAATTGGTTGTTCCTCATCCTGCTTTTGTTGCTGGCTGGCCTGCAGTACCGCCTGTGGGTGGGAAACGGCAGTCTGGCGCAAGTGGCCGAGTTGACGCAGCAGATCGCGGATCAGCAAGCTGAGAACCAGACATTGCTGGAGCGCAATCGGGTAATGGACGCCGAAGTCAGTGAGTTGAAAAAGGGCATGGAGACCGTTGAAGAACGGGCTCGCCATGAGCTGGGCATGGTCAAGGATGGTGAAACCCTTTACCAGCTGGCGCAATGAACCAGACGTTACCGGCCTTCTGGGCCGTGATTCCTGCCGCGGGCGTTGGTGCCCGTATGGCCGCGGACCGTCCCAAGCAATACTTGCAACTGGGCGGGCGCACTATTCTCGAACACAGCCTCGGCTGTTTCCTTGATCATCCTTGCCTGAAAGGCTTGGTGGTCAGTCTTGCTGTCGACGATCCTTATTGGCCGAACCTGGCGTGTGCCAGAGATCCGCGTATTGCCCGGGTCGAAGGCGGTTCCGAACGTTCCGGGTCGGTGCTCAATGCCTTGCTGCACCTGCATGCGCAGGGCGCTGATAATGAGGATTGGGTACTGGTTCACGATGCCGCACGACCGAACCTAAGTCGTGACGATCTGGACAAGCTGCTGGCTGAACTGGCTGACGACCCTGTCGGCGGACTGCTGGCAGTTCCGGCACGGGATACGCTCAAACGGGTCGACAAGCACGGTCGTGTGCTCGAAACCGTGGATCGCAGTGTGATCTGGCAGGCCTACACGCCGCAGATGTTTCGTCTTGGGGCGTTGCATCGGGCGTTGGCGGACAGCCTGGTGGCCGATGCCGTTATTACCGACGAAGCTTCGGCCATGGAGTGGGCCGGTTCGGCACCACGCCTGATCGAAGGGCGGTCCGATAACCTCAAGGTGACGCGTCCCGAAGATCTTGAATGGTTGAGGCAGCGTTGGGCTAATCGTCGTTAAAAGATCGCAGCCTGCGGCAGCTCCTACAGGGATCGGGTACGGATCCCCCCTGTAGGAGCTGCCGCAGGCTGCGATCTTTTGATCTCAAACCCGATACTCCGGCCGCTCGGCCAACCCTTCCTTCAAAAAATCCACCAACTTGCGCACCTTCGGCGACAAATGCCGTTGCTGTGGATAAAGAGCCCAAACCGCGGTGTTCGGCGGTTGATGCCCCTCCAGCAGCGAAATCAATGCGCCGCTCTTCAAATGCTCCAGCACGTAATAGTCCGGCAACTGACACAACCCCACACCCTGTAGCGCCGCGTCCAGTACGGCTTGCCCACTGTTGCAGCGCCAGTTTCCCTGGACTCGCTGGGAAAATTCCCGTCCGTTCTGTTCCAGTTGCCAAAGATCCGAACTGCCGACAAGGCAGTTGTGGCGGCTGAGTTCCGACAGGCTGTGCGGCCGGCCGTAGCGCTCAACGTAGGAGGGTGATGCACAGAGAAACATGCGCCGTGGCGCGAGGCGGGTGGCCACCAGCCGTGAATCCTGCAAGCGCCCGAGGCGGATCGCCAGATCGAGGCCATCATGTACCAGGTCGAGTTGCCGGTTGGTCAATTCGATATCGATGCGCAATTGCGGATACAGCCCCATGAAGCGGGTCACCAGCGGCACGATGAAGCGTTCACCGTAAGCCACGGCGCAGGTCATGCGCAGCATGCCTTTGGGCTCGCTGGTCAAGTCGCCCACCGCGCGCAGCGCCTCTTCGCGGCCGTCCTGCAAACGTTGGCAATGTTGCAGGAACGTTTGCCCGGCCTCGGTCAGCGCGACCCGGCGGGTGCTGCGGTAGAGCAAACGGGTTTGCAGGCGCTCTTCGAGGCGTACGATTTGTCGACTGATATGGGAGGACGAAACCCCCAGACGTTCCGCCGCAGCGGTGAACTGGTTGCACTCGGCAACGGCGACAAACTCGTCGATCCCTTCCCAGCGGTTTTCGGACATCGATGATTATCCCTGTGTGGCAATAATATTTTGCATTTACGTCGATTATTCATCGCTGAGCCATGGATTACACTCCCTGTCTCGTTTTTATTCACTGGAGAGCCATCATGATCAAGTCGCGCGCCGCCGTTGCCTTCGAGGCCAAGAAACCCCTCGAAATCGTTGAAGTCGATGTCGCCATGCCCAAGGCCGGCGAAGTCTTGCTGCGCGTGGTGGCCTCCGGTGTCTGCCATACCGATGCCTACACCTTGTCCGGCGCTGATCCGGAAGGCATCTTCCCGTCGATCCTCGGTCACGAAGGCGGGGCGATCGTTGAAGCCATCGGCGAGGGTGTGACCTCCGTGGCGGTAGGCGACCATGTGATCCCGCTGTACACCCCGGAATGTCGCCAGTGCAAATTCTGCCTGTCGGGCAAGACCAACCTCTGCCAGGCGATTCGCGCGACCCAGGGCAAAGGCTTGATGCCGGACGGCACTTCGCGTTTTTCCTACAAGGGCGAAACGATTTTCCACTACATGGGCACTTCGACCTTCTCCGAGTACACCGTGCTTCCGGAGATTTCCGTGGCGAAAATCGCCAAGGAAGCGCCACTGGAAAAAGTCTGCCTGCTGGGCTGCGGTGTCACTACCGGTATCGGTGCCGTGCTCAACACCGCCAAGGTAAAACCGGGTGATACCGTGGCCATTTTCGGCCTCGGCGGCATCGGTCTGTCGGCTGTGATTGGCGCGGTCAAAGCCAAGGCTGCCCGCATCATCGCCATCGACATCAACCCGGCGAAGTTCGAGATCGCCAAACAGCTGGGTGCAACCGATTGCGTGAACCCGAAAGACTTCGATCGTCCGATCCAGGAAGTCATCGTCGACATGACCGACGGCGGCGTCGACTTTTCCTTCGAGTGCATCGGCAACGTGCAACTGATGCGCGCGGCACTGGAGTGCTGCCACAAGGGTTGGGGCGAGTCGGTCATCATCGGTGTTGCCGGTGCCGGCCAGGAAATCTCCACCCGTCCGTTCCAGCTGGTCACCGGCCGCGTCTGGCGCGGTTCGGCGTTCGGCGGTGTGCGTGGCCGTACCGAGTTGCCAAGCTATGTGGAAATGGCCGAGACCGGTGAGATTCCGCTGGATACCTTCATCACCCACACCATGGGCCTGGAAGATATCAACAAAGCGTTCGACCTGATGCATGAAGGAAAAAGCATCCGCTCCGTCATCCAATTCTGAGGTCTGTCATGAGCCTGGAAAACATTTCCTGCCAGAAAAGCTTCGGTGGCTGGCACAAGCGCTATCGCCATCGCTCGCAAGTGCTCGGCTGCGACATGGTGTTCGCCGTCTATCTGCCGCCGCAGGCGGAGCAGGGCGGCAAGCTGCCGGTGTTGTACTGGTTGTCCGGCCTGACCTGCACCGACGAGAACTTCATGCAGAAGGCCGGCGCCATGCGCATGGCCGCCGAGTTGGGGCTGATCATCGTCGCGCCGGACACCAGCCCTCGCGGTCTTGATGTGCCAGGCGATCCGGATGGCGCCTGGGATTTCGGCCTCGGCGCCGGGTTCTATCTGAATGCCACCCAGGAACCCTGGTCGCGACACTATCGGATGCATGACTACGTTGTGCAGGAATTGCCGACTTTGGTTGAAGCCCATTTCCCGGCGTCGGACAAGCGCGGCATCAGCGGACATTCCATGGGTGGCCACGGCGCACTGGTCTGTGCTTTGCGCAACCCGGGGCGTTATCGTTCGGTATCGGCGTTCTCGCCCATTAACAATCCGATGGATTGTCCGTGGGGGCAGAAAGCCTTCTCCCGCTATCTGGGAGAGGACCGTTCGAAATGGCGTGAATGGGATGCCTGCGCGTTGATTGCCGAGGCCGATGAAAAGCTGCCGCTGCTGGTCGACCAGGGGGATCGCGACGATTTTCTCGCCACCCAGCTCAAGCCTGAAGCCTTGCAACAGGCGACCAAACTGGCCGGTCATCCGCTGACGTTGCGCCTGCAACCGGGCTATGACCACAGCTATTTCTTTATCGCCAGTTTCATCGAAGAGCACTTGCGGCATCACGCGCATGCTCTGGTTGGCTAATGCAGGTAGAATCACGCCCTGACAAAAATCGGGGCGTTTTTTTATGCGTATTGGCCACGGCTATGATGTGCACCGTTTCGCTGAAGGCGATTTCATCACTCTGGGCGGTGTGCGCATTGCACACAGCTTCGGGCTGCTCGCCCACTCTGACGGTGACGTCCTCTTGCACGCCTTGAGCGATGCCTTGCTCGGCGCCGCGGCGCTGGGCGACATCGGCAAGCACTTCCCGGATACCGACCCGCAATTCAAGGGCGCCGACAGCCGTGCGCTGTTGCGTCACGTCGTCGCGCTAGTCCATGCCAAAGGCTGGAAAGTCGGTAACGTCGACAACACCATCGTCGCCCAGGCGCCGAAAATGGCCCCGCATATCGAATCGATGCGCGCGCTGATTGCCGCGGATCTTCAAGTAGAGTTGGATCAAGTGAACGTGAAAGCTACCACCACCGAAAAGCTCGGCTTTGTCGGTCGCGAAGAAGGCATTGCCGTGCACTCCGTTGCCTTGTTGCTGCGCGCATGAACGAACTGCAATTGCTCGGCCCGCGGGCTTACGGTGAGGCTCTCGGCACGGCGGTCCTTAAGGCGATCGCGGAAGATTTCCAGGTCGACGAAGTCCTCGACATTCCCCTCAGTGGCGAAGGCGAACACCTGTGGATATGGGTGGAAAAGCGCGGCCTGAATACTGAAGAAGCGGCGCGACGGATTGCCAAGGCTGCGGGTGTGCCCTTGCGTACCGTCAGTTATGCCGGGCTCAAGGACCGTCAGGCGTTGACTCGCCAGTGGTTCAGCGTGCAATTGCCGGGCAAGGCCGACCCTGATCTGGCAGCCGCGGAAAACGATACGCTGAAGATCCTCAAGACCGCCCGCCACAAGCGCAAACTGCAACGTGGCGCGCACTCTGCCAACGGCTTCACCTTGCGCCTGACGCAGTTCGCCGGTGACAAGCCTGCGCTTGAAGAGCGCCTGCAACTGATCGCCAAACAAGGCATCCCCAATTATTTCGGCGCCCAGCGTTTCGGCCATGACGGCGGTAACGTCGTCGATGCTCGCGCCTGGGCCGCGCGCAAGGCCTTGCCGGAGCAGCGCAACGTGCGCTCGCGGCTGCTCTCCACGGCGCGCAGTTTTTTGTTCAATCAGGTATTGGCCGCACGTGTCGCCGACGGCACCTGGCAGCGTGCCCAGGTGGGCGATCTGCTGGCGTTCACCGACAGCCGCAGTTTTTTCCCGGCAGGCGAAGCCGAGTGCAGCGACCCGCGCCTGGCGATTCTCGATCTGCACCCGACCGGTCCGCAGTGGGGCGAAGGTGACTCGCCGGCCACGGGCGCTGTCCATGAACTGGAGCAGGCCATCGCCGCACGCGAAGCGGATTTGCGTGATTGGCTGATCAACGCCGGTATGAGCCACGAACGTCGCATCCTGCGGCTGCCCATTGGCGGGTTGACGTGGCATTATCCCGAGCCTGACATTCTGCAACTGGAATTCGTCCTGCCGGCCGGATGCTTCGCCACCGTATTGGTGCGTGAGCTTGTTGATCTGGTGCCGGTGGGGCAGACGGACAGCCCATGCGTATTCTGATTTCTAACGACGATGGGGTAACAGCACCCGGTCTCGCCGCGCTTTATGCTGCGCTGGCGGATTATACCGAGTGCGTGGTTATCGCCCCGGACCAGGACAAGAGCGGCGCCAGCAGTTCGCTGACGCTCGACCGTCCGTTGCACCCGCAAACCCTGGCCAACGGCTTTATCAGCCTCAACGGCACGCCAACCGATTGTGTGCACCTGGGCCTCAACGGCCTGCTGGAGCGCGAAGCGGACATGGTGGTTTCCGGTATCAACCTGGGCGCGAACCTGGGGGACGATGTCCTGTATTCCGGCACGGTGGCGGCGGCCCTTGAGGGGCGTTTCCTGAAACACCCTTCGTTTGCCTTTTCGCTGGTCTCACGCCAGGTAGAGAACCTTCCCACCGCTGCCCATTTCGCGCGCAAGCTGGTCGAAGCCCATGCCGAGCTGGATCTGCCACCGCGAACGGTACTGAATGTGAACATTCCCAATTTGCCGCTGGACCGTATCCGCGGTATTCAGTTGACTCGCCTGGGGCATCGCGCCCGAGCCGCAGCACCGATGAAGGTGGTAGATCCACGGGGCAAGTCCGGTTACTGGATCGCCGCGGCGGGGGATGCCGAGGACGGTGGTCCGGGGACCGATTTCCATGCGGTGATGCAGGGATATGTTTCGATCACGCCGCTGCAGCTGGATCGCACGTTCAATGATGCCTTCAGGAGTCTGGACGGCTGGCTGGAGGGGCTGAGCTGATGGGTCGCGAACAAGACGATATGCTGCGTCGCGGTATCGGCATGACCTCCCAGCGAACCCGGGAGCGGCTCATCCAGCGCCTGTATGAAGAAGGCATCTCCAACGCGAAGGTGCTGGAGGTCATTCGCCGGACCCCGCGTCACCTGTTCGTCGACGAAGCGCTGGCGCACCGTGCCTATGAAGACACCGCGCTGCCGATTGGCAACAACCAGACCATCTCCCAGCCTTATATGGTGGCGCGCATGAGCGAGCTGCTGCTGGAGGCCGGTCCTCTCGACAAGGTGCTGGAAATCGGCACCGGGTCGGGTTATCAGACGGCGGTGCTGTCGCAACTGGTCGAGCGAGTGTTCTCGGTCGAGCGCATCAAGGTTCTGCAGGATCGGGCAAAGGAACGTCTGGTCGAACTGAACCTGCGCAACGTGGTGTTCCGCTGGGGCGATGGTTGGGAAGGCTGGCCGGCACTGGCGCCGTACAACGGGATTATCGTCACTGCCGTGGCGACTGACGTGCCCCAGGCATTGCTTGACCAGTTGGCACCCGGAGGCCGGATGGTGATCCCGGTGGGGGCCGGTGAAGTCCAGCAATTGATGCTGATCATCCGTGAGGAACAAGGTTTTTCCAGGCATGTTCTGGGGGCTGTGCGCTTCGTGCCATTGCTCAATGGGCCATTGGCCTGAGCATTTGTTTCGGCGCGCTGAATTCTCTTCGATTGCCTTTGTCTTACAGCGGCATCGATTGCTTCAACGGGATTCATCTTCAGGCAGCAAACGTGTGCGCGACAACGATTCGCCACATTAAAGGTAAAGCGTGCACGGCCCGTTATACTTGCGACAGTTCATGCCGGACTCCGGTATTTCACATTTTCAGCCACCACAGAGGGAGCGGCGGGTGAGTCTCACAGTCATTGCGCAGCGTATGAGTAAAACGAGCTTTCAGCGCCTGGTGACTGGCCTTGTCTTGAGTACATTGCTGGTCGGTTGTTCCAGCAACAAATCCAGTGATGTTCGTGTCGTGGATCGCAACAATGCCGCGGCTCAGCGTCCGGCGGTGACCACCGGGCAATACGTGGTGCGTCCCAAGGACACCCTGTTTTCCATTGCCTTCCGTTACGGCTGGGACTACAAGGCCCTGGCGGCCCGAAACAATATTCCAGCGCCCTACACCATCCATCCGGGCCAGACAATTCGCTTTGATGGTCGTACCGATTCAACGTCGACGGCGGTGGTCAGCTCGTCCAGTTCAACACCTTCGTCGTCGAGTAAAACTACGGTCATCCGTCGTTCGGCAAACGGTACGACCACCAGCACAACGACGGTTGTACCGTCCGTCGCGAGCAAGCCGGCCCCCGCTCCTTTGCCCCCTCCGGGGCCAGCCCCGACCGGCTGGGGATGGCCATCTAATGGCATTCTGATTGGAAAATTCTCTTCAAACGGTAGTTTGAATAAAGGAATTGATATCGCCGGAGATTTGGGACAGCCTGTTTTAGCTGCGTCTGATGGGACGGTGGTATACGCCGGGAGTGGCTTAAGGGGCTACGGCGAATTAGTGATCATCAAGCACAGTGAAACCTACGTCAGTGCCTACGGACATAACCGCAGGCTGTTGGTTCGGGAGGGGCAGCAGGTCAAGGTCGGACAGACAATTGCCGAAATGGGGTCAACGGGTACAGACCGGGTGAAACTGCATTTTGAGATTCGCCGCCAAGGTAAACCTGTAGATCCGCTGCAATTCCTGCCACGTCGTTGATCGCTTACCAGCCTGTTCCGTCGCGTAGAGGGGACAGGCTCCAGCGTTGCCAGGGAGAAAGGCGCCGCTTGAGCTTGAGGTCGAACTCACCAAAGGACTATAACAATGGCTCTCAGTAAAGAAGTGCCGGAGTTTGACATCGACGATGAGGTTCTCCTGATGGAGAGCGGCATCGATACGGATTCGATGTCGAATGATGAAGGGGCGGCTCCACCTTCCGTTCGTGCCAAATCCAAACACTCCGCATCGTTGAAACAACACAAGTACATTGACTACACGCGGGCACTCGATGCCACGCAGTTGTATCTCAATGAAATTGGTTTTTCTCCCCTGCTATCACCCGAAGAAGAAGTTCATTTTGCGCGCCTGTCGCAAAGTGGCGATCCGGCCGGGCGCAAGCGCATGATTGAAAGCAACCTGCGACTGGTGGTGAAAATCGCCCGACGCTATGTCAATCGTGGGCTGTCGCTGCTGGACCTGATCGAAGAGGGCAACCTCGGCTTGATCCGGGCGGTGGAGAAGTTCGATCCGGAACGCGGCTTCCGCTTCTCGACCTACGCGACCTGGTGGATTCGCCAGACCATCGAACGCGCAATCATGAATCAGACCCGGACCATCCGGCTGCCGATCCATGTGGTCAAAGAGCTGAATGTGTACCTGCGGGCTGCGCGCGAACTGACGCAAAAACTCGACCATGAACCCTCACCCGAAGAAATCGCCAACCTGCTGGAAAAACCGGTGGGAGAGGTCAAGCGTATGCTCGGCCTTAACGAGCGGGTTTCCTCCGTCGACGTCTCGCTGGGGCCGGATTCGGATAAAACCCTGCTCGACACCCTGACTGACGACCGCCCGACCGATCCATGCGAACTGTTGCAGGACGACGACCTGTCCCAGAGCATCGATCAATGGCTCTCGGAACTGACCGACAAGCAACGCGAAGTGGTTGTACGCCGCTTTGGCCTGCGCGGTCATGAAAGCAGCACCCTTGAAGACGTCGGCCTGGAAATCGGCCTGACCCGTGAGCGGGTCCGGCAGATTCAGGTGGAAGGCTTGAAGCGGCTGCGCGAGATCCTGGAAAAAAATGGTCTGTCGAGTGAGTCGCTGTTCCAATAAGGCACTCACTGCGATGGCATGAAAAACCCCGACTGGCTCGGGGTTTTTTATTGCCTGGCCAGAAGACCGAATCCCCTCGGGATTTCGGTTTCGTGCTGTAAGCCCAGGCTTACACTTGCGTAAGTGTTCGTTATTTTTACACCCTGGCAATCGTCCATGTTGAACGCCTTTCGTTTTTATTTTTTTGATTTATATGGCAATTTTTTATTATTAAGGACGTGTGACAGCTGAGTTTCGCGCCAAGGGGCGATTGATCCCGCAGGGGAACACTCTAGTATTGAGGTTGTGTCGACGGACAGACACGTCCTTCAAGGATGAGGGATATGGAAATCGCAGGACGCGATTCATCAGGATGATGAAAAGGAACACAGGGAATAGGGAAAAAATGTGGGCGGGTCAAACCGCCCCTTTTTTTGGGTTCTTCACGGAATCCCGGGGGAACACAGATAACGAATTATCTGTAGGAGCTGCCGGAGGCTGCGATCTTTTGATCTTGTTTTTGCGATCTGGAGATTGCTGAAGATCAAGATCAAAAGATCGCAGCCTGCGGCAGCTCCTACAGGGGAAAGCGTGCACCACCAAACAACGAGGCCGAGCGTAATCTCGCCTCGCGGTGCTTTTGCGGTGCACGCCCCCTCGAGAGGCCGATCGCGGCGGGCTTTGTAGGAGCGAGCTTGCTCAGGGCGGCGTTCCGACGAAAAACCTGAGAGCGCCACGGGGTGTCAGGCACCCCGCATCATCGTTGACCTCCATCGCGAGCAAGCTCGCTCCTACAGGCCGGGCGGCGTTCCGCTCCTCCAAGTGACCCGCCGTAAAGGCGGAAGCATAAGCGGCCGTTACCGCAGAAATGGATAGGCACACCACCAATAAAATCCGCCAGGCATGAGGCCGCCATCGCCAGCAAACCGACTCATACAGTTATCGGTGTTCCCCGGCATTGTGTAAACCACCTTTTTTTGCCCGCAGAAAAGCAAAAAGGCCCTTGTGGGGCCTTTTTAGGGAACGCGGGGGTAATCAGCGTTCGAGTTGTGCGATCTTGCCTGGCTTGCCATCCCAATCAGCGGAATCAGGCATTGGATCCTTGCGTTCGGTGATGTTTGGCCAGATATCGGCCAACTCAGCGTTCAGCTCGATGAAGTTTTCCATGCCAGCCGGAACCTCATCTTCGGAGAAGATAGCTACAGCGGGGCATTCAGGTTCGCACAGCGCGCAATCGATGCACTCATCCGGGTGAATCACCAGGAAATTCGGGCCTTCGTAAAAGCAGTCCACCGGACAGACTTCTACGCAGTCGGTGTACTTGCACTTGATGCAGTTGTCGGTGACGACGAAGGTCATTTCTAATTTTCTCCTCAGGCGCGGCTTGCTGCGCCCCTTCTCGTAGGGGTCGCCAGGTTCGGGAGCGATAGTCTGCTGGCCAGGCTCTTAGCCAGCAGCATCCCAAACCGCGCGAGATTCTAACAGCTTGCAAGCCGCTGCGTTAGATCCGTGTCTTTAGTGTATAGAGCAATTCGAGCGCACGGCGTGGTGTCATGTCGTCCAGATCAAGCTTGGCCAGGTCATCCAGCACCGGGTGCGGCAGACTGGCGAACATATCGCTTTGCTGTGGAGCCGCCGGTTTACCTTTGGCAGGTGCTGGCGACTCGTGGGGCAGGGCGGTGTCTTCCAGGCGGCTCAAATGTTCGCGGGCGCGGGTAATGACTTCAGTCGGTACGCCTGCCAGCTGTGCCACGGCCAGGCCATAACTCTGGCTGGCCGGCCCCGGCAGCACGTGGTGCAGGAACACGATACGTTCATTGTGCTCGGTGGCATTGAGGTGCACGTTGGCCACCAGCGGCTGGGCCTCCGGCAGGACGGTCAGTTCAAAGTAGTGGGTGGCGAACAGCGTGTAGGCACGCAGATGCGCCAGGCGTTCGGCCGCCGCCCAGGCCAGGGACAGACCATCGAAGGTGCTGGTGCCGCGCCCGACTTCGTCCATCAACACCAGGCTGCGCTCGGTGGCGTTGTGCAGAATGTTCGCGGTTTCGCTCATTTCCACCATGAAGGTCGAGCGTCCGCCGGCCAGGTCATCGCTGGAACCGATCCGGGTGAAGATGCGGTCGACCAGCGACAATTCGCAACTGGCCGCCGGCACGAAGCTGCCGATGTGCGCCAGCAGCACAATCAGAGCGGTCTGACGCATGTAGGTGGATTTACCGCCCATGTTCGGGCCGGTGATCACCAGCATGCGCGTGTTGTCGTCCAGGCTCAGGTCGTTGGCCACGAACGGGGTGGTCAGCACTTGCTCGACCACCGGATGGCGGCCCTGGCTGATGCGCATGCACGGTTCGCTGACGAAGCGCGGGCAGTTCAGGTCGAGGTTCAGTGCACGCTCGGCCAGGTTGCTCAAGACGTCCAGTTCGGCCAGGGCACCGGCGGTGTCCTGCAAGGGTGGCAGCTGGGCGATCAGGTCTTCGAGCAGTGCTTCGTACAGCATCTTCTCGCGGGCCAGGGCACGGCTCTTGGCTGACAATGCCTTGTCTTCGAATGCTTTGAGTTCCGGCGTAATGAAACGCTCGGCACCTTTGAGGGTCTGGCGGCGAATATAGTCGGCGGGTGCCGACTCCGCCTGCTTGCTTGGCAACTCGATGAAGTAACCGTGAATGCGGTTGTAGCCGACCTTCAGGTGGGACAGGCCGGTGCGGGCCTTTTCCCGTGCTTCGAGGTCGATCAGGAATTGCCCGGCGTTTTCACTGAGCGATTGCAGTTCGTCGAGTTCGCTGTCGTAGCCGGTTTTCAATACGCCGCCGTCCCGAATGACCGCGGGCGGGTTGTCGATGATGGCTTTTTCTAGGAGTGCCGCCAGTTCCGGGTAAGTGCTGGTGATGGTGGCGAGTTGCTGGAGGTGCGGGGCTTCGAGCTCGGTCATTGCCACTTGCAGTTCCGGCAGTGCGCCGAGGGCGTCACGCAAGCGGGCGAGGTCGCGCGGGCGGGCGTTGCGCAGGCCGATCCGCGCAAGAATCCGTTCGATGTCACCGATTTCCTTGAGCTGCGGTTGCAGTCTTTCGAAACGGTAACCGTCGAGCAGGCAGGTGATCGAGGTCTGGCGCGCCAACAGCACTGTCAGATCGCGTAACGGGCGATTCAGCCAGCGGGTCAGCAGGCGGCTGCCCATGGCGGTCTGACAACGGTCCACTACCGATTGCAGGGTGTTGTCGCGGCCGCCGGCCAGGTTGGTGTCGAGCTCCAGGTTGCGACGGCTGGCGCCATCGAGAACTACGGTGTCGTCCAGGCGTTCATGACGCAAGCTGCGCAGGTGGGGCAGGGCGGTGCGCTGGGTTTCCTTGGCGTAGGCCAGCAGGCAACCGGCGGCGCCGATGGCCAGGGTCAGGTTTTCGCAGCCGAAGCCCTTGAGATCCTGGGTCGAGAATTGCTGGCACAGGCTTTTGAGCGCCGAATCGCGCTCGAAATCCCATGGCGCACGGCGACGCACACCGCGGCGTTTTTCCGCCGGCAAATCCTTGGGCCAGTCATCCGGGATCAGCAGTTCCACCGGGTTGACCCGCTCCAGTTCCGCCAGCAGGTTTTCCCAGCCCTTGATTTCCAGCACGCTGAAGTTGCCACTGGTGATGTCCAGCACCGCCAGGCCGAACAGACGCTCATCACCCAGGACGGCAGCGATCAGGTTGTCCCGACGCTCGTCGAGCAACGCCTCGTCACTCACCGTCCCCGGCGTGATGATGCGCACGACCTGCCGCTCCACGGGCCCTTTGCTGGTGGCCGGGTCACCGACCTGCTCGCAGATCACCACCGACTCGCCAAGCTTCACCAGTTTCGCCAGGTAACCCTCGGCGGCATGGTAAGGAATGCCGCACATCGGAATCGCCTGCCCCGCCGACTGCCCGCGGGCGGTCAGGGTGATGTCCAGCAACTTGGCGGCCTTCTTCGCGTCTTCATAGAAGATCTCGTAGAAGTCGCCCATGCGGTAGAACATCAACTGGTCCGGATGCTGATTTTTCAGGCGCCAGTACTGCTGCATCATCGGGGTGTGGGAGGACAGGTCGGAGACGGCTTTATTCATCGGATTGTCAGGAAGCTCGTTGAAAGAGGTGGGGCAAAAGCGGGGCAACGGCCGGGCTTTTCCGCGATGGGCGCAAGGTTACCATGGGCGCTCTACCCGACGCAGGCATCGCGGCCGGGTGACATCTTTTACGATGCAAAAAACAGGTTATGCATCGATTATGCAATTGGGCATTTGTTTTCTGCGAAAATAACCAGCACTATGCGCGGTATGCACAAACGCAACGTATCTACTGTCTTAAGAGCATTGCTCGACCAGCACGGGATCTCCCCCACGGAGCTTCACCGTCGTACCGGCGTGCCTCAATCCACGCTCTCGCGCATTCTCAGCGGGAAGATCGTCGATCCTTCGGATAAACATATTTCGAAGATCGCCGAGTACTTCGCCGTGAGCACCGATCAATTGCGAGGTCGCGCGGACGTCGCGCCTGCCGCCAATGCCGGGCGCGCTCCTGTGCATTCGGAACTCAAGGATATAAGCCTGTGGGACGACGATACCCCTGTCGATGACGACGAGGTGTCGGTCCCCTTTCTTCGCGAGGTTGAATTGGCCGCAGGATCGGGAAGATTCGTCATCGAAGAAAGCGAGCGCTCTAGCCTGCGCTTCGGCAAACGTAGCCTGCGCCATAACGGCGTTCAGTTCGATCAGGCTAAGTGCGTGACAGTGCGGGGCAACAGCATGTTGCCGGTACTGCGTGACGGAGCGACGGTCGGGGTCAATGCCGGCAAGTGCGGCATTGGCGATATCGTTGACGGCGACCTTTATGCAATCAATCACAACGGACAACTTCGGGTGAAACAGCTGTATCGCCTGCCGACCGGGATTCGCCTGCGCAGCTTCAACCGCGACGAACATCCGGACGAGGACTACAGCTTCCAGGAAATCCAGGAAGAGCAGATCGTCATCCTCGGTCATGTCTTTTGGTGGGGCATGTACGCCCGCTGACAACCGCTCTATTCGATAGAACCCGCTCACGAGCGGGTTTTTTTTCGCCTGCCAAAAACGCGTCATGACCTGCGTGGCTGGGGCTTTCATGCGTTAGCGCAAAACCAATGCATAACTAAATGCATTTATGCATTGACTGTATATGCATCCATGCATATTCTTTGTCTCAAGCCGCTCGACAAAGCAGCTCGAAACGAAGCTCTTTAGTTCCACCGCACAGGCAGCGATGAACCGGCCTTAACGGTTCAGAGGGTTGGCAACTGACCCGGGTGTGCAGCGTAAAGCACCAGAAGCAGTTATCCGGCGGGCAGGGACCGCGGTCGGGAAAAAAACAGGTGGGCACATACAGCCCCGGTTGGCCGAAAGGCTGGCGCGAAGGCCCGACAGAAATTCAAAGGCAAAGCAGATGTTGAGAGATTGCAGATGTGGACATTGCCAAAAACTTCTTGCCCGGACGGGCGACTACACGGAACTCCAGATCAAATGTTCTAGATGCGGAACATTGAATCATGTGAAGGCCCAGAGCCTCGAGCGATCGCCTGTGAGCGACACGGAAGCTGTATCGACAGCTTTGATCAATCATTCTTCTCAATAGGTGAACACGCATGATCGAAATCAAAAAACACATTGCCCCGCTCTTGCTGACCGCTGCGCTACTTGGTTTCGGAGGTAGTGCGGTTGCGGCTAATCTCCTGGTCAATGGTAGCTTTGAACAACCTGGCTGCAGTACTACCTGTGTCCTTGATACCACAGCACAAACAAACCTCATCACTGGCTGGACGACATTTCTGTCCGGTATCGAGTACTTGACGCCCGCTGCAATCGCCGGTTCCACAGGTCCTGACGGCACTTCGATGGTTGACCTCGCGAATTACGTTTATCGCAATGGCGGGGGAATCCAGCAGAACTTTGCCACGGTGGTCGGGGCCAGGTATCGATTGACCTTCAGTGCGGGTAATTCGCGATACGCCAGCCGTGCCGGCGACGGTGTTGTTCAGGTAAAGGTGGCTGGGGAAACCGTCAGCTTCAATACTCCGGTTGCCCAAGGTGTTGCGATCGAATGGGGCACCATCACTTACGATTTCACCGCGACCACTCCTCAAACGACGTTGGCCTTCTCTAACGAGCAGAACCCGTATGGCAATTACGCCTTCATCGACAATGTAGTCGTCGAGGCCCTGTAATTTTCAGCGGTGTTTTTCCATCCGCACTTGCGGTGACAACGTTGCGATTGCATGCGGCGCCGGGTCCCGGGCGCCGCTCTTCGCTGAATCCCTGCATTCATCAATCACCCCGGGAGGCGTGACATGACAAACGAGCATCAAGCGTTGCTGGACATTCCGATCTGGCTCGTCATCGTCCTCGCCTTGCTGGGCGGGGTGTCCGGCGAAATGTGGCGCGCTGACAAGGAAGGCGCCCGCGGCTGGTCGCTCTTACGGCGCCTGGCCCTGCGCTCCGGGGCCTGCATGATCTGCGGCGTCTCGGCGATCATGCTGTTGTATGCCGCTGGCATGTCGATCTGGGCAGCCTGTGCATTTGGATGTCTGACAGCGATGGCCGGTGCCGACGTGGCCATCAGGCTTTATGAGCGTTGGGCGGCCATGCGAATCGGTGTTGGCGATGTACCGCCGCAGGATAACCGCTCCGACAGATAATCATTAATAGTAGAGGTCAAACCATGCCGCTGACTGAACGGCAACTTCTCAAAATCATGCCAGGCGCCCGCACCCAAGCGGGCGTTTTTATTTCTGCTCTCAACATTGCCATGGCTAATCACCGCATCAATACGCCCAAACGCATCGCTGCGTTCCTCGCGCAAGTCGGTCATGAGTCCGGGCAGTTGCAGTTCGTGCGGGAGTTGGGCAGCGATCAGTACCTGAGCCAGTACGATACGGGTGCCCTGGCTGTTCGCCTGGGCAATACCGCAGAACCTGACCGCGACGGCCAGAAGTACCGCGGACGCGGTTTGATTCAGGTCACCGGTCGCAACAACTACCGTCAATGCAGCCTCGGCCTGTTCGGCGACGAACGCCTGCTGGCCGCGCCTGAACTGCTCGAGCAACCGCAATGGGCTGCTGAATCCGCTGCGTGGTATTGGGCGCAAAACGGTCTGAACGAATTGGCCGATCGCGACCAGTTCAACAGCATCACCCGCCGTATCAACGGCGGTTTGAACGGGCTACAGGATCGCTTGCAGCTATGGGCGCGGGCGAGGGCAGTGTTATGTCAGCCTTCGGTTTGATTTCGGCGCCTTACCAAGCGGCCGTCAGTGTTGTTTTATTGGTGGTGCTGGCGGGCGGCTCGGCGGCGCTGGCCTGGCGTATTCAGGATTGGCGCTACGCGGGGCAACTGGAGGAACAGGCCAGGTTGCACCATGAAACGCTGAATCAACTGACCCTGGTTGCTCAAACCCAGAGGCAGGCGGAGCAGGACAGGCGCCTCTCCCTGGAGCAGCAATTGTCCACCAGCGAAAAAAAACATTACCGAGTGCTAAGCGATGTTCAACGTGATCAGGATCGCCTGCGCGATCGTCTTGCCACTGCTGATCTGCGCCTGTCAGTCCTCCTCGATGCAGGCGATGTTGCCCCCGACCGTGCAGTGCCAGGCACCTCCGGCCCCGGCGGCGTGGATCATGGCGCCGTACGCGCCCGACTTGACCCGGCGCATGCTCGACGAATTATCGCCATTACCGACGCCGGCGACCGCGGACTGATTGCCTTGCAGGCTTGTCAGGCTTATGTCAGAGCGCTTGCGCACTAACATTTTGATCGGTCCAGTCGCTTGCAAGTGCAGTCTGCTGGTGTACGGTTAACCCATCCCGCCCCATCAGGAGATGACCGTGAAAGTAATTACTCAGCTCGCCGCTGACCTTGGCAGGCAATTGCAGATTCTCAATGCCCACGTTTCCACGGCCGAGTCCTGCACCGGAGGCGGGATTGCCGAGGCGATCACTCGTATTCCGGGCAGTTCGGCGTGGTTCGAGGCCGGTTACGTCACCTATTCCAATCTGCAGAAGAACCTGCAACTGGATGTTCCTGTGGAGTTGTTCACCACGGTGGGGGCGGTCAGTCGCGAAGTGGTTGAAGCGATGGCCAGGGGGGCGCAGGAGAAAAGTCGCGCGTATTTTTCCGTGGCGGTCAGTGGCGTTGCCGGGCCGGACGGTGGTTCACCGAGCAAGCCGGTGGGGACGGTTTGGCTGGCCTGGGGCGTGGGCGAGCGAGTGTTCAGCGAGTTGCAACACTTCGCCGGTGACCGCGACGAGGTGCGCCGACAAACGGTGAAGGCCGCGCTAGAGGGGCTGCTGCGCTATGCCGCGGCAGAAATCTCAAATCAGGGGTAGGCGATCCGGAATCGCTGTGGAATAATACTGGCTACTTATACAGGTGTTGGCCGTCAGGCCTTATTGATTACGTGAGGACTTTAATGGACGACAACAAGAAGAAAGCCTTGGCTGCGGCCCTGGGTCAGATCGAACGTCAATTCGGCAAGGGTGCCGTAATGCGTATGGGCGATCAGGACCGTCAGGCGATCCCGGCCATTTCCACTGGCTCTCTGGGTCTGGACATCGCTCTCGGCATCGGCGGCCTGCCAAAAGGCCGTATTGTTGAAATCTACGGTCCTGAATCTTCCGGTAAAACCACGCTGACCTTGTCCGTGATCGCCCAGGCTCAAAAAGCCGGCGCGACCTGCGCATTCGTCGACGCCGAACACGCCCTCGACCCTGAGTACGCCGGCAAGCTGGGCGTCAACGTCGACGACCTGCTGGTTTCCCAGCCGGACACCGGCGAGCAGGCCCTGGAAATCACCGACATGCTGGTGCGTTCCAACGCGGTTGACGTGATCATCGTCGACTCCGTGGCCGCCCTGGTGCCAAAGGCTGAAATCGAAGGCGAAATGGGTGACATGCACGTGGGCCTGCAAGCCCGTCTGATGTCCCAGGCGCTGCGTAAAATCACCGGTAACATCAAGAACGCCAACTGCCTGGTGATCTTCATCAACCAGATCCGCATGAAGATCGGCGTGATGTTCGGCAGCCCGGAAACCACCACCGGTGGTAACGCGCTGAAGTTCTACGCATCGGTTCGTCTGGACATCCGTCGTACTGGCGCGGTGAAGGAAGGTGATGAAGTCGTCGGTAGCGAAACCCGCGTCAAGGTCGTGAAGAACAAGGTGGCTTCGCCGTTCCGTCAGGCCGAGTTCCAGATTCTTTACGGCAAGGGCATCTACCTCAACGGTGAGATGATCGACCTGGGTGTTCTGCACGGTTTCGTCGAGAAGTCCGGCGCCTGGTATGCCTATGAAGGCACCAAGATCGGTCAGGGCAAGGCCAACTCGGCCAAGTTCCTGGCGGACAACCCGGAAGTCGCGGCAAAGCTGGAGAAGCAACTGCGTGACAAGCTCTTGTCCCCGGCATCCGTAGCAGACGCCAAAGCTTCTGCGGTCAAAGAGACCGAAGACGACCTGGTTGACGCTGATATCTGATCGAAGCGATGACCGCCGTACTCGATACACTCGTCGCGGTGCGGCGAACCGCAATGGACCTGCTCGCACGACGCGAGCACGGTCGAGTCGAGCTGACGCGTAAACTGCGTCAGCGCGGCGCCCTCCCTGAATTGATCGAAACAGCACTCGACCGGTTGACGGAAGAGGGGTTGTTGTCTGAAACCCGTTACCTCGAAAGTTTCGTTTCCTACCGCGCCCGTTCCGGTTATGGCCCTTTACGCATTCGTGAAGAGTTGAGCCAGCGCGGCCTGCAGCGCACCGATATTGAACTTGCCCTGTGTGAGAGCGGTATCGACTGGCAGGAGCAACTGGCCGACACCTGGCGACGTAAATTCTCCGGGCAATTGCCGGCAGATGTCCGGGAGCGAGCCAAGCAAGGCCGATTCCTGGCGTATCGGGGATACTCCATGGAAATGATCAGCCGCCTGTTCAGCGGTCGAGGGATGGACGACTGAACTGAAACGGCCCGCTATTTCGATAGCGGGCCGTTTTTTTATGCCTCACGTAACCTTTGACGGCTCCCGCGTGCGTTGTTGTGCCTGGGATTTTGATTGTGCCCAGTTTTCCGGCAGGTTGATGTAGTCCACAAGTTCGCGCAGGCGGCCATGATTGCGGGCGTTGAAGTTGAAGACCAGTCGCGCCAGATGGCTGAATTCGGCTTCGTCGTGTTCTTCACCGCTGTAAGCATGCTGATGGAAATGATCGCTCAGGCACAGGTCGGCGAAAGCCTCCTGCATGTGTTCGAGTGCCTGGTCGTTGAGTGAGTGATTCATGCGAATCAGGAACTGATGCTTGAGCCAGCGACTGGAGTGGAAGTTGCTGTAGAACTGGTTGATGTGCTCTACCGCTTCTTCGACGTTGTAGACCAGCCTCACCAGCTTCATGTCAGTGGGCAGGATGTAATGGTTTTCCTCCAGTTGCTGGTGAATGAAGTCCAGTGCGCCTTGCCAGAATTTTCCGCCCGGCGCGTCGAGCAGCACCACGGGCACCAAAGGGCTCTTGCCGGTCTGAATCAGCGTCAGCACTTCCAGGGCTTCATCCAGCGTGCCAAAGCCGCCCGGGCACAGCACCAGGGCATCGGCCTCCTTGACGAAGAACAGCTTGCGGGTGAAGAAGAAATGGAAGGGCAGCAGGTTGGTCGTGCCGTCGACAGTGGGGTTGGCATGCTGCTCGAAGGGCAGGGTGATGTTGAACCCCAGGCTGTGTGTCAGGCCGGCGCCCTCGTGGGCGGCGGCCATGATGCCGCCACCGGCACCGGTAATGACCATCATGTCCGAGCGCGCCAGAGCGGCGCCGAGTTCCCGGGCCATCCTGTAGAGCGGGTGTTCCATGGGGGTGCGGGCCGAGCCGAAAACAGTGACCTTGCGCCGTCCCTTGAATTGTTCGAGCACGCGGAAGGCCTGTTCCAGTTCGCGCAGGGCTTGCAGGGTGATTTTGGCATTCCAGCGGTTGTGGTCTTCCTGGGCCATGCGCAGCACGGTCAGGATCATGTCACGGTAGATCGGGATGTTCGGGCTGTTGGGTGAAATCAGCTTGAGTTGTTCTTCGACCTTGCTGAGGAGGTCGTGGCCGCTTTCTTCGAAATGACGGCTCAGGAGGTCATTCGGTTGGTAAGGCATTCAACTTCTCCTTCTGCACAGAACCCTCGGCCCGACAACGTACGCCGGTGCCACGACACTTCGTGTGTCGCTGTCTGCCCAGGCCCATGCCTGGGCGATCTAATTGACCCGAAAGGCATCGGATCATCCAAACAGGTTCTGTTTTTCCCTTGGATGAAAGAAACAATCGCACAACACTGCAAGCGACGGCCAGCCCCCTTTCCAGCCCTGAAAAAGTGAAGGTGGATACCTGAAATCTAGACCTTCACAATGATTTGCGCTGTTTGATCATTGCGCCACAACGTCTTTGCTGGCAACCGCTTATTGACGATTTGCAAGGTGGTTTCACCGCTCGTCTGAACAGGCGTCGCATGGGCCGCACTCTGATTTACTAAGTTACAAGTGCCACACGACAACTTTGCGTCAACGGCAGGGCGCACGGTATATGCAGTTCAAGGATTTAATCGCTCAAACATGAGTGAAGTGCAGGGAGGCGGGAAACCATGGCCAGAGTCGTTCTGGAGGTCGATACGCAACTGTATCGATTGTTGAAGTCGTCAGCCGAGGCCAATCATTTGAGCCTCGAAGAGGAGTGCTGCCGGCGTTTGCGTGGCGGCGAACGCCGTTCGCATTACTTGCAGGCGCTGCTGGCAGAATTGCGCGCCGAAGATGAACAGCGGCGCGCCAATTCCCGGTGATTACTTTTTCTTCTTGGCCGGTTGCAGGCAATCCGATTCCTGGAAGCTGGCGGAGCCGACCGGACGGTTGGTCTTCACCTCGGTGAAGTCGTAACGCATGATCGCGCCCTTGGCCATCAGCTTGCGAAACCCTTCGTTCCTGCAGACAGAAGCGCCCAACTGGAAGTACACCGCCTTCGGGTCTGCACGCATTTTGTCGGCATGGCTGCTCTGCACGCTCAGGTGGTTGATCAGCTGTTTGCCTTCAACGGTGTAGCCTTGATCGAGTATGTCTTCGTTGATCGCTCGTGGAGTGCCGACGCTGCTCTGGGTGGCGACGTTTTGCAGCATTTTGTTCAGTTCCGTGTCTTTCAAGGACGCAGCCTGGGCATTGAGGGACGACGCCAGCAAAATGGCCGCGGTAGGAACGATAAGGCGCAGCATGAAACTCTCCTGGTTCAGTGATGGGGGTTTGACCCGTCACGTGACTGTGCGTTCAGTGGCGGCGAATTATAGGGGAGGCGGGCTGGACGGTACAGGCTTGCGCCGGGCGGTCTGGTAAACTGCTGGCACTTTTTACCCTGTCGAGTGTGTTTCGTGTCGAGTTTCCTTCTCTGTGGGCGTTGCCCGCTATGAGCCCCACCCCCGCGCGCTTTGCCTTGAATGCAGTAGCCCGCTTGCGCGATCAGCGTGAGGAGGAGGGCATCAAGCCGATTCAGGCCCGTGGCTGGCGTGCGCCGCGTTGCCGTGACTGCCGGGTGATCGAGAGCCACTGCCTGTGCGCATGGCGTCCGCAGGTCGCGACCCGCTCCGGCGTATGCCTGATCATGACCAACAAGGAAGTGTTCAAACCAAGCAACACCGGTTGGCTGATCGCCGACGTGGTCCCTGACAACCACGCCTTCATCTGGTCCCGTACCGAGGTCGATCCGAAGTTGCTGGCGCTGTTGTCCGATCCGCAATGGCAGCCGTACCTGGTGTTTCCGGGTGAATATGTCGAGCCTGAGCGGGTGACAAACAGTGTGGATGTCGATGGCACGAAGCGTCCGTTGTTCATTCTGTTGGACGCGACCTGGACCGAGGCGCGGAAGATCTTTCGCAAGAGTCCCTATTTCGATCGATTGCCGATCCTCAGCCTGCTGCCCGAAAAACTCTCGCGCTACCGGTTGCGTCGCTCCACCCGCAGCGAGCATCTGTGCACGGCGGAAGTGGCGGCGCTGTGTCTCGACCTTGCGGGCGATGTCGACGCAGCCTCGGCGCTGGATGCCTACTTTGATGTGTTCAGCCAGCATTACCTCGACGCCAAACATCAGTTGGACATGAACGTTTCGACCCCGGCGCATGCCGAGTTGATGCCCTATGTCCAGTCGGTCACTCCTTTGATGGGCTGATTGTCGCTCATACTGCAATAAACTGTACCGGGCATGCGGCTTGACCACCCCGGCTTCGCTGGGCATGCTTGGCGCCGATCAGGGCGCGGCCAGTGTTTGCAATGGCGTTTCTTGCGTTGAACGTGCCTTGTCAGTGCAGCTCCATGGCTGTGTCTTGAGGTGCTTTGGCGAGGTCCGAATGCATCGGGCGTCCCATGAAAAACAGGATCATTTGAAAAATGGCCACATACGAAATCCTGATTGCCGATGACCACCCACTGTTTCGTAGTGCCTTGCATCAAGCGTTGACCCTGGGCCTTGGCCCGGATGTCCGTCTGGTGGAGGTGGCGAGCATTGCCGAACTGGAAGTCCGCCTGACGGAAAAGTCCGACTGGGATCTGGTACTGCTGGACTTGAACATGCCGGGGGCCTACGGTTTTTCCGGGCTGGTCCTGCTGCGCGGTCAGTACCCGCAGATTCCGGTGGTCATGGTCTCGGCCCAGGAAGAACCGACCATCATGGTCAAGTCCCGTGAGTTCGGCGCCAGTGGCTTCATTCCCAAATCCAGCGACTTGAGTGTGATCCAGAAAGCCGTGCGTGCGGTCCTCGATGGCGATGTGTTCTGGCCGCCGCAGGCGTTCGAAGCGGTCAGCGTCTCGGATGAGGCCAAGGCAGCCAGCGAAGGGCTTGCCAGCCTGACACCGCAGCAATTCCGGGTGCTGACCATGGTCTGCGAAGGCTTGTTGAACAAGCAGATCGCCTACGAGCTGAGTGTTTCCGAGGCGACTATCAAGGCGCACGTGACCGCGATTTTCCGTAAACTGAATGTGCGGACCCGGACCCAGGCTGCGCTGCTCTTGCAACAACTTGAGTCAACTTCCAGCCATTAAAGGCTGGCAACTTCACGCTTTTTTGACTTTGGTTGAACTAGCTTTCCCACTTCCTTTTTGTCAGTTGCCCACTCTATGTCACCTTTCAAAGGCCAGACCGGTCTGAAACGTATTCTCAATGCCTCCGGTTATTCGCTGGACGGCCTGCGCGCAGCCTTCACCGGCGAAGCCGCCTTTCGGCAACTGGTATTGCTCAACGTCATCCTGATTCCCTTGTCGTTCTTCCTGAATGTCAGCCGGGTCGAACAGGCGTTGTTGATCGCGGTATGCCTGTTGGCGTTGATCGTCGAGTTGCTCAATTCGGCCGTGGAAGCGGCCATCGACCGCATTTCCCTTGAGCGGCACCCGCTGTCCAAGAATGCCAAGGACATGGGCAGTGCCGCCCAGTTCGTGGCATTGAGCATGATTGCCCTGGTGTGGGCGGTCATCCTGCTCTAAGCGATCGTTGGCAGCACGATCTCGTCGCTGCGCTGGACCCCGGCGGTGAAGGCGCGGCAAAGATCGAGGAACTCGCGCATCGCCGAGGTCTGATATTTCTGTTTATGCCAGATGAAATAAAACTGTCGCGCCAGATCCAGATCCGGCGTCTCGACAGGCACCAGGCTGCCGCGGCGGAATGCGTCGCGCAAAGCCAGCCGGGAAATGCAGCCAATCCCCAAACCTGACTCCACCGCGCGCTTGATCGCTTCGGTGTGCTCAAGCTCCAGGCGGATATTCAAGGAAGAACGGTGATGGCGCATGGCTTGATCGAAGGTCAGCCGTGTGCCGGAACCCTGTTCGCGCAAGATCCACGCTTCGTGGCTCAACTCGTCCATGGTGGCCGTGCCGCGCTTGGCCAGCGGATGCTGAGGGGCGCAAAACACCACCAGTTCGTCCTCGACCCAGCTTTGCACTTCGATGTCCGGGTGACTGCAGTCGCCTTCGATCAGACCCAGGTCAATTTCATAGTGGGCCACCTGTTGCACAATGTTGGCAGTGTTCTGCACGTGCAGCTTCACCTGGCTTTCCGGATGGCGCTGCATGAAGCTGCCGATCAGCAGGGTAGCCAGGTAATTGCCGATGGTCAGGGTCGCGCCTACGGCCAGCGAGCCGAAACCGGACTTGCCGTTGAGCAGGTCTTCGATTTCCTTGGCCTGGTCGAGCAGGGCGACCGCTTGCGGCAATAGTTGTTTACCGAGGGCGTTCAGGCTCAGCCGTTTGCCGGCGCGGTCGAACAGTTGGCAGCTGCACTGGCGCTCCAGTTCGGTAATCGAGGTGCTCGCCGCCGATTGCGAGAGGTTGAGCAGGCCCGCAGCACGGGACACGCTTTCCTGCTGGGCGACGGCGACGAATACTTGAAGTTGACGGAGAGTAAATCGCATATCGATATAACCGATAACCCTTATCTTAATAATCCATTTAACAGATATTGTCTCTGCCTTTAGAATGCGATGCAATTGCGCAGAGCTGGCTTTCTTGCAGAGCACACCGAACACGCGCAGACCAATCTCCAGGAGTCCCACGTACATGAGCAACATGAACCACGAGCGTGTCCTCAGTGTTCACCACTGGAACGACACTCTGTTCAGCTTCAAGTGCACCCGTGATCCGGGCCTGCGCTTCGAGAACGGTCAGTTCGTGATGATCGGCCTGCAACAGCCCAACGGCCGCCCGCTTATGCGCGCTTACTCGATTGCCAGCCCGAACTGGGAAGAGCATCTCGAGTTCTTCAGCATCAAGGTGCCTGATGGTCCGCTGACTTCGCAGTTGCAGCATCTGAAGGAAGGCGACGAGATCATCATCAGCAAGAAGCCTACCGGCACGCTGGTGCTGGATGACCTGAAGCCTGGCAAACATTTGTACCTGCTCAGCACCGGTACCGGTCTGGCGCCGTTCATGAGCGTCATCCAGGACCCGGAAACCTACGAGCGTTTCGAAAAAGTGATCCTGTGCCACGGCGTGCGTTACGTCAACGAAGTCGCTTACCGCGAGTTCATCACCGAGCACCTGCCGCAGAACGAATTCTTCGGCGAAGCCCTGCGTGACAAGTTGATCTACTACCCGACCGTGACCCGCGAGCCGTTCGAGAACGAAGGCCGCCTGACCGACCTGATGCGCAGCGGCAAGCTGTTCAGTGACATCGGACTGCCTCCGATCAACCCGCAGGACGACCGCGCCATGCTGTGCGGCAGCCCGAGCATGCTCGACGAGACCAGCGAAGTGCTGAACAGCTTCGGCCTGAAGGTTTCGCCGCGGATGCGCGAGCCGGGTGACTACCTGATCGAGCGTGCGTTCGTAGAGAAGTAAGCAACCTGCATCATTGAAAAGCCCGCGCTGCCTCAAGGCAACGCGGGCTTTTTGCTTTCCTGTAGGAGCTGCCGCAGGCTGCGATCTTTTGATCTTGTTTTTAAAAATCAAAATCAAAAGATAGCAGCCTGCGGCAGCTCCTACAGGTTGGATGCGGGTATGACTTCCAGGACGCGGATCAGCTCCGGTGTCGGGTAATGCCAGCGCACATCCAGGTCCCAGAACTGCGCGCCGTATTCCCGCTCGGGTGCAGGCATTTGATAGGCCGGGCGTGGATCTTGCGCCAGGCATTGCTCGATCAGCTCGACCAAAGGCTCATCAAGGCGCCGGGCATGCTCGTGAGCCTGCAGCAGCGCTGAGTCCGTCCACTGCACGGGAATCAGCCGTGGCGCAGCGCTGGCGATGCTGTTGGCGGCTGTATCGACGATGTCGGCGTAGGGCACGTAGGGCTTGATATCGAGAATCGGTGTGCCATCCAGCAGATCGATGCCCGAGATCCACAGACGGTTGGCTTCGACCCTGTCCAGTTTCACCACTGATTGCCCGATGCCATTGGGGCGGTGGGTGGCACGGGTGGCGAACACGCCCATGGATTTGTTGCCGCCGAGACGAGGAGGGCGGACCTTCAGGCGAGGCTTTTGCTCCAGGGCCTGGTGGAACAGGAACAGCAGCCACACGTGGCTGACCTGCTCCAGGCCCTGTACGGCGTCCCCTTGATCGAACGGAGCCACCAGTTCCAGTACCCCACGGGCGGCCGGGGCCAGTTGTGGCTGGCGCGGAATGGCAAACTTCTCCTTGAAGCAGGAGCGTACGAAGCCGATGGGGGAAACGCTGTAGGTCATGGTTTGAGGTCGAGGCGGAGTCAGACCGGGATGATGCCTTAAAGATCAAAAGATCGCAGCCTTCGGCAGCTCCTACGCCGAACGAATTCCTCTGTAGGAGCTGCCGCAGGCTGCGATCTTTTAAAGGCTGAACCCGCCATCCAAAGGAATGATATTCCCCGTCATATAGGCTCCGGCCGTGCTCGCCAGACTGATCGCCAGCGCCGCCATCTCTTCCTCGCGGCCCCAGCGCTTCATGGGAATCAGCGCCGTATCCTCAGCCAGTGCCTGTTCATCATCGCCAATGTGCCAGGTCATCTTGCTCGGAAAACGACCCGGTGCGATCACATTGACATTGATGTGCTGGCTCACCAGTTCGCGCGCCAGAATCCTCGACAGTTGATGCAGCGCCGCCTTGCTCGGCCCGTAGGCATACGCCTGTTCGCCGAAGGATGAAATCCCGGCCACCGAACCAATATTGATGATTCGCGCGGGATTCTGCGCTGAACCGGCCTCGCGCAGCAGGGGCAGGAATTGCTGGATGCAGTTGAACACCGATGTCACGTTGAGCTGCATGACTTTTTCCCAGCCCTTGATCGGGTAGCTCTCCAGTGGTGCACCCCAGGTGGTGCCGGCATTGTTCACCAGGATGTCCAGATGGGAAATTTGCTCGCCCAGGCGTGTGGCCAGTTGCAGGACGCCCTCTTCGGTGGCGAGGTTGGCCACCATGGCGTGGCAGTGTCCAAGCGCGCCGAGTTCGTCGGCGGTTTGCCGGCAGGCTTCGGCGTCGCGGGCGCAGACGTACACGGTGGCGCCTGCTTCGACGTAGGCCTTGGCGATCATCCTGCCGATACCACGGGTGCCGCCGGTCACCAGGGCGGTGCGGCCTTGCAGGGAGAAGTAGGGATGCATGGCGAATCCTGAGAGCTGAGGGTCTTGATACCCTAGTCGTCAGCCGTCCGAAACGGAGCCACTATTTTTGCGCGGAATGAATGGCCATACGGCCAAGCCCTGAACCACCTGTGTAGGAGCTGCCGCAGGCTGCGATCTTTTGATCTTGATTTTTAAAAGCAAGATCAAAAGATCGCAGCCTGCGGCAGCTCCTACAGGGGTGCGGTGGTTTATTGGGGGCGAACGCGCAGGGTCAGGCCCTTGAGGAAGTTGCGCAGCAACTGGTCGCCGCACGGGCGATAGTTGGTGTGGCCGAACTTGCGGAACAGCGCGCTCAGCTCGGGCTTGGACACCGGGAACTCGGCGGCCTTGAGGATCGCGTGCATGTCGTCTTCTTTCAGCTCGAATGCGACCCGCAGCTTTTTCAGGATGATGTTGTTGGTCACCGGCACTTCGATCGGCTGCGGCGGACGGCTTTCGTCCTTGCCGCGCTTGAAGATCACCAGGCCGTCGAGGAAATGTGCCATGACTTCGTCCGGGCAGCGCACGAAGCCTTCCTCGTCTTCCTCTTTCTTGTCGAGATAGGTCACCAGGTCTGCCAGGGTCACGTCCAGGCCGCCGAGCTTGATGATCTCGATGACTTTCTTGTCGCTGATGTCGAGCATGTAGCGCACGCTGCGCAGTACGTCGTTATGAATCATGTGTGCGGTCCTGATAATTCAGCTATGGGTGCCGCCGAAAACAGCAGCACCGAAAAGTGTGGCGGTGCGCAAAGCCTTAGAACTTCTCTTTGCCGGACAAGTAGCGCCATTGCCCCACGGGCACTTTGCCGATGGACACGCCGCCGATGCGGATGCGGCGGATGGCGACGACCTTCAGGCCCACGGCCTGGCACAGCAGGGCGATGATGCCCGGTTGCGGGTTCTTCATGGCAAAGCGCAGGCGGTTTTCGTTCTGCCAACTGGCCTTGACCGCCGGCAACTCCTTGCCTTTGTAGGTCAGGCCATGGTTCAGACGGTTGAGGCCGTGAGCCACCATCTCGCCTTCAACCTCGACCACATACTCTTGCTCGATCTTGCTGGAGTCGGCGGTGAGCTTGCGCAGGATTTTCCAGTCCTGGGTGAACACCAGCAGCCCGCTGGCGTTGGCCTGCAGGTCGGTGCTGGCGGTCAGGCGCAGGAAGTGCCCGCGCAAGGGGCGCTTGCCGTAGCGGTGTTCTTCGCTCAGGGTCTCGGCGCCGAGGGTGGCCATGGCGGTGTCTGCGTCCATGCCGGCCGGCACGTTGAGCAGCAGGGTCACCGGTTCCGGCGTGGTGGCCTTGGCTTCTGGATCAAGCTCGACTTTCTGGGTGTCGACCTTGAATTGCGGCTCGTCGATGACCACGCCGTCGACGGTGACCCAGCCGCCCTCGATGAACAGCTCAGCCTCCCGACGGGAACAGCCGACGAGTTCGATGAGGCGTTTGGAGAGACGAATCGGGTCAGTCATGTCAGGGCCGTAACAAAAAGGGGGTAGGCATTGTACCTGCCTGGCGCCGGTTAATCCCGGTTCCATTTGTAGGAGCTGCCGAAGGCTGTGATCTTTTGATCTTTTAAAGCAAAGATCGCAGCCTTCGGCAGCTCCTACACGGGGCTCGGTGTTGTGTCAGCCATGTCGGGAGTGTTGCTGGTTTTGACGCATACGCATGTGCAACAACGGATACGGTTGGCCCATGCCATCGACTTCCGAGCGACCGATGACCTCGAAACCCTGTTTGAAGTAAAAGCCGAGGGCTTGCGGGTTCTGTTCGTTGACGTCCAGCTCATCGGCGTTCAGGTGTTCCAGGGCATAACGCAACAATTTCTTCCCCAGGCCCTGGCCGCGATGGTCGGGGTCGATGAAGAGCATTTCGATCTTGCCGGCCGCGACGCCGGCGAATCCGGTGATGCGCTGGCTCGAATCCTTGGTGCAGATCAGCATCACCGAGTCGAGGTAGCGGGTCAGCACCATGTTTTTCAGCAGTTCGATGTAGCTGTCCGGCAGAAAGTCGTGGGTGGCGCGCACCGAGGCCTCCCAGACCCGGGTCAATTCTTCGTAGTCGCCGAGTTTCGGCGTGTGGATGACCGAATGCTGACGCATGCCCGTCTGCCTCTTTTGCAGTGGTTGATAGGAATCCTTCCATGTGCAAACGATAGCCGTAAAAAAGCCCCGCATCTCGTCAAGAGAGCGGGGCTTTTTGTATTTTTTGCGTTTAGATCTGTTCAGCCCACAGGTCGTATTCGTCGGCGTCGGTCACTTTGCACCAGACCTTGTCGCCCGGCTTGAGGTTGCTGCCGTTGTCGATGAATACGTTGCCGTCGATTTCCGGGGCGTCGAAGAAGCAGCGGCCCACGGCGCCTTGCTCGTCGACTTCATCGACCAGCACTTCGATCTCGCGGCCGATGCGCATTTGCAGGCGCGCCGAGCTGATGGCCTGCTGGTGCGCCATGAAGCGCTCCCAACGGTCCTGCTTGACGTCGTCCGGGACGACTTCCAGGTCCAGGTCATTGGCCGGTGCGCCTTCTACCGGCGAGTACTGGAAGCAGCCGACACGGTCGAGCTGGGCTTCGGTCAGCCAGTTCAGCAAGTACTGGAAGTCCTCTTCGGTTTCGCCCGGGAAGCCGACGATGAAGGTCGAACGGATGATCAGGTCCGGGCAGATTTCGCGCCAGTTCTTGATGCGTGCCAGGGTCTTGTCTTCGAAGGCCGGGCGTTTCATCGACTTCAGCACTTTCGGGCTGGCGTGCTGGAACGGGATGTCCAGGTACGGCAGGATCTTGCCGGCGGCCATCAGCGGGATCAGTTCGTCAACGTGCGGGTACGGGTAAACGTAGTGCAGGCGAACCCAGACGCCGAGGGTGCTGAGGGCTTCGCAGAGTTCGGTCATGCGGGTTTTCACCGGCGCGCCGTTCCAGAAACCGGTGCGGTATTTCACGTCGACGCCATAGGCGCTGGTGTCCTGGGAGATCACCAACAGTTCCTTGACGCCGGACTTGACCAGGCGCTGGGCCTCGTCGAGGACGTCGCCCACCGGACGGCTGACCAGTTTACCGCGCATCGACGGGATGATGCAGAAGCTGCAGCTATGGTTGCAGCCTTCGGAAATCTTCAGGTAGGCGTAGTGGCGCGGAGTCAGCTTGATGCCTTGTGGCGGCACCAGGTCGATCAGCGGGTTGTGGTCCTGGCGTGGCGGCACGACTTCGTGCACGGCGTTGACCACTTGCTCGTACTGCTGCGGACCGGTCACGGCCAGCACGCTCGGGTGTACGTCGCGAATGTTGCCTTCTTCGACGCCCATGCAGCCGGTCACGATGACCTTGCCGTTTTCCTTGATGGCTTCGCCGATCACTTCCAGGGACTCGGCCTTGGCCGAATCGATGAAGCCGCAGGTGTTGACCACCACGACATCGGCGTCCTGGTAAGTGGAGACAACGTCATAGCCTTCCATGCGCAGCTGGGTAAGGATGCGCTCGGAGTCGACCAGTGCTTTGGGGCAGCCCAGGGATACGAAGCCAACCTTTGGATTGGCCGACGCAGGAGTGGTGGACATGTCTAACCTCGGTATTTTGTGACGCCTCGTGCCGAGTGCGGCAAGACGACGGACGGGCGCTTATTTGGCGCCTCTGGTCAAAAAGTGCGCAATTCTAGCGATGGTAAGCCCACTTGACCAGCTTTATGCAGGGAAATACGACGAGTGCTGCGCTATGCTTCGCGCCGTTACGCTTTACTGGTTTTTTACAGTCAACAAAACGTCTGTAACCTGAAGTAAAACAGCGCATGCTGCACGACAAAGCATAGTGCTTCTTTCAAAGAAGCCCGGGTCTGAGAAGTAGGAGTGGTGGATGGGTCAGGCAAGTAGTCAGGCTGCCGGTGCAGAGCATTCGGCGGTGAAGCCGATCGGTATGCTGGTCGCGGCAGTCGGGGTGGTTTATGGCGATATCGGCACCAGTCCGTTGTACACCCTCAAGGAAGTGTTTTCCGGAGGCTATGGCGTGCCGGTCAACCATGACGGGGTGCTGGGGATTCTGGCACTCATTTTCTGGTCGCTGATCTGGGTCGTGTCGATCAAGTACATGATGTTCGTCCTGCGCGCTGACAACCAGGGCGAAGGCGGGATCATGGCCCTGACCGCACTGGCCCGGCGGGCGGCGGCGGGCCACGCGAAGTTGCGCACACTATTGGTGGTTTGCGGACTGATCGGTGCGGCGCTGTTCTATGGCGACAGCATGATTACCCCGGCGATTTCCGTGCTTTCGGCGATTGAAGGCCTGGGGCTGGCATTCGAAGGCATCGACCATTGGGTGGTGCCATTGTCACTGGTGGTGTTGGTCGCACTGTTTCTGATCCAGAGTCACGGGACCGCGCGCATCGGCATTCTGTTCGGGCCGATCATGGTCACCTGGTTCCTGGTGCTGGGTGCACTGGGCGTCTATGGCATCAGCCAGCATCCGGAAGTCCTGGAAGCGATGAACCCGGTGTGGGGCGTGCGTTTCTTCATGGTGCATCCGGGCATGGGCCTGTCGATTCTCGGTGCCGTGGTGCTCGCACTGACCGGTGCCGAAGCGCTGTACGCGGACATGGGCCACTTCGGTCGCAAGCCGATCGCTCGTGCCTGGTTCATCCTCGTGCTGCCGGCGCTGGTGCTGAACTACTTCGGCCAGGGCGCACTCCTGCTGGGCGATCCGGAAGCTGCCCGTAACCCGTTCTACCTGTTGGCACCGAGCTGGGCACTGATCCCGCTGGTCGGCCTGTCGACCCTGGCCACGGTGATTGCCTCGCAAGCGGTGATTTCCGGTGCGTTCTCCCTGACCCGTCAGGCGATCCAGCTCGGTTACATTCCGCGCATGCACATCCGGCACACTTCCAGTGCCGAACAGGGCCAGATCTACATCGGCGCGGTGAACTGGGCGTTGATGGTCGGCGTGGTGCTGTTGGTGCTGGGTTTCGAATCCTCCGGCGCCCTGGCCTCGGCCTACGGCGTGGCCGTGACCGGGACCATGCTGATGACCAGTATCCTGGTGTCCGCGGTGATCCTGCTGCTTTGGAAGTGGCCACCGGTGCTTGTGGTGCCGATCCTGTTGGGTTTCCTCTTGGTAGACGGTGTGTACTTCGCCGCCAACGTGCCGAAAATCGTTCAGGGCGGTGCATTTCCGGTGATCGCCGGCTTCGCGCTGTTTGTGCTGATGACCACTTGGAAGCGCGGCAAGCAGTTGCTGGTCGAGCGCATCGATGAGGGTGGTTTGCCGCTGCCGATCTTTATCAGCAGTATCGCGGTACAACCGCCCCATCGCGTTCAGGGTACTGCCGTGTTCCTCACGGCGCGGCCGGATGCCGTGCCCCACGCGCTGTTGCACAACCTGCTGCATAACCAGGTGCTGCATGAGCAAGTGGTGCTGCTGACGGTGGTGTACGAAGACATCCCGCGGGTACCGCCGACGCGGCGCTTCGAGGTGGATTCCTACGGCGAAGGTTTCTTCCGGGTGATCCTGCACTTCGGCTTCACCGACGAGCCGGACGTACCGAAGGCGCTGAAACTGTGTCACCTCGATGAACTGGACTTCAGCCCGATGCGCACCACGTACTTCCTCAGTCGCGAGACGGTCATCGCCTCCAAGCTCGAAGGCATGTCTCGTTGGCGCGAGGCGCTGTTTGCCTTCATGTTGCAGAACGCCAACGGCAATTTGCGTTTCTTCAATCTGCCGCTGAACCGGGTGATTGAGTTGGGTACTCAGGTCGAGATGTAAGCCTCATCAAAAAGCCCCCGTTGCCATTGTGGTAGCGGGGGCTTTTTTGTACCTGGTCGCTGGATACTTCAGAACCTCTGTGGGAGCGAGCTTGCTCGCGATGGCGGTGCCACATTCAACAGAAATGCTGACTGATCTACCGCTATCGCGAGCAAGCCCGCTCCCACAGGGGATCTGTGGTGCTCCAGAATGAAAAAGCCCCCGGGACCGTAAGGCAGCGGGGGCTTTTTTGCAGGCTGTCAGATCACTCTGTAGCAGCCGTTTCCTTCACCTGCCGCTTCTCGATCACCTCCACCAGACGCTTGGCCAGCGCCGGGTAGTTTTCGTCGAAGTGGTGGCCACCAGGCAGCTTGATGGCTTCGCCCACCGCCGTCTTGTCGGTGCAGCCACTCTCGTCGGTTTCTTCTTCGCCGTAGATGCACACCACTTTGGCGGCGGGCAGCTTGGCCATTTCCGGGCCGGTGGCGGCTTCCTTGCCGGCGTTGCCGAGCCAGCCTTCGACTTCGATCTCGAAGCTGCCGGTGCGGGCGAAGGCCAGCAGGATGATTGCGTCGACGCGTTGCTGTTCCGATTCGGCCAGGCGGTTATAGATTGCCGGCAGAACGTCGGCACCAAACGAGTATCCGGTCAGGATGAAGCGCTTGGTGCCCCATTTCTGCCGGTAGTGCTGCATCAGTTCGGCCAGGTCCAGCGCGCTTTGCTCAGGGCTCTTGTGCTGCCAGTAGTAGCGCAGGGTGTCGATGCCCACCACCGGGTAGCCGATCTTGGCCATCTCGCCCGCCACGTCGCGGTCGAGGTCGCGCCAGCCACCGTCACCGGACAGGAACAGGGTCACGGTGTCCCTGGCCTGACCGGCGGGCACTTCGACCACCGGAATCTGCAGGCCGCCAGCGGCTTTGTCGCCGCCGACGAGGATCTTGCGCAGTTCGTTGTTCAGCACTTGCGGCAGGTTGATGTCGTAGTCGCTGATGCTGGTTTCGGCGTTCGGTTGATCACGCACGAAGCCGGCGCTGGTGTCATCCGGGTTGTCGTTCCAGGCTGCCAGCCAGTGGCCGTGGGTCGCGCTTTTTGGCAACAGGTGCGTGCAACCTCCCTTTTCCAGGGCCAAATCGACCGAGACGGCGTAAGCCTTGTCGTCCTTTTGCTCGGACAACCAGCGCCAGGCCAGCACGGCACCCGGGCCGATGCCGCTGACCAGGGTCGCCGGGCCTTTGAGTTCCCTCAGGCCCGATTGCAGGGCGCGGCTTTGCAGCAGGCAGTCCTTGGGCAGGATCACCTGGACAATCTGCGCCGAGCCACTGCGGCTCAGGGTCATCAATTGCTTGTCGCTGAGTTTCTGGTCTTCGTTGACCGCCACCAGCACCTGGGCGCGTGGCGTGGTACCGGGGATGACGCGGGTCATCGCCGCACCATCGGCCGGGGTCAGGGATTCGAGGGTCGGTTCCGGCGCCGGACGTTTCAGGTACCAGAAACCGCCACCGAGAATCAGGGCCACTATCACCAGTGTGCCCAATACATACCGCAAGGAGCGTTGAATCATCAGCGTTTCACCAATCCGGTCAAGCCGCCCGCGATCAGGGCAGCAGTGTCGGCCAGCGCAACCAGCGGATCGAGTCCGGCGGGCACGGCCATATAACGGGGTTCCCAATCAGGCTGGAACTTGTCTTTGAAGCGGCGCAAGCCTTGGAAGTTGTACAGCTGCTCACCACGGCGGAATACCATCGAGCCCAGGCGCTGGGTCAATGGCGCGCCGCGACGGGGTTGCAACCCCGACAGCGGCACCATGCCCAGGCTGAAACGCGCGTATCCATGGTTTTTATAATGTTGAATCAGGCCGACCATCATGAATTCCATGGTCAGCTTCGGGGCGTCCGGGTGCGCGCGCATCAGGTCGAGGCTGGCCAGGTCATGGCCGTAGGTCTCGAGCAAGTTGGCGAACGCCACCGGGCGTCCTTCGAAACGAATCACCGCGATGCGGAAATACTTCAGGTAGTCATCGCTGAAACGGCCCAGCGAAAAACCTTTCTCGCGGACGTTCTTGCCGGTCAGCCAGGCATCGGAGATCACCTTGAGCTCATCCATCGGCGCGTGGCCCGGCTCAAAGATTTCCAGCGACAGGCCGTCACGGGTGCCACGGTTCCAGGTATAGCGCAGGTCCTTCATCTCTTTGCCCTTGGCTTCGAGATCAAAACGCTTGAGATCGACCCGGGCTTCTTCGCCGAGCTTGATCGCGGTCAGGCCGATGTCCATGTAGTACGGCAGGTTCTCTGCGCGCACTTGATAGAACACGGGGCGGGCGTGGTGGATGTCGCACAGGTCGCGGAACTGCCAGATCATTTCCGCCCGTTGCTGGCCTGGGCCGATCGGATCATACAGCGCCACCAGGCTGCGGCCGCGACGGGCGTACATCAGGAACGCCTCGTCGTTGGGGTGGAATAGCAGCGCCTTGTCACCGGTCAGGGCCAGGCCACCATCGGGTTGCGCGGAGGCCATGAGGATCTTGCTGGCGCGCTCCAGCTCTTCGGGTGTCGGCAGGTGAATGACCGGACGTGCGGTGCGCAGCAACCAGGTCAGCGACACCACGACCAGCAGCACGGCGGCCCCGAGCAGCGAACGCAGGCCGCGAGGGGCATCGGCGTCCAGAGTGAATTGCCACCAGAGTTGATGACTGTACGGAACGTCCTGATAGGCGAACAGCAGCAACCAGATCGACGCCCCGAGCACGCACAGGCTGGCCACCAGGTACAGCGGCGAGAACGGTACTTCGGTCAGACGGCTGGGGCGGTAGAACGAGCGGCGGAATACCCCGAGCAGGCTCGCCGTCAGCACCATCAGGCTGGCTTCTTCCCAGTCGAAACCCTTGAGCAGTGAGAGCAGGGCGCCGACCAGCAACAGGATAGTGGTCAGCATCCACGCGGCCGACAACCGGCGGCGCAGGCCCTGGGCCAGCAACAGGCACAGCACGCCGACCAGGCTGGCGCCAAAGTGCGAAGCATCGACCAATCGATGGGGGATCAGAAAACCGATGTGTTCCAGGCGGGTGTCGATTTCCGGGGTGGCGCCGGAGAACAGCAGGACAACACCGGACAAAAACACCAGCACCGCCAGTATCGGCGCCGCCAGGCCCGAGGCCGCGCGCAATGTCTGGCGTGTCTGGAACAGGCGCTGACCTTCGTTGACCAGCAACAGCAGGCAGGCCACCAGCAAGGGCAGGACCACGTAGATCAAGCGATAGAGCAGCAGGGCGGCCGCCAGCGGCGCAGCACCCAGTGTGTCAGAAAAGGCTGCCAGCAAGATCGCCTCGAACACCCCGACACCGCCCGGCACATGACTGAGCACGCCAGCGGCCAGCGCCAACAGGTAAACCAGGAGAAACGCACCGAAGGGTGGCGTTTCCGGCAGCAGCAGATAGAGCACCGTTGCGGCGGCGGCAACGTCCAGGGCGGTGATGATCAATTGCAGGAACGTCAGGCGAGTCCCGGGGAGGCGCAGGGTGCGGCGCCCGATCCTGACCAGCAGGTTGTCCGGGTAAGGCTGTTCCGGCAACCGGCGACGGTAGATACCGATGGCCAGCACCGAAAACAGCACGAGCACGGCGCTCGCCACTATGCCAAGCAATGTCTCGGAGATTCCCAGGGCGGTGGCGGCGGCAGGCAGGTCGCTGAGCGTCGCCAGGGCGGCCAGCGGCGGCAGGGCGCAACCCAGCGAGAGGCTGGCAAATAGCGTCATGCGCGCGACTTCAGCTGCTCCCAGACCATGACGGGCATAGAGGCGATAACGCACCGAGCCGCCCGACAACATTGAAAGGCCGATGGCGTTGCCGATGGCAAAGGCCGTGAAACCGCCCAGTGCCAGCGTGCGCGGTGCCAGGTTCACATCGGCATAGCGGCTGGCCGACCATTCGTAGCCGAGCAGAATGATGAAGCCCACCACGGTTGCGCCCAGGGCGCCCAACAAGGCAGGTTTTGGAACTTCGAGGATCGAGTCGTGCAGCGCGTAAAGGTCGAGTTCGCTCAGCAGGTGGCGACAGGCAATCAACGCGATCGCGAACAACAGCAGGGTGACCGCCAGGCCAATGGGTTGACGGTATTTGCTCAATCGATCAAGCAGGCGCAAACGCTCAGCCTTGATCGGTTGTGTCGCTGTGACAGTGTCTTGTGAATCAGACGAGTTGGCGCGCATCAATCACCTCTTGGATTGTGCGCGACAGGATGGGGGTATCCAGCCAAGTTACCAATCCCTGTAGAAAAAAATAATCACAAATATTAACGCCTATCACCGGGCGGCGGAGACGGCGCGACATCAGTCGTGAGGGCTTCAGCCTGCAATAGAGCATAGTCTGAACCCGGCGCATGGGTGGCCCCAAACGGCTTGCTGCACAGTGACAGATCATTGTTGCGAAAGGACTTTTTCAACAGATACAAAAAAGGCCACTCTTTCGAGTAGCCTTTTTTGATGTTTGGTTGCGGGAGCCGGATTTGAACCGACGACCTTCGGGTTATGAGCCCGACGAGCTACCAGACTGCTCCATCCCGCGTCTGTGTG